>NZ_JACVTY010000014.1:0-126837 GCF_016624805.1 Pseudomonas sp. S44
GCTTGGGGCAGGGTGGGAGATGCAGTGTCCTTCGCGGTGGTCATTGAAACATCCATGGCAGGCGGAAAGGTATCGGCCCCATTCCGCCTGCAGGCGTTTTTCAGTCGCTGCGGCGCAAGGGCCCTGGCCACATGCTACGCAATACGCCATCGCGACGCACCAGTGCATGGAACAGCGCTGCGCCGAGGTGGGCCAGGATGGTGACGAACAGCAGGTAGCCCGCCCAGCCGTGCGCTTGGCGCAGCACGGCATACAACTGCAGGTCGTGAGGCATGATCGCCGGCAGTTGCAAGGGCCGTGGGTAGCCGCCGGCCGAGAGCATCGCCCAGCCGAGCAACGGCATGGCCAGCATCAGCCCGTACAGCGCCAGGTGCGAGGCGCCGGCAGCGAAACGCTGCAGCGGTGGCAGGTCGGCGGGCAGTGGCGGGTGCGGCAGGGTCAGGCGCAGGATGATGCGCAGCACCACCAGTGCCAGCAGCGCCAGGCCCGTGGCCTTGTGCAGCTCCACCAGCCAGGGGTGACGTGGCGACAGGTCGCCGACCATGCTCACGCCGATGAACAGCATCGCCAGGATCAGTATCGCCATGAGCCAGTGCACCAGGCGGGCCAGGGGGTGGAAGGCGGACGGTTTCATGGGCGTGCTCCTGCGCCGAGGCTTTCACGGCTGCGGCGGTTGAACGATTCCGAGTAGGCGGCCGAGCGCGCGGCGAGGATCGGATCGGCGGAGGCTTCGATGCCGCTGGGCAGAATCAGCGGGTCGAAGTTGAGGTCGCGGCAGGCGCCTTGTTCAGGTGCATCGACGTGGTCGATCACCAGGGTGCCGGCATCGATGCTGCGGCGCGAGTCGGGCCATTGGCTGGCCGGGTCGTCGATGGCGTCGCCGGGTTCGGCGAGGGTCAGGCGCAGTGTCCAGCGCAACGGCGCCTGGCTGAGGCGTTGTTGCAGGTCGTGTTGCAGGTACAGGTTGTCCTCGACCTGGGCGGGCAGAGGGGCAAAGGGTGTTTGCGCGACCATGCGCCAGCGCACGGCTTGCGCCTTGCCACTGGCATCGATCAGGCGAAAGGCGTTGATGCTGTTGTAGTCGGTGTTGGCGAAGCTGTCGCTGGGCTTGGCGCTGGCGGCCCATTGGCGAAAGGCTGCGCTTTCCGGGTGGGCGGCGAAGAACGCCTGCAGCTTGGCCGGGTCCGGTTTGCCGGTGGCCGGGCTCGGGCCGCTGGCCACGACCAGTTCATAGAAAGCTTGCGGGGTGCTTACCGCCAACACGGGTGGATTGTTCATGCCGGTACGCCATACCTGGCCGTCGTCGGTACTCAGCTGGACCGCCAGGCTGCGGGTCGGTACGCCGGCGTCGGGGCTGTAGGGGTTGGCACCGCCGATGGCGAAGCGGCCGATCACCGGCACCCGTGCCTGGCTGAATACCCGCGCGCTCGACAGCGCCTGCGCCTGGCCGCTGCTTTCGAAGTAGCCGCTGACGCACAGGCCCTTGGCGTGGTTCTTGCGGTAGCCGGGATGGTGGCCGGCCTGGGCTTCGAAGGTGTCGATGATGCGCTGTGGCGTCAGGGCAGGGGTGCCGATCCATCCGGCGGCATAGGCGAAGCCCGCACCCAGCGCCACGACCGTGGCGCCTATGGCGGCCAGGCGCAGGGCCTTGGCAGGGCCTTGCAGGGGTGTGTTCATGGTGACGTTCCGAGTCAGTGAATGAGCCGGTATGACGTGGGAGCGAAAAATTTATTCCCTCGACGGGAATAGATTTCGTCGCGCCCCGTCTGCCCATTACACTGACAGCCCATGGGGCCGGGGCCTGACCATGCATGACCTGGATGAACAACAATGGCGCGAACTGCTGCAAAGCCTGCGGCGCTTCGCCCTGTGGCTGACCCGCGAAAGCGGCAGTGCCGACGACCTGGTCCAGGCCACCGTCGAGCGTGCGCTCACCCGCAGCGGTCAACAGCGAGAGGAACAGAACCGGCGTGCCTGGCTGTTCACCATCCTCTATCGGCTGTTCCTCGACGGCAAGCGCCGCGATCGCCTGCACTCGCGCTGGCTGAACTGGTTCGGTCGCGGCGGGCAGGCCGAGGAGCCGCTGGGCCACGAGACCGAGAGCATCGTGCTGGCCCAGGCCGACCTGCAGGCCTTCGCCCGCCTGCCCAGCGAACAGCGCGCGCTGTTGCTGCTGGTCAGCGTCGAGGGCTTGAGCTACAAGGAAGTCGCCCAGGCCCTGGATATACCGATCGGCACCGTCATGTCGCGCTTGTCGCGCGCCCGTGCCGCGTTGCGTGAACTGACCGAGGGCAAGCCATCGTCCCCGGCCTTGCGGAGACTGAAATGACTCGCCTGATCCCCACCGAGCAAGAGCTGCACGCCTTTGTCGACGACCAACTGGAGCCTGTACGCCGGGCCGAGGTCGAGGCCTGGCTTGCGGCCAACCCGGAGCAGGCCGCGCGGATCGAGGCCTGGCGCAGCGATGCCCGGCGCCTGCGCGCGGCGCTTGCCGGTTTCAACGACATGCCCCACAACCCGCAACTGGAACTCGCCCACCTGCGGCGGCGGGTGCGTCAGCGTCGCCAGCAGCGCTTCGCGTCGGCCGCTGTCCTGCTGCTGGCGTTGGGGCTTGGCGGGCTAGGGGGCTGGCAGGCACGTGAATCGACGATGCTGGCAGGCGATTTGCCGATGGCCGACGCGGTGCAGGCACACAAGCTGTTCGCCGACGCCACGGCCCTCGATGTCCAGGCCGATGACCCTGCACAGTTGCAGTCGTGGCTGGGGCGGCATTTCAACCGGGTCGGCCAGGTGCCGGATCTCAGCGGATACGGCTTCCAGCCTGTGGGTGCACGCCTGCTGGCCAACGAGGACGGCCCGGCGGCATTGTTGGTGTTCCAGGACAAAAAAGGCGAACGCATCAGCCTGTTCATGCGCTCCCCAGGCGGGCGCTACGAGCAGATGCCCAGCGGGCAGCGCGTCGATGGGCAGCTCGAGGCGCGCTACTGGTCCCATGGTGACTACAACTTCGCCCTGGTCAGTGCGGCAGACGATGCTCGCGCGGAACAGGTCAGGAGGACCTTGGGCGTCAGTCTCTAGCGACGATTTCCAGGGGAGGCGAACTTTCATTTGAAAGCGCTATGCTTGGCCCATGTCCAGCACACCTGCCTTGCGCCAGCCTTGCCCTCCCGGCGCCTGTGATTGCGGGCGCGAGCAGTTGCACGCGCACCCACCCCAGGCCCAACGCATTCTTCTGCTCAACCGCCAGGAGGAGAAGCGCCTGCTCGAACGTCTGGAAAACCTCCAGAGCCTGGAAGACCTGCAGCGCCTGCAGTCACGTCTCTACGAGCAATTGGGCATTCGCGTGCATATCGCACCAGGCTACAACGAGGTGCGTACCATGCGCGGCTTCGTCATCGAGCTGGACGACCAGCCGGGGCTGTGCCGCAAGACCCGCCAGTCGATCCCTGCTGCCATTCGCAAAGGCCTGGAGCGCAATCCGGAAGTGGCCTTCCGGCTGCTCGATGCCCACGACCTGCTTGGTGGTGCCTGAGTCTCAGCGCATCGCCGCCAGCTTGATGCCAAACCCGACCAGACAAGCACCGGCCAGCCGCTCGAGCAGGTTGGATATCCGCGGATTGGCGCGCATGCGCTCGGCCAGGTGGTGGGTCAGCAGCACCGCGAACAGGCCGTAGAGAAGGGTCAGCCCGGCGACCGTCACCGCCATGAAGGCGAAA
Source organism: Pseudomonas sp. S44 (assembly GCF_016624805.1). Classification (NCBI taxonomy): domain Bacteria; kingdom Pseudomonadati; phylum Pseudomonadota; class Gammaproteobacteria; order Pseudomonadales; family Pseudomonadaceae; genus Pseudomonas; species Pseudomonas sp. S44. The sequence continues at coordinate 3,717 of NZ_JACVTY010000014.1, forward strand.
GTGATGAAGCCCTGATGCTGTACCGGATCGATGAACAGTGGGAAGAAGGCCATGTAGAACATGATCGCCTTGGGGTTGAGCAGCGTGATCATCATGGTCTGGCGCAGGTAGTGACCGCTGTCCATGCGGCTTTCACGCGGCCCAGTGCCGGGCTTGCTCAACACCATGCGCAGGCCGAGCCAGGCCAGGTAGGCGGCGCCAGCCCATTGCACGACGTGGAAGGCGGCCGGGTAGGCGGCGAGCAGGGTGGCGACGCCTGCAACGGCCAGCCACATCAGCACCTGGTCGCCGAGGATCACCCCGAGGGTCGCCGCCAGCCCGCCCTTGATCCCGCCTTTGCCGGTGGCGGTGATCAGGGCGAAGTTGCCGGGGCCGGGAATGGCCAGGAGGACGATGAAGGCGATGACGAAGGCGCCGTAGTCGGTTACGCCGAGCATGGGAAAGTTCTCCTGGGGGAATGCCAGGATATATGCCACGTTCCGCCCGCCTTGCATAGCGGCTCATCATGAATGCGCTGGAACCTGCAGAAGCGGATCTTGCCGGTCAAAACGTCGCCTTGACCTGCAGCCCGACGACCAGCGCGTTGTCGATCGCTTCGCCGGAGAAGGCGCCCGGCTCGATGATGTACTGCACATCCGGGCGCAGGTTCAGCCATGGCGTGGCCTGGTAGCCATAGCTGAGTTCGATCAGTTGCTCGGCGCTGTCCAGGCCGGGGAAGTCACGCCCGGCATCCAGCGCGGTGGTTTCCAGCAACTGACGGCTGCGCGGATTCGGCACCGCCCGCCCGTAGCCCAGCGCCAGGGTGTCGCGCGGTCGTCCTTCGAAGGGCTTGTACAGCACCACACCGGCGCCATACCAGCGAGTGAAGGGCGAGGCGGCCTTGCTCGACGCTGAATATTGGCCGAACGCATGCAGGCTGCGACCCGCAGAGGCTGGGTCGTTCCACAACGCCTGGTCGACCAGCAGGTAATGGCCACTGCGTCCGGCCACGTCCTGGTCGCTGCCGATGCGCTTCACGTTGGAGCTGTCGTAGTAGTAGCCCAGCTTGTACTCGCCCGGCCGTTCGCCCTGCACCTTGTAGACCAGCTCCACAGGCACCACGGTGCCGGTGCTGTGCTTGGGCCCCAGGTGCCAGGCGCGGCTGGAGTTGCCGTTGCTCTGCGGATCGACGTTGAAGGCCGCCACGCGCAGTTGCCAGGAGGGCGAGAGATCGTATTTGACCCGGGCGCCGAGGTGCGCGTTGGGGTAGTTGGTCCAGCCGCTGCCACCGGACATGTTCAGCGGGTGGCCGCAGAAGCCGGCATTCATGAAATTGCACAGGATGCCGCTGTCCAGGCCGCCGAGGTCGTTGCCCATGGCCATGTAGCCGAGCTTGAGGTTCAAGGCCGGGGTGAACAGGTTGCGCTCGTAGCTCAGTTCGGTGAGGCGGGTATACAGGCCGCCGTAGTTCTCCTGGATCGGCAGACGGTTGCCGACCAGGTCTTCAGAGGCGCTGTTGCCGCGGCGGTCGTTGACGGTGAGCTGGACCTTGCCGCCGTTGTCCAGGCCATACAGTTTCGACAGGTCGAATTGCACGCCCAACTTGAGGTTCTGCGAATAACGCGCCGAGCGGTGCAGGCCACCGTGGGCGTTGTAGGCGGTCTCGCCGCTGTAGTCGCCGGTGATGTGGATGCCGTCTTCTTCCAGTTGCTGGCGCAGGCCGCCCCAGTCACCGGTCAGGGTGTTGTCGGCGGCGAGCGAAGCGGTGCTGGTCAGGGCGAAGACAAGAGGGGTCAAGCGAAAAGCGGGGGACATTGCAGGGTCTCGGATGGTCTGTGAGGGCCCCTTCGCGTGCAGGCCGCAGCGACTTGCACGCGAAGGGAGCAACGCGGTCTATGGCAAGGCGTACGAAATCACATAGTCGCCACGGTCAGTCGACTGTCGCGCGCCACCGGCGGTGATCACCACGTACTGCTTGCCGGTCTTGGGCGATACGTAGGTCATCGGCCCGCCCTGGCTGCCGACCGGCAGGCGCGCCTTCCAGATCTCGTTGCCGTTGCTGCTGTCGTAGGCACGCAGGTAGAAATCCTGGGTACCGGCGATGAACACCAGGCCGCCTTGGGTGGACAGGGTGCCGCCCAGCGTCGGCAGGCCGATCTTGATCGGCAGGTGCATGCGGATACCCAGGGGGCCGGTGTCCTCGACGGTGCCGACCGGCACCTGCCAGGCGATCTGCCGGGTCTTCATGTCGATCGCGGTGAGGGTACCGAACGGCGGCGCCTGGCAGGGGATGCCGGCCACCGACAGGAAGCGGTTCTTGTTCACCGCGTAAGGCGTGCCCTTGAGCGGCACGGCACCCATGCCAGTGTTCAGCGCCTCGCCACCGGAGGCTGCCTGGCCACTGTTCTGCGAAGGGATCATCTGGATCCACAGGCCCAGGCGCATGTCGTTGACGAAAATGAAGCCGTGCACCGGATCAGTCGAAAGGCTGCCCCAGTTCATGCCGCCCAGCGAGCCGGGGAAGCTCAGCGACAGGTCAGTGCCGGGGGCGGTGTACAGGCCGTCGTAGCGCATCTTCTTGAAGTCGATGCGGCACAGCAGTTGATCGTACGGGGTGGCGCCCCACATGTCTGACTCGGTCAGGGTCTGCGCGCCGATCTGCGGCATGCCGACGGATTTGGGCTGGGTCGGCGAGTAGGGCTCGTTGGGGATGTTGCTCGGCTTGACCGGTACTTCATCGACCTGAGTCAGCGGTGTACCGGTGGCGCGGTCGAGCACGTAGATCTGCCCGGCCTTGGTGCCGATCACGACTGCCGGCACCGTGCTGCCGTCGTCCTTGGTGAAGTCGATCAGGCTTGGCTGCATCGGCAGGTCGAAGTCCCAGAGATCGTTGTGCACGGTCTGGTAGACCCACTTCTGGTTGCCGGTGGTGGCGTCCAGGGCCAGCACCGAGGCACCGTAGGTGTGGTCGAGCTTGCTGCGCTCCACGCCGTAGATGTCGGTGGAGGAGGAGCCCATCGGCAGGAACACCGTGTTCATCGCCGGATCGTACGACATCGGCGCCCAGCTGTTGGGGGTGCTGCGCACGTAGGTGCTACCGTCGGCGGGGGCGTTGCGGTCCTGCGGATTGCCCGGATCGAAGGCCCAGCGCATCTGCCCGGTCATTACATCGAAGCCGCGCAGTACGCCGCCGGGCATGTCGGTCTGGACGTTGTCGGCGACCCGCCCGCCAACCACCACAGTGGTGCCAGCCATCAGTGGCGCCGAGGAAAGCTGGTAATAGGAATCCGGGACGTCACCCAGGCCGGCCTTCAGATCAACCTGGCCGTTGTTGCCGAAGCCTTCGCAGAAGGCACCGGTGTCGGCATCCACCGCGATCAGGCGACCGTCGATGGTGTTGGTCAGCAGGCGGCGCTGGCAGTTGGCGCCCGCCGGCAGCGCGGCAACGGTGATCGGCGAACTGTGCGGTTGGGTCGGCTGGACGATTGGCGCGGTGGCATCGAAGTAGGCCAGGCCACGGCAGCGCTGCCAGACCTTGGATTGCGCGTTGATGGCGTTTTTCCAGAGCTCCTTGCCGGTGTCGGCATCCAGGGCGATCAGGTTGTTGTGCGGGGTGCAGATGAACACCTTGTCGCCGACCTGCAGCGGGGTGAGCTGGTCTTCGGCGCCATTGCCGTCGCTGATCGCGACATCACCGGTGTGGTAGGTCCAGGCCACCTTGAGCTTGTCGACGTTGGCGCGGTTGATCTGGTCCAGCGCGGCGAAGCGGCTGCCGCCTTCGGTGTTGCCGTAGTGCGCCCAGTCCTTCTGCTCTTTGCCCGGTTCCACGGCGGTCAAGCCAGGGCCGTTGCCGGTCGGTGCGACGCTGGGGTGAGCGACGAACATATTGCCTGCGGCGATGGCCAGTACCACTGCCAGTGCTGCAGCCAAAGCATAGGCGCGTCGGCCGCGACTGCCGCCGTTGGCACCCACCAACAGGGGATAGATCAGCGTGACCACCAGGCCTATGGCGCCGAACATGAACAGCCGCGAGAACAGCGGCCAGAACACCAGGCCTACATCGGCCAGTGCCCAGATAACGGTGCCGAGCAGGAACACGGCGTAGAGCCATGCGCCGGCAGGCTTGCGACGGGCGATGAGCAGGCCGGCGATGGCCATCGCCAGGCCGCCGATCAAGAAGTACCAGGAACCGCCCAGGCCGACCAGCTTGACGCCGCCTGCGGCCAGGAGCAGACCGAGCAGGGCGATGATCACGCCCAACCCGACCAGGAGGAATGTGGAGGCGCCAGAAGCGCGGGGTGTGTCGTTCATGCCAAGGATCTCGCAGGTGGAATGCGTGAAGTCTAAGCCCTTAGCAAGCTAATTAACAAGTTAGTACATTTTATTCGGTGACGGATTGTCGCAGGCGCTTACAAGCTTTTCTTCGGGAAAAACCAGTAATCCAGCGGCTAAATGTAGCTAACTTTGGGCGAACGACATTGCTTAAACATTCGACCAACGTCGCATGCGCAAGGTCGCATTACGTCGAAATCAGCGCTTGAGTTCGTGTTGCTTGCGGTAGGCACCCGGCTGCATGCCGATCGCTTTTGCGAATGCTCGGGTGAAGGCCGCCACGGATTGATAGCCCGCCTGGGCGCCAACCTGTTCCACGGTATTGCCTGCGCGCAGCAACTGGCAGGCATGGCGCATGCGCAAGGCCAGCAGCACCTGGCCCGGCGACTGCCCGGCGAGTTCGTTGAAACGCTTGAAGAACGCCGAACGCGAAAGCCCGGTGCAGGCCGCCATGCTCTCCAGCGACCAGCTCTGGCCCGGGTCTTCGATCAGGCGTTCGAGCAGGCCGGCAAAGGCCGGCTGGCGGGCGAGGGCGATCAGCCCGCCCAGCGATTGGCCGCCATTTGCCTGCTGGCGCAGCACATAGAGGAACAGCAGGTGGGTCAGGCGTTCGAGCAACGTCTGCGACGGTGTCGGCTGGCGGCGGCACTCTTCCAGGATCAGTTCGAACAGTGCTCGCGCGGCGCTGCCGGCCGGTTCGCTGGCCCGCAGCAGGATCCAGTCGGCCAGCCCTTCGACGATCAGCGACGACAGCCCCGACTGGAACTGGAAGAACCCGCACACCAGGCCCACGCCGTCCCCTGCGTCGAGGTCCAGCGCCTGCATGGTGCGCCGCGGCTGGGCGCAGGCATCGACGGGGTCGGCGTCGCTGGAGAGCCTGTAGGCCAGGTCGCGCAGCAGAAACACCGCATCACCGCTGTCCAGGCGGATCGGCTCCGGTTGCCCGTCGATGTGCAGCCAGCAGTGTCCCTGAACCACCAGGTGAAAGCTGGCCCGGCCCATGCCCTGGGTGCTGGCGTGCCAGCCGCCGCAGTAGCGCCCGACGTGAAAGAGGCTGGCGTCGAGCTCCAGGCCCTCTAATAACCAATCGACAAGGTGGCAGGACGAAATCATCTAATGCAAAGACTCAGGAGCAAGGAAAGGCGACTGATGAATATGGATGCTATTTCTTATAACCAACAGACTGTATGGACACACATCAAAGGAGACTACTCCATGTCCTCGCGCATTACTCTACACACTCTGCAGAGCGCCCCGGAAGCTGCACGTCCCTTCCTTGAAGCCGCCCAGAAGAATTCCGGCTTCATCCCCAACCTGCTGGGCATTCTCGCCAACGCCCCGGCGGCCCTGGAAACCTACGTCACGGTTTCGGCCCTCAACGGCAAGTCCGAATTGACCCTGGCCGAGCGCGAAGTGGTGCAACTGATCGCTGCTACCAAGCACGGTTGCGACTTCTGCGTTGCCGGCCACACCGCCGTGGCCCTGAACAAGGCCAAGCTGCCGCAGGAGGTGGTCGATGCCCTGCGTGCGCGTGGCGAGCTGCCTGATGCGCGCTACGAAACCCTGGCCGAGTTCGCCCGTGAAGTCATCGCCACCCGTGGCAATGTCAGCGATGCCACCTATCAGGCCTTCCGCGATGCAGGTTTCAGCGAAGGCAATGCTCTGGAAGTGATTCTGGGCGTGAGTCTCGCAACCCTGTGCAACTTTGCTAATGTGTTCGCCCAGACGCCGCTCAACGACGAGTTGAGCAAGTACCGCTGGCAGCCTTCGGCGTAATCCACGCCTGGTGCCGGCGCGCCGGCGTTTTCAAAGGAGTAGGGACATGCTTGATTCTGCATTTCGACAATGGCTGGATGCCAATGCCGAGGCAATCGACCAGGGCCAGTGCGACCCGCACCTGGTGCTGGCCCAAATCGCCGAGTCGCAGTTGCTGCGGGTTGGCGTCGATCCGGCACTTGGCGGCTCGGGCGGTGACGTCACCGACGCCGTGGAGGCCATCGCTGCCATCGCCAGCCGCTCGCTGGCCTCGGCCTTCGTCTGCTGGGGGCAGCGGGCCTTCATCGAATACCTGCTGCACAGCCCCAACCAGGCCTTGCGCGAGCGGCTGCTGCCAGACCTGCTGACCGGCGAACTGGCCGGCGCCACTGGCTTGTCCAATGCCATGAAGTTCCTCTCCGGTATCGAAGCCCTGCAAGTGCAGGCGCGTACCGAGGGCGAGGGCTGGACCCTTGAAGGCCGCCTGCACTGGGTGACCAACCTGCGCAAGAGTGGCTTCGTGGTGGCGGCGGCGATCGAGGCTGAAGCGGGCCAGGCACCTTTCGTGCTGGCGATCCCGTCCAGCAGTCAGGGCCTCGAGCGTTCCGACGACCTGCAACTGATGGGCCTGCAGTCGAGCAGCACCGCCGCGCTGGCGTTCCACCAGGTCGCTCTGGACCGGACCTGGCTGTTGCACGAGAACGCCCGCGAGTTCCTGCCTCGGGTCCGGCCGGCATTCCTGGCGCTGCAGTGCGGCATGTCCATCGGCCTGACCCGTCGCGCCCTGGATGAAGTGCGCGAACACCTGCAAGGGCGCGGTTCGTTCCTCGCCGAAGCGGAACAGGTGTTGCGCGAGCGCCTGGAGAATACCGTCGGCGAGCTCAAGCAGGGCCTGCTCGACGGGCGTTTCCTCAACCAGCCCGCGGCACTGTTCAAGCTGCGCATCACCCTGGCCGAAAGCGCCGCCGATGCGGTGCAGATGGAGCTTCAGGCCAGCGGCGGCAAGGCTTATCTCACCGCCTATGGCGAAGGCTTCGCCCGGCGTTGGCGCGAGTCGGCCTTCGTGCCGATCGTCACGCCGAGCCTGGTGCAACTGCGCGCCGAACTGCAACGCCAGGCGGCGAACGTATGACCGACGTGTTGCTCGAAGCCCGCGCCATCAGCCTGGGCTACCCCCGCGAGGGCGGCTGGCAGGCGGTGCTGGAACAGTTCGACCTCAAGCTGTCGCCGGGCGAAGTGGTGACCATCCTCGGCCCCAGCGGTGTCGGCAAGTCCAGCCTGCTCCGCGTGCTGGCCGGTCTGCAGCAGCCTGGTGGCGGTGCGGTGTCACTGCACGGCGAGCCCCTGCAGGGGCCGCACCCGCGTCTGGCCGTTGCCTTCCAGGATCCAAGCCTGCTGCCCTGGCTGAGCCTTGAAAAGAACGTGGCCTTTGGCCTGGATTTCGCCCGTCAGCCTGCGCTGGCGGCGGCCGAGCGTCGTGCGCGGATCGACCACGCCATCGAGGCAGTGGGCCTGAACCATGCGCGCAGCCAGTATCCGGCGCAGCTGTCGGGCGGCATGGCCCAGCGCACGGCGCTGGCCCGTTGCCTGGCGCGCCAGCCCGAAGTGCTGCTGCTGGACGAACCCTTCGGCGCACTCGATGAAGTGACCCGCGCCGACATGCAGCAACTGCTGCTGCAACTGATCGCCACCCACAACACCGCGGCGGTGCTGATCACCCACGATATCGACGAAGCCCTGCTGTTGTCCGATCGCGTGCTGCTACTGGGCAACCACCCGGCGCGCACCCTCGGGCAATGGCACATCGACCTGCCGCAGCCGCGCGCGCAGCGGGTCGAGGAGCTGGGCGCGCTGCGCATCGAGATCCTGAAAACCCTACGGCAGGCGAGCCGCCCCACCTCAACATCTTCTTCCCCCCTGTCGTCGGAGCCTGCCCATGTGCATGGATGATTGCTGCTCTTCCACGTCGCGTCGCGATTTCATCAAGCTCAGCGCCATGCTCACCGCCGCCGGCGCCTTGCCGATGCTGTCGAGCCTGCAGGCACGCGCTGCCGCCGAGCCGGACGCGCCGGTACGCATCGGCTACCTGCCGATCACCGACGCCACGCCCTTGCTGGTGGCGCACAACAATGGCCTGTTCGAGGCCGAAGGCATCAAGGCCGAGCGTCCGGTGCTGCTGCGCAGCTGGGCGCAGGTGATCGAAGCGTTCATCTCCGGGCAGGTCAACGTGATTCACCTGCTGTCACCGATGACGGTCTGGGCCCGCTATGGCAGCAAGGTGCCGGCCAAGGTCGTGGCCTGGAACCACGTCGGTGGCTCGGGCCTGACCGTTGCGCCGGACATCACCGACATGAAACAGCTCGGTGGCAAGACCGTCGCCATTCCGTTCTGGTACTCGATCCACAACGTGGTGTTGCAACAGATGCTCAGTGACAACGGCCTGACCCCTGTGTCCAAGCCTGCCAACGCGCAACTGGCGGCCAACGAGGTCAACCTGCTGGTACTGCCGCCTTCGGACATGCCGCCAGCGCTCGCCAGCAAGCGCATCGCCGGTTACATCGTCGCCGAACCCTTCAATGCCCTGGCCGAGAATCTCAAGGTCGGGCGCGTGCAGCGCTTCACCGGCGATGTCTGGCGCAACCATGCATGCTGTGTGGTGTTCATGCACGAGCATGACCTGAACAATCGTCCGGAGTGGTCGCAGAAGGTGGTCAACGCCATCGTCAAGGCGCAGCAATGGACCCGCGATCACCGCGCCGAGGCCGCGGCGTTGCTGTCCAAGGCCGGTCCCAACAAATACACCCCGCACGAGCCTGCGGTGTTGACCAAGGTCCTGGCGCCTTCGGCCGAAGACCGCGCCGGCTACATCGCCAGCGGTGCGATCCAGCATCAGCAGTGGGACGAAAAGCGCATCGACTTCCAGCCGTACCCGTTCCCCAGCTACACCGAGGAGCTGGTCAAGCGCTTGAAGAACACCCTGATCGAGGGCGAGAGCGGCTTCCTCGCCGGGCTGGATCCGGCGCAGACCGCGCGCGACCTGGTGGACGACCGCTTCGTGCGCAACGCGATCGCCGCCGTGGGTGGCCCGTCGGTGTTCGGCATCGCCGACAACTTCGAGCGTAGCGAGGAGTTCGCGGTCTGATGCGCAAGCATGTCGTACATGGCGCCCTGGGCCTTGCCGGGCTGGCGGTGCTGTTGCTGTTGTGGTGGGCGGGGGTGCAGGTGTTCGGCGAGGCCGACGGCCTGTCGGCGCGTTTCTCGCCCCAGGCGACGCTGGAGAGCCTGGTCGAGCTGCTGGGCCATGGCGAGGTATACGGGCACATCTGGGTGAGTCTCAAGCGTATTCTCATCGGCCTGCTGCTGGCCCTGCTGATCGGGGTGCCGCTGGGTTTGCTGGTGGGCAGCTACCGGCATCTGGAGGCGGCGACCACGCCGGCGTTCCAGTTCCTGCGGATGATCTCGCCGCTGTCGTGGATGCCGGTGGTGGTGATGCTGATGGGGGTGGGCGATCAGCCGATCTACTTCCTCCTGGCGTTCGCCGCGCTGTGGCCGATCCTGCTCAACACCGCCGCAGGCGTGCGTCAGCTCGACCCGCGCTGGTTGCAGTTGTCGCGCAGCTTGAGTGCCACGCGCTGGGAAACCCTGTGCAAGGTGATCATCCCAGGGGTGATCGGCCATGTGCTGACCGGCGTGCGCCTGGCGATCGGCATCCTGTGGATCGTGCTGGTGCCGTGCGAGATGCTCGGGGTCAGCGCGGGCCTTGGGTACTTCATCCTCGACACCCGTGACCGCCTGGCCTATTCCGAGCTCATGGCGATGGTGCTGCTGATCGGTGTGCTGGGCTTCATGCTCGATGCCCTGGCGCGCGGGCTGCATCGGCGCTGGGTGCATGCCTGAGGTGTTGCTGGCGCCCGCAGGTTGGGCGCCGCACATCGGGCAGCGCCCCTCCTGTGGCGGCGCTGACGGTCAGCGTGTGATGCGGGCCTGGCGTCGCCGCACTTCTTCTCGCACCGCCGGAATCACCCAGCGTCCATAGTCCACGGTGTCGTACAGCGGGTCGTAGCCACGGTTGAGGAAGGTGGTCACGCCCAGGTCGACATAGTCGAGCAGGGCCTGCGCCACCGTTTCCGGTGTGCCGACCAGCGCAGTGGTGTCGCCATAGGCACCGACCGCGGTCGCGGTCGGCATCCACAGAGCACGATCATGCCGGTCTGCGCGTGCTGCAGCAGCGAGCAGGCGCTCGGAGCCGGTGCCCTTGATGCGCTTGCTCCACGGGCTGTCGGCGGCGAACTGCGGGTTGGCCTTGATCTGCGCCAGGATCTGCTCCGCTCTCTGCCATGCCAGCTCCTCGGTGGCACCGAGGATCAGGCGTACCGACAGGCTTACCCGCGGCGCTGCCACCCCGGCGCTGCTGGCGGCCGCCTTGAGCTTGGCGATCTGCTCGGCCACGCCACTCAACGGCTCGCCCCACAGGGCGTAGAGGTCGGCGTGCTTGACCGCGATCTGGTAGGCGATGTCCGACGAGCCGCCGAACGAGATCGGGATGTGCGGCTGTTGCAGCGGCTTGACCGGCGAGAACGCGCCCTTGATGTTGAAGTAGCGCCCCTCGAAATCGAACGGCGCTTCGGCGGTCCAGGTGCGGCGGACGATTTCCAGGTATTCGTCGGTGCGCTGGTAGCGTTCGGTCTTGTCCAGCAGGGTGTCGCCTTCCTGGGGTTCGGCGGTGATCCCGGTAATCGCGTGCAGGCGGATACGCCCGCCGCCGGTGGTGTGGTCGAGGGTGGCGAAGGCGCGCGCCGCCACGGTCGGGGCGGTGAGGGCCGGGCGGTGGGCGATCATGAAGCCCAGGCGCTCGGTGTGCGCGGCGGCGTAGGCGGCGATCTGCAAGCTGTCGGCGCTGCCGGGGCCGCTGGCGATCAGCACCCGGTCGAACCCGGCGTGCTCGTGGGCGCGGGCATGATGACGAATGAACGGCAGGTCGAAGTCGGGCGTGCGTACGCCGCGAGTCTCGGACCACTGGCGGGGAAAGATCATACCGACGAATTCGATGGACATGGCAAAGCCTCCCGGGTGTGGGGTTGAGGGTCAGAACTGGTAATCGACCTGTGCCAGCAGGGTTCGGCCCGGCATGGGTTGCAGGAAGGTGTTGGTGGAGCCGGCCAGGCCGCTGACGAAATTCAGCTCGTCGGTAACGTTGAGCATGCGCAGCGTCACCCCCCACTGCGGCTGGCGGTAGTACACGGCCAGGTCGAGGTTGTATTCGTCGGGCACCTTCACCGTCTTGCTCAGGTTCAGGTACCAGCTGCTGGTCCACCAGCCGGACAGCTCCACGCCAAAGCCTGAGTCGAAGCGATAGTCCACATAGCCCCCGGCGTTGTACTCGGGGATCTGCACGGCATCGAACTTGCCCGAGGGGCGCTGGTTGAGGCTGTTGTTGTCGCCGAACACGGTGCCGTTGTCGGGAATGAATCCTGCAGAGGCGAAGCCGGCCTGGCTGGTGAACTCGTTGTAGGCGCTGATGCGGCTGAGATTGAGGCCGCCGCGCAGGTGTTCGTCCTGGTAGCGCAGCGTCGCTTCCAGGCCTTTGACGATCAGCCGGGCGATGTTGTTGTTGCTGTCCGGCGCCTGGTCGCGGGCCTGGCGATAGGCCGCCAGGGTCAGGAACAACTGGTCGGGCACGGCTTCGACCTTCAGCCCAAGCTCGTGCAATACGCTCAGGCTCTGGAACGCCAGGGGGTTGAGCTGGTTGGCGCCGGCGCCGCTGCCCCAGCCCAGGCCGTTGGTGAAGAAACCGGTGTTGACCGCCAGCGAGCGGTCGAAGGTGTAGTACAGGGTGCTGTTGTCGGTGGGCTTGACGTAGGGGCTGACCTGGACCGAGAACAGCCGGTAGTTGTTTGCATCCTTGCGCTGGCTGGCGCCATTGACCACGAAGGGGTTCTCGATGCGTGCGTCGATCCAGCTGCGGCTGGCGCCGATGTTCAGGCCTGCACGTTCGCCCAGGCGCAGGTTGTGCTGGCTGAACAGGGTCTTGGTGGTCCAGGTGCTGTCGGCGGTGTACGGAGCGATGGATTCGGCGTACAGGCCATGCCCGGCCGGATACATGGCTGGCAGGTTGAGCCAGCCGTAGAGGTTGGAGAACTGCGCCACACCGGGCTGGCCGATCCAGGCCGCGTTGCCCCCGGCGGGGTTGCGACCGGCGAGGCCGAGCAGGTCGCCGGGGTTTTTCAGGCGCGGGTCCTGGGTCAGGTCGTAGGCGTTGATGGTCGAGCCGAAACTGTTGTTGGCGGCGATCGACTCGTTCGATTCGCGGCGATAGATCAGGCCGCTGTTGCTGTCGTCGACCAGGGTCAGGCCGCCGAGCTGCCATTGCCCGCGGGCACGGAACTCGAAGCGGTTGTCGAAGATGTCGTCCTTGCCCTGGACCTGGAAGGCGCCTACCGCATCGGTGGTGTCGGTGGAGTGCTGGTAGAAGGTGCTGTTGGCCAGGGTAATCGACGGTGTCAGCTCTCCTTCGATGCGCAGTTGCGTGGTGAAGCGTCTTGAGCGGTTCTCATCCTGGGCGCGCTGGCCGGTCTGCGACGACAGCGAGGTCAGGCCGTTGCCTGCCAGCGACGGGTCGTAGACCCAGCCGCGCAGGCTGCCGGGGTTGGCCTGGGTGTTGGGCGAGGCGCCCTGGAAGCTGCCGTTGACCACCGAATACTGCCCTTGGGCATTGCGCTGGCGTTGCACCCAGCCCAGCACCTGGGCGTCGCTGGCACCGGAGGACAGCACCGGCGACCACAGCGTATTGCCGTTCTGGATGATCGGTGTGGCGCGGCCGGCGTAGTACTTGCCGTGGTCGACCAGGTCCTGGGAGGCGCGGTTCCAGCCGTGGGTGATGTTGTAGTCGTAGTAATCGTCGTAGGCGGCGTTCCAGTCCACACGCACATGGTCGTTGCGAAAGGCCAGGGCGCCGTAGAAGGCGTCGAAGTTGTTCTCGACGTTGTCGTAGAAGTCTTCCTGGCGCTGGCGGGTGATGCTGACCCGGTAGGCGAGGTTGTCGCTGATTGGGCCGGTGTTGTCGATGCTGAATTTGGTCGCATCGCGCGATTCGCCGTCGGGGATCCAGCTGCCGATTTCGCCGGAGAGCTTGGTGCGAAAACGTTCGAAGTCGGGCTTCTTGCTCAGGTAGTTGACGTAGCCGCCGCTGCCGCTGACCGAGCCGTAGGTGACCGACGAGGGGCCGGCCACGATGTCGGCGCCCTCATAGGCGTTGAAGTTGGCAGGGTGGCGTACGCCATAGGCGCGCTGGCCGTCCTGGAACACTTCGCTGTTCTGGCCGCGCATCTGCGGGGCGATACCGGCGTTCTGGCCGCCGCCGCGGGTGATGCCGGGGGCGTACTTGACCAGGTCGTCGGCACTGCGGATCGGGTCGCGAGCCAGTTGCTCGGCGTTGACCTGGGTGACCGAACGTGGGGTGTCGAGCACCTTGGCTTCGAGGCCGCCGTAGATCGATGAGGGTGGGCGAGTGGGCAGGGCGTCGTCGTCGGGTTGTTCGGCCTGGACGGTGACGGTTTGCAGGACCGTGTCGTCGGCCAGCAACGGGGTGCTGGCCAGGGCCAGCAGGGCGAATGCAGGGTGCAGGGCTGCGCGGGGCATGGAGTGGGCCTCGTTCGGGTAAGGTGGAATGGAGGTGGGGCGCAGCCGCGCCTGCGGTTGTTTTTGGGGTTATGTGGGGGTTGTGCCGGCCCTATCGCGGGACAAGTCGGCGCGCCAAACCGCCGCTCCCACAGGTACCCCGTGGTCTGGGAGATCGGTGGGGTATCGGTGGGAGCGGCGGTTCGGCGCCCCGACTTGTCCCGCGATAGGGCCGGCCCAGACAGCGCGTGATCATGACTTGAGCCACAAACTTTCGAACCGCCAGGTACTGAACAGCGAGCGCTCCGGCTGCGCCCCGCCGACGCGGTTGCTGACGCTGTCGAGCAGGTCGGCGTAACCCCAGATCAGCATCCCGCCGCGCTGGTACTGGATCTCTTGCGCGCGATGCACCAGCAATTTGCGCTTTTCCAGGTCCGGCTGGGCCATGGCGGCGAGAAACGCCTCGCTGAATTGCGCGTCGTGGAAGTGGGTCTTGTTGGCCACCGCGAACGGCGCATCGGTATGGATGGCGCTGGCCAGGAACGGCGCACCGATGCTGCCCCCGGTGCTCAAGGTCCAGTCGTCGCGCTGCGGCCCCTGGAACGTTGCCAGGTCAACCTGGCGCACCTTGAGGGTGACGCCGATGCGTTTGGCCTGCTCGGCCAGCACCAGCGCCGAGGCGAGCCCCGGCCCGGGTGTCGTCACCAGCTCCACCTCGAGCTGTTCGTGGCCTGCCTCGCGCAGCAACTGCGCGGCCCGCTGCGGGTCGTGCGGCCGCGGGCCGAGGGCGTTGTTGAAGGTTGGGTCGAAGGGGGCGTACAGGTCATTCGCCACGCGACCCTGACCGTTCAGCGCACGGCGTACCAGTTCCTCACGGTCAGCCAGCAGGCGGAAGGCCTCGCGTACCCGTGGGTCGTCGAACGGCGCCTTGGCGGTGTTCATGTCGAACGACAGCCAGTTGCCACTCACCGACTTGAGCAGGGTCAGCCGCGGGTCGGCCTGCAGCACCTGCAGGTGCTCGGTGGACATGACGTTGGCCATGTCGATCTGCCCGGCGCGCAGGGCCGCCAGGCGCCCGGTCTGATCCTTGAAGTCGATGATCTCCAACTCGTCCGCGTAAGGCTTGTTCGGCTTGAAGTAGTTGTCGAAACGGGTGAACAGCGAGCGTTGCCCAGGGGTAAAACTCTTGAGCTTGAACGGCCCGGCGCCGACTGGATTGCTGACCGGATGGTAGTCCACCGGCACGATGCCGCCGAAATTGACCCAGGTCTCGGGCAGCGGCAGGTAGCTACGGCCTTCGCGAAAACGCAGGCGCACGGTGCGCTCGTCGAGCTTCTCCAGATGGTCACGATCGACCCAGTGCAGCAGCGCTGCATAGGGCGAGGCCAGTTGCGGATCGGTGAGGCGGCGGATGGAGAAGATCAGGTCGTCGGCATCGATGGTCTTGCCATGGTGGAACTCCAGGCCCTGCTTCAGGCGCAGGGTCCAGCCGCTGGCATCGGCGTTGGGCTCGGCGAACTCGGCCAGGGCCAGGCGCGGCTGCATCTGCTCGTCCCATTCCCACAGTTTGCTGTACAGCGCAAAGCCTCGCACGATGCCGCTGCCGATGGGCTTGTGGGCGTCGAGGTTGCCGCTCTGGTTGCCGTCGATGATACCCAGGCGCAGGCGCCCGCCGTGGCGTGGCTGGTCGGCGACAGCGGTGGCCGGGGTGTCGCTGGGGCCGCAACCGACCAGCAGCCCGCCCGCCAGCACGCCGGTATGGCCGAGGAAGCTGCGCCGGCTCAGGGGGTAACCGTCCCTGGTCATGGGCTCAGGCTCCGTTGGCCGCGTGCAGTTGCACGGGCGTTTCAGGCAGGCGGGCGAGGGCGGCGCGCTCGCCACGGAAGTGCGGCAGGATGTGCTCGCCGATCCGATAGGCCTCTTCCAGGTGCGGGTAGCCGGCGAGGAAGAACAGGTCGACGCCGATGGCGTTGTACTCGCGGATCCGCGCCACCACGTTCTCGTAGCTGCCGACCAGGGCGCAGCCGGGTGGGATGCCGATGTAGCCGAAGCCGGTCCAGACATTCGGATGGATGAAGAAGTCGTCGATGCCGGGGGTATCGCCCTTGTCGGTAAAGCCTTGCTCGTAGCTGAGCTTGCGTGCCGTGCGCAGGCCAGCGTGGGCGGCCCTGGCCTTGACCGCGCCCTTGGCGATGCCTTCGTCGAAGAAGCGCTGCGCCTCGGCGCGGGCCAGGGTCTCGGTCTCGCGGGCGATCACATCGATCGACAGGCCGAAGCGGATGTCGTTGCGTCCGTACTTCAATGCGCGGGCGCGGATGTCGGCGATCAGCGCGGCGATTTCGTCCGGGTGCTCGGCGCGCATCAGGTAGAAGTCGGCATGCTTGGCGGCGAACTCACGCGCCGCGACCGACGAGCCAGCGGTGCAGATCAGCGGCAACTCGGCCTTCTTCAGCGGCCCGCGCAGGCCACCGCCGTCGGCGTGGTAGTACTTCCCGTCGTAGTGGAACTGCTCGTTGTGCCAGTAGCCCCTGACCACATCCATGAACTCGGTGGCGCGCGCATAACGGTCATCGTGGCTTTCGTAGTCGCCAACCTGGCGCTGGATCGCGTCCGAGCCGCCGTTGATGATGTTCCAGACCAGGCGGTTGCCGGTGGCCCGCTGGTAGGTCGCTGCCTGCTGCACCGCGACCCAGGGCGTGTAGTGATAGGGCTGGAAGGCCGTGACGAACTGCAGCGTCCGGGTCTCGCGGGCCAGCAGCGAGCACACCGTCCAGGGCTCCTCGCCGCTGGGGGCGTTGACCATCAGCGCGCCGCCGAAGCCGTTGATCTCGGCGGCGCGGGCCACCTGGCCGAGGTAGTCGATGTAGGTGAAGTGATCACCCACGGCGAACCCCGATACCGCGCCGGTGCTCGGCCCGCCCGGGTGCCAGTCGCCGCGGTTGCGGCTGTCGCCGGGAAGAAACTGGGTTTCGCCATGCAGTGGCAGGCGGGTAAAGAACTCGATGCTCATGCCGGGCCTCCTTTACTGGACTGTGGGTTTGCAGATCGGGGTGATGGGTTCGCCGTTGATGACTTTGTGGGCGAAGGGGATCGAATCCTTGAGCGAGGCGTTGACGGTCTCGCTGTGGCCCAGGCCCTTGTACAGGTGGCCTTCGACGATGGAGCCGGCGTCGCAGGCGTCCTGCATCAGCTTGGCCTGGCTGGCGGCGGTGGGAGTCTGGTCCTCGGCGCCGGTGCCGATGAAGATCGGCTGCGCCAGCTTCAGCGTCGGGTAGGAGACCTGCGCCAGCCATGGCTTGAGCTTGTCGCCCTGGTAGTCCTTCTTGGTGTTGGCGGTGGTAAGGCCGGTGCCGACCACGTCGCTGACCAGCGAGGACAGACAACTGCTGCGGGCCTGCTCGAACAGTGGCAGGGCCTTGTCAGTGTAGTGATCGCGAGGGTCGATGCTCGGGTCGTACTGCTGCGCGGCGAGCAAAGTGTAGAAGCCATAGGCCAGGGATGGGTCGACCTTGTTGTTGTCCTGTTCACCGACGTTCTTCGAGCCGACGGTGTAGATCACTCCGGTGCCGATGCTGCCCCTGACGCCCAGCTCCGGCGCGTAGGTGGCGGCATAGGCGCCTGCGGCGAAGGCCCCGGCGCCGCCCTGGGACTGGCCGACGATCAGCACCTTGTCGGCCAGGCCCGGCACGCCGTGCACCACGGCACGCGCAGCGTCGAGGATGCCGTAGGCGGCGGTGCGGTTGTTCAGCAGTGGGTGACCACCGGGCACGCCCAACCCTTGGTAGTCGGTGGCGACGATGGCGAAGCCCTCCTTGAGCCAGCGGTCGAGGTATTGCACGTCACGGTAGGATCGCCCGGCCCAGGACGGCGCGCAGATGTCGGCAACGCCGACCGTACCGTGGCCCCAGCTCAGCACCGGCCAACCGCCAGCGGGTGCCTTGCCCTTGGGGATGAACAGCGCCCCGGAAACCACGACCGGGGTCTTGCCGTCGCGTCCGTCCAGCGAGCTGTAAAGGATCCGCTGGGCGCTGGCGGCGTTGGGCAGGCTCAGCGTCTGCTCCAGCGGCTCGCTGCGTAGCAGCTTGCCGGGGGCGGCGGGGATCACTTCGCTCCAGCTGTAGAACGCCGAGACACGGCCATCGCCTTGCTGCGGGTCGGGCTTGGGGGCGTAGGTCGGGGCGGCCAGGGCGCTGATCGAAAAGGCCAGGGCGCTAAGGCTGAAAACGAGGGTGGCAGGCAGTTTCATGGACGGGTCTCTTTTCGGAAATTCAGGGTTGTTTGCTCAATTGCGTGGCGACCGCAGGCCAGTAGCCGGTGAGCTGCAGGTCTTGCAGGGCCTGGCGGGTGAAGTGGGTGGCGAGGTCGTGGCGAATGTCGTAGGGCGTGCGGATCAGCCGGTTCTCCAGGGCGTAGCGGGCCAGGGCCTGGTAATGGGCTTTGAGCTGGGCGTCGGTCTTCGGTGCCCAGCGGTCTTTCCAGGCCACCGGATCGTCCTGGTCATCGCGGCGCAGCACGCTTTCGGCAATGCCGGCGCGAGAGGAGAGCTTGTAGTAGGCGTCGCGGTTCTCTGCCTGGGAGATCCACCAGGCGGCCTTGACCCAGGCAGTGGCGACCAGTTGGGTGAGGTCGGGGTGCTGCTCGACGAACAGGTCGGTGCCGAACAGGTCGGAGACCAGGCGCCAGTCGTTGGCGCCTTGCTTGGTCGACCAGAGAATGCGCGCCACGCCTTTGTCTTCCAGGGCATAGGCTTCGTTGAGCAGCACGGCGGCATCGACCTTGCCGGCGGACACCGCGGCGGCGCCAACCTGCGGGTTGAGGTTGGCGATCTTGAAGTCGGCCAGGCTCAGGCCCTGGCTGTGCAGGAAATTGCTGAAGGCGAACTCCCAGGGACGGCCACGGTGCAGGGCCAGGCGCTTGCCCTTGAGGTCCTGGATGCTGCGCAACGGCGAGCCGGTGGGCACGACGAGGTAGATGTTGTTGCCGCTGCCGCCGGGCACGACCAGCTTGCCCGGCACGCCACCGGCACCGGCGATCACGGTCGGCAGGTCGCCGCGCACGGCGAAGTCCAGGCTGTTGTTGCTGAAGCCCTCGTTGATCTGCGGGCCGGCGCCGGCGTGGGGCAGGGCGACCCATTCGAGCTTGACGCCGCGCTCGGCCAGTTGCTGTGCCAGCCAGCCTTCTTCGATGACCCGGCCAGGGATGCCGCCGAACACCGGCGCGCCGCCCTGGGTGAAGGCGACGATGGCGATGCGCACGGCGGGCGGAGCTTCGGCGGCGAGGGTGGTGAAGCTCAGTAGCAGGCCGGTGAGCAGGGCCAGGGCGTGACGCCAGGGGTTGTTCATATGCGGCTCCAGGAGGTGGTGGTGGGGTCGGGGCTGCGGTGCAGCCCATCGCGGGCAAGCCCGCTCCTACGGGTACTGCGCGGTTCTGAGGACCTGCGCTGAACCTGTAGGGCCGGACTTGCCCGCGATGGCCGCGCAGCGGCCCCAACCACCAACAGGGTGTTATCTCCCCTTGAGCGAAATGCATGCCAGCACCGGCCCGGATCCGCTCCAGCCCCGGTGGCACTAGGCCTTCAGGTCCTCAACCCAGAGCCCTCGCGATGGCCTGGCTGCTGATCCCTGCGCAGGCCATTGCTGGCCCGTTGCTGCTCCAGCAGCAATCGAGGTGTTGATTTCTTCAATATGTCAATTTCGAATATATAAATATTTATTAATAATTTTTGGGTCTAAATTTATTCGTGCACTATGAGGGCGCGCTTCAACTGCCAGGAATGCATCATGTCGCTGATCACTCACCCCAATGCCCGAGAGCTGACCAAGTCGGTACGTGCCACCGTGCTCGTCTTCAAGGACCCACGCTCGCAGGAGCTGCTCAGCCGCATCGAGCGCCTGGCCCCGAGCGAGGCCAACACCCTGATCATCGGCGAGACCGGCACCGGCAAGGAGCTGGTTGCCCGCCACATCCATCACCTGAGCCGCCGTGGCCGCGAGCCGTTCGTAGCGGTCAACTGCGGCGCTTTTGCAGAAACCCTGGTGGAGAGCGAACTGTTCGGCCACGAAAAGGGCGCCTTCACCGGCGCAACCTCGAACAAGGCCGGCTGGTTCGAGGCCGCCAATGGCGGCACGCTGTTTCTGGATGAAATCGGTGACCTGCCGTTGAATATGCAGGTCAAGCTGCTGCGCGTACTGCAGGAGCGCGAGGTTGTGCGCCTGGGCTCACGCACGCCGATCCCGATCAACGTGCGGCTGGTGGCGGCGACCAACGTCAACCTGGCCGACGCGGTGGTGGCCGGGCATTTTCGCGAGGACCTGTTCTACCGCCTGCACGTGGCGACCATCCGCCTGCCGCCACTGCGCGAGCGACCTGGGGATATCCTGCCGCTGGCCGAATTCTTCATCGAAGAGCACTGCCGACGCCTGGGCTATGACCGCGCGTCACTGAGTCTCGAGGCTGAGCGCAAGCTGCTGGCGCATAGCTGGCCTGGCAACATCCGCGAGCTGGAAAACGCCATCCATCACGCCTTGCTGGTGTGCAGGCAGCAGGTGGTGGCACCGCAGGACCTGCACCTGGTGGACATGCGCCCGCAGGCGGTGTTGCCGGGAGAAGTGGCCGTGACGGCGGGATTGCCAGTAACGGCAGCGGCGCCGGTGAGCCTGGAAAGCGCACTGCTGGCACTGTTCGAGCAGAACGTGCCGAACCTGTACGAGCATATCGAGGAGACGGTGTTTCGCGCGGCCTACCGCTACTGCCATGGCAACCAGTTGCAGACTGGGCGTTTGCTCAATATCAGCCGCAACATCGTGCGGGCGCGGTTGGAGAAGATCGGTGAGCTGGGGAAAGCCGGGTAGCCGAGGCTTGCTCGGCATGGGCCGCGGGGTGCCTGAGCACCCCACGCAGCCCGCTTAGCCTTCGTAGCCCAGATTCGGCGCCAGCCAGCGCTCGCTCACGCTGACATCCTGGCCTTTGCGGGCGCTGTAGCTGTCGATCTGGTCCTTCTCCACCTTGCCGACGGCAAAGTACTGCGCCTGCGGATGGGCGAAGTACCAGCCGCTGACCGCTGCCGCCGGGAACATCGCGAAGTGCTCGGTGAGGAACACGCCGCTGGGGCCGGTTTCGCCGATGGCCGTGCCATCGAGCAGGCGGAACAGGGTCTCTTTCTCGGTGTGATCCGGGCACGCCGGATAGCCCGGGGCAGGGCGGATGCCGCTGTACTGCTCCTTGATCAGCGCATCGTTGTCCAGTTGCTCGTCCTTGGCATAACCCCAGTAGTCCTTGCGCACGCGCTCGTGCAGCCATTCGGCGCAGGCCTCGGCCAGGCGGTCGGCCAGCGCCTTGACCATGATCGAGCTGTAGTCGTCGCCCTTGTCCTGGTAGGCCTTGGCCACTTCCTCGGCACCGATGCCGGCGGTGGTGATGAACCCGCCCACATAGTCGCTGATGCCACTGTCCTTCGGTGCGACGAAGTCGGCCAGCGACCAGTTCGGCTTGCCGTCGGGCTTGATGGTCTGCTGGCGCAGGTGGTGCAGGGTGGCCAGCGGCTTGCCGTCGTCGCCATAGACTTCGATGTCGTCATGCGCGACCTGGTTGGCCGGCCAGAAACCGAACACCGCGCGGGCGCTGATGAGTTTTTCACTGATCAGCTTCTCGAGCATGTCGCAGGCATCCTGGTACAGCGCGGTAGCCGCTTCGCCGACCACCTCGTCGGTGAGGATGCGCGGGAACTTGCCCGCCAGGTCCCAGGAGATGAAGAACGGCGTCCAGTCGATGTACTTGGCCAGTTCGCGCAGGTCGATGTCCTCCAGCACCTTGACGCCGGTGAAGGAGGGCACCACTGCCTGGTAGTTGGCCCAGTCGTACTGCGGCTTGGCGGCGATCGCCTGCGCGTAGCTCAGACGCTCGGTGCGGGCGCTGCGGTTGGCGGTGCGCTCGCGCACTTCCACGTACTCCTGGCGGGTCTTCTCGACGAAGCCAGGCTTGAGCTCCTTGGACAGCAATTGCGTGGCCACGCCCACGGCGCGCGAGGCGTCGGTGACGTAGATCACCGCGTCGTTGGCGTACTTGGGTTCGATCTTCACCGCGGTGTGCGCCTTGGAGGTGGTGGCGCCGCCGATCATCAAGGGCAGGTGGAAGTCCTGGCGCTGCATCTCGCGGGCGACGTGGACCATCTCGTCCAGCGACGGGGTGATCAGGCCGGACAGGCCGATGATGTCGCAATTCTGCTCGCGGGCGGTCTGCAGGATCTTCTCGGCCGGGACCATCACGCCCATGTCGACGATGTCGTAGCCGTTGCAGCCCAGCACCACGCCGACGATGTTCTTGCCGATGTCGTGCACGTCGCCCTTGACCGTGGCCATGAGGATCTTGCCCTTGGCTTCGGGCTTGTCGCCTTTTTCGGCCTCGATGAACGGGATCAGGTGGGCCACCGCCTGCTTCATCACCCGCGCGGACTTGACCACTTGCGGCAGGAACATCTTGCCCGCGCCGAACAGGTCGCCGACCACGTTCATGCCGCTCATCAGCGGGCCTTCGATGACTTCGATGGGGCGCGACGCTTGCTGGCGGCACTCCTCGGTGTCTTCGACGATGTAGGCGGTGATGCCCTTGACCAGCGCGTGTTCCAGGCGCTTGTCCACGGGCATCGAGCGCCACTCTTCGTTTTCCACTTCCTTGGCCGCGCCGCCACCCTTGTAGTCGTCGGCGATGGCCAGCAGGGCGTCGGTGCCTTCGGGGGTGCGGTTTAGCACCACGTCCTCGACCTTCTCGCGCAGTGCCGGCGGGATCTCGTCGTAGATCTCCAGCTGGCCGGCGTTGACGATACCCATGGTCAGGCCGTTCTGGATGGCGTGGTAGAGGAACACCGAGTGGATCGCCTCGCGCACCGGGTTGTTGCCACGGAACGAGAACGACACGTTGGACACGCCGCCGCTGGACAGCGCGTAGGGCAGGTGGTCACGGATGTAGGCGCACGCCTCGATGAAGTCGACGGCGTAGTTGTTGTGTTCCTCGATGCCGGTGGCGACGGCGAAGATGTTCGGGTCGAAGATGATGTCTTCGGGCGGGAAGCCCACTTCGTTGACCAGGATGTCGTAGCTGCGCTGGCAGATCTCGCGTTTGCGTGCCGCGGTGTCGGCCTGGCCGACCTCGTCGAAGGCCATCACCACCACGGCGGCGCCGTAGCGCTTGCACAGGCGGGCGTGGTGCTTGAACTGCTCGACGCCTTCCTTCATGGAGATCGAGTTGACGATGCCCTTGCCCTGGATGCACTTCAGGCCCGCTTCGATCACCTCCCACTTGGAGGAGTCGATCATGATCGGTACGCGCGAGATGTCCGGCTCGCCGGCGATCAGGTTGAGGAAGCGGACCATGGCGGCCTGGGAGTCGAGCATCCCTTCGTCCATGTTGATGTCGATCACCTGGGCGCCGGCCTCGACCTGCTGCAGGGCGACCTCCAGGGCTTCGGTGTAGTTTTCCTCGCGGATCAGCCGGGCGAACTTGGCGGAACCTGTGATGTTGGTGCGCTCGCCGACGTTGACGAACAGCGACTGGCGATCGATGGTGAACGGTTCCAGGCCCGACAGGCGGCAAGCCTTGGGAATGTCTGGAATGGCCCGCGGCGGGTACTTGGCCACGGCCTCGGCGATGGCCTTGATATGCGGCGGGGTAGTACCGCAGCAACCGCCGATGATGTTGAGGAAACCGCTGGCGGCGAACTCCTCGACCACGGCGGCCATTTCCGCCGGGGTTTCGTCGTATTCGCCGAAGGCGTTGGGCAGGCCGGCGTTGGGGTGCGCGGACACGTGGGTGCCGGCCTTGGTCGACAGTTCTTCCAGGTACGGACGCAGGTCCTTGGCACCCAGGGCGCAGTTCAGGCCGACCGAGATCGGGTTGGCATGGCGCACCGAGTTCCAGAAGGCTTCGGTGGTCTGGCCCGACAGGGTACGGCCGGAGGCGTCGGTGATGGTGCCGGAGATCATGATCGGCAGTTCGATGCCGTCATCTTCGAACACCTGCTGCACGGCGAAGATCGCCGCCTTGGCGTTGAGGGTGTCGAAGATGGTCTCGATCAGGATCAGGTCGGCGCCGCCTTCGATCAGGCCGCGGGTGGCCTCGATGTAGTTTTCCACCAGCTCGTCGAAGGTGACGTTGCGGTAGCCGGGGTCGTTGACGTCCGGGGAAATGGAGCAGGTGCGGCTGGTCGGGCCGAGCACGCCGGCGACGAAGCGCGGGCGGTCGGGGGTTTCGAGCGTCTTGGCGTCGGCCACCTGGCGGGCGATGCGCGCGCCCTCGACGTTGAGCTCGTACACCAGCGCTTCCATGCCGTAGTCGGCCTGGGAAATCTGCGTGGCGTTGAAGGTGTTGGTCTCGAGAATATCGGCGCCGGCGTCCAGGTAGGCCTTCTCGATGGCGGCGATGACATCGGGCTGGGTGAGCAGCAGCAGGTCGTTGTTGCCTTTAACATCGCTTGGCCAATCGGCGAAGCGCGTGCCACGATAGTCGTCTTCCTCGAGGCGGTAGCTCTGGATCATAGTACCCATGCCGCCGTCGAGAATCAGGATGCGCTCCTTGAGGGCATGCTGGAGTGCTTGGAGACGAGCGCTGCGGTCGGACATGAGAACTACCTGGTCGGACAAATAACGGAAGTGCGGAATAATAACAAAGCTGCACGGATTTTAGGCGCATCGCCCGGTCTCATGAATTTGATTCATGTTGGTGGTGCCAAGGCTCAGTCCCAGGGACAGAAAGGCAAATCGTGACAGCTATCAAGAACCAGGACATTCGGCACATGGTGCATCGTTTTATCGTTGCCATCTTCGCCCTGCTCGTCAGCGGCGCAGCATTGGCGCAGGCCCCTCAATCGAGCTCGGCCATCTCTTATACCCGTGACATCCAGCCGATCTTCACCCAGAAGTGCGTGGCCTGCCACGCCTGCAACGACGCCGCCTGCCAGCTCAACCTGGGCAGCGCAGAAGGTGCCGAGCGCGGCGCCTCCAAGGTGCCGGTGTACCAGGGCGAGCGCAGCCAGGCGGTCGCCACCACGCGATTGTTCTATGACGCGCAGAATGAAGAGGGTTGGCGCAAGAAAGGCTTCTACTCGGTGCTCGACAACCAGGGCAGCCAGGCTGCGCTGATGGCGCGCATGCTCGAACTGGGCCACAAGACGCCGCTCACGCCTAACGCCAAGCTGCCCGAGGAGATCGTCCTGGGCCTGAACCGCAACAACATGTGCCCGTTGCCGCACGAGTTCGACGCCTATGCCGGTGCGCACCCGAAAGAGGGCATGCCGCTGGCGGTTACCGGGCTGACCGACCAGGAATATTCGACCCTGCAGCGTTGGCTGGCGGCCGGTGCACCGATCGAGTACCAGCCGATCCAGCCAAGCCCCAGCGAAGCGAAGCAGATCGCCGACTGGGAAGCTCTGCTCAACCGTCCGGGCTCCACCGAGGCGCTGGTCGGGCGCTGGCTGTACGAGCATCTGTTCCTGGCGCACATCTATTTCGTCGGCGGCGAGCAGGGGCACTTCTTCCAGTGGGTCCGTTCGCGCACGCCCA
Organism: Pseudomonas sp. S44; assembly: GCF_016624805.1. Taxonomy (NCBI): domain Bacteria; kingdom Pseudomonadati; phylum Pseudomonadota; class Gammaproteobacteria; order Pseudomonadales; family Pseudomonadaceae; genus Pseudomonas; species Pseudomonas sp. S44. The sequence continues at coordinate 28,952 of NZ_JACVTY010000014.1, forward strand.
GTGGCCAGCCGGTCGACGTGATCGCCACGCGCCGCCCCAACGACCCGCCGGGCAATGATTTCTACTACCGGTTGATCCCGGTGCAGGGCGTGATCGTGCACAAGACGCACATCACCTACCCGATGGGGCCGCAGAAGCTCAAGCGGGTCAAGCAGCTGTTCTACAGCGGCGACTGGCGCGCCACCTCGCTGCCGGGCTATGGCCCGCAGCGCCGGGCCAACCCGTTCGAGACCTTCGAGGCGATCCCGGCGGTGGCGCGCTACCAGTTCATGCTCGACAACGCCGAGTACTTCGTGCGCACCTTCATCCGTGGCCCGGTGTGCCGCGGGCAGATCGCCACTGACGTGATCCGCGACAACTTCTGGGCGCTGTTCCAGGAGCCGGCCCATGACCGCTACGTCACCGATGCCGCCTACCGCGGCCAGGCCACGCCGTTGCTGGCCATGCCGGGGCAGATCGACGATGTCGGCAGCGTACTGAGCCTGTGGCGTGCCTACCGCGACAAGCGCAACGACTACGAGACCCTGCGCCGCGAGGCCTACGCCGAAATGCCAGCGCCGAGCTGGTCGACGCTGTGGGCAGGCAACGACAACGCCTTGCTCAGCATCTTCCGTCACTTCGACAGCGCCTCGGTGAGCAAGGGGCTGATCGGTGACGTGCCGTTGACCATCTGGCTGTTCGACTACCCGCTGCTGGAGCGCACCTACTACCAACTGGCGGTCAACTTCGACGTGTACGGGAATGTCTCGCACCAGTTGCAGACGCGCCTGTACTTCGACCTGATCCGCAACGGCGCCGAGGTCAACTTCCTGCGCCTGATGCCGGCCAATAAACGCGGCGCGATCCTCAGCGACTGGTACCAGAACAGCGGCAAGGTGAAGATGTGGCTCGACTACACCGACATCGACACCGATACCCCAAGCGCCCTGCAACTGAACGAGCACAATGCCACGCGCGACTTCGGCCTCAAGCTGCTGCAACGCACCGGCAGCCTGAACGCAGCGCCCGATCCGATCAACCGTTGCACCGGCGCCTATTGCTCGCGGCCACAGATGAACGAGGAGTTTCGTGATGTGGAGCAGAGCCTGAGTCGCCTGGTGTCGCGCCCGGCCGCAGGGCTCAAGGTGATCGGCCAACTGCCCGAGGCGACCATGCTGCGCATCGAAGGGCAGGGCGGTCAGCGTCAGGTCTACAGCCTGTTGCGCAACCGCGCGCACAGCAACGTCGCCTTCCTGCTGGGCGAGGCCTATCGCTACCAGCCGGGGCTGGACACCCTGACCCTGTATCCGGGCGTGCTCAGCAGCTACCCGAACTTCATCTTCAACATTCCGGCCAGTGACGTACCGGAGTTCGTCGAGGACATGGAGGCTGCGCGTGACGACCAAGGCAAGTTCGAGCGTATCGTCGAGCGTTGGGGCGTGCGCCGCAGCCACCCGCAGTTCTGGCGGTACTTCCACGACCTGAACACCTACATCAAGGAGACCGAGCCGGTGGAGGCGGGCGTGCTGGACATGAACCGCTACGAGAACCTCTGATCGATTGCCGGGAAAGGCGTCCGACCTTTCCCGGCTTTCTGCGGTCGGACCTGTGGGTGGCCCCGGCGATGCGTTGCAGCCCATCGCGGGACAAGCCCGCTCCCACAGGCGGGAGCAGGCGGGTTCCGTGATTCGCGCGAGCAATGCTCGCCTGTGGGCCTGAATGCACCAAGAACCGCAGGACAACCCATGCTGTATTCGCTTCAAGCGCTTCGGGCGTTCGCCGCCTGGGTGGTGGTCTGCCACCACTTCATGCAGATCTTCTTCGATTTCAATGCCAAAGGCCCCGTCGGCCGCCTGCTCGCCGAGCGCGGTGCGGTGGGGGTCGACATCTTCTTCGTCATCAGCGGCCTGGTGATCTACCTCTCGACCCGCGACAAGGAGATCGCCCCGCGCGAATTCCTGCTCAACCGCGCCTTGCGCATCGTCCCGGCGTACTGGTTCTACACCTTGCTCATGGCGCTGCTGTTGCTGGTGGCCAGCCGCTGGATGCCGCATCAGGTGTTCGAGTGGCAGCACCTGGTGCTGTCACTGTTGTTCGTGCCAGCGGAAAACCCGGGTGGCTATGGGCTGTACCCCACCCTCAACGTGGGTTGGACGCTGAACTTCGAGATGTTCTTCTACCTGCTGTTCGGCCTGGCGTTCCTGGTACGCCAGCGTCATCACCTGGTGCTGGTCACCGCGGCGCTGCTGCTGGTCAGTGAGGTGCTGGGGCGCCTGGGTGTGCTCAGCCGCTTCTACAACAACGACATCATCTACGAGTTCCTGCTGGGCATCGGCCTGGGTGTGCTGTACCGGCGCGGGCTGATCCGCGAGGGGCTTTGGCTGCCGCTGGCGGTGCTGGCGGCGGCGGGGTTTGCGCTGTACCAGCTCGACGCCTCGCAGCGTCTGCTGCACTGGGGCCTGCCGAGTGCGATGGTGGTGCTGGCCTTCATCGCGCTGGAGCCGTACTTTCGCGGCAACCGGGTGCTCAAGGCGCTGGGGGACTGTTCGTACTCGGTGTATCTCACCCACGTGCTGGTGCTGTGGGGCGGCTGGTTCATCAGCCAGCGGTTGCGGCTCAATCCATACCTGGTGTTCGCCTTCTGCGTACCGTCAATCGGACTAATGTCGTGGTTCAGCTACCAGTGGCTGGAGCGTGGTCTGTATCGGCGCCTCAAGGCCTGGTTCGGGGTGCGCGGGACACGGCAGGTGGCGCCTGCACTATCCCGAGTCAATTACTAGGACTTTGTTCGAGGCCTGGCTTGGCGTACACTGGGCGGCAAGTCTGTGAGGAACTTCCATGAGCGCTATAACCATTACCGACGCCGCCCATGATTATCTGGCCGATCTGCTCTCGAAGCAGAACACGCCCGGGATCGGCATCCGCGTTTTCATCACCCAGCCGGGCACCCAGTACGCCGAGACCTGTATCGCCTACTGCAAGCCGGGCGAAGAAAAGCCTGACGACACCGCCGTGGGTCTGAAGAGCTTTACTGCCTACATCGACGCCGTCAGCGAGCCGTTTCTCGAAGACGCACTGGTCGACTACGCCACCGACCGCATGGGCGGCCAGCTGACCATCAAGGCGCCGAACGCCAAGGTGCCGATGGTCAACGAAGACAGCCCGATCAACGAGCGCATCAACTACTACCTGCAGACCGAGATCAACCCCGGTCTTGCCAGCCACGGCGGCCAGGTGAGCCTGGTCGATGTGGTCGACGACGGCATCGCCGTGCTGCAGTTCGGTGGCGGTTGCCAGGGTTGCGGTCAGGCGGACGTCACCCTCAAGGACGGCATCGAGCGTACGCTGCTCGAGCGCATCCCGGAGCTCAAGGGTGTGCGTGACGTGACCGACCACACGCAAAAAGAGAACGCCTACTACTGATAGGCCCTATCGCGGGGCAAGCCCGCTCCTGCAGGTACGGCGTCGTACCTGCAGGAGCGGGCTTGCCCCGCGATTGCATTCGTCGCCCGCCAAAAATGCCTTCGCCCAGCAACAAAGTGTTACTGTTTCAAGCCCTGCGACAACAGGCCGCAGCCCGTAAATCAAGGGCTGCGGGCCGATCTTCCAGGTGTCGGGTAGCTGGTCTCGGGGTGTCATGCCAGAATGCCCCGGTTTTTCGACCGGCCCTGCTCGAGGGCCGGCACCTTCCCTGTAAAGGATGGTTCCATGACTGATCTACTGACCCGGCGCGCGGTCGTCGCCGGGATGGGCGTACTGGGGCTTGGCCTGCTGGCGGGTTGCAACCCGGCCCGGGGCCTGGACTTCAAGTACGGCAAGAACATGAGCAACGAGATCCTTGGACGCAAGTTCAAGCTCAAGGATCCGCAGGGTAACGAGCGTACCCTGTCGAGCTTCTACGGCTCGATGCCGATGATCTTCTTCGGTTTCACCCAGTGCCCGGCGGTCTGCCCGACCACGCTGGCACGCGCCGCGCAGATCCGCAAACTGCTCAAGGGCCGTGACCGTGACCTGTTCCAGGTGGTGTTCATCACCCTGGACCCGGAGCGTGACACCCCTGAGGTGCTCGACGCCTACGTCAAGGCCTTCGATCCTTCGTTCGTCGCCCTGACCGGCACCCCGGAAGAAATCGACGAGGTGGCCAGGGAGTTCAAGGTGTTCTACGAAAAGGTCCCTGCCGGCGACACCTATACCATTTCCCACTCGTCCACCAGCTACGTCTACGACACGCGTGGCACCCTGCGCCTGAGTCTGGGCCATTCCCTGAATGCCCAGGAATGCGCCGAAGACCTGCGCACCCTGATGGAGATCTGCTGAATGTCGATGCAACCGATCAAGCGCGGCCTGGCCGCTCTCGCCCTGCTGGGCCTGGCCCTGCCGGCCCTGGCCGACACCACCGTAAGCGACGCCTGGGTGCGTGCCAGCGTGCCGCACCAGCAGTCCACCGGCGCCTTCATGACCCTGACCGCCAGCACCGACAGCAAGCTGGTGAGCGTGGCTTCGCCGGTGGCCAAGACCGTGCAGGTGCACGAGATGACCATGAATGGCGATGTGATGGGCATGCGTGAAGTGAAGGGCGTGGAGCTGCCGGCCGGCAAGCCGGTGACCCTCGATCCCAATGGTTTGCACGTGATGTTGATGGGCCTGAACGAGCAGGTGAAGGAAGGGCAGCAGGTGCCACTGACCTTGACCATCGAAGATGCCAAGGGCCAGAAGCAGACACTCGAGGTGCAGGCGCCGGTCAAGCCGCTGACTGCCGAGATGGATGCCGGGCACGACCATATGCACATGGAGCACTGAGTACCGACAAGGGCCGCGCAAGCGGCCCTTGTTCTTTCTGCTTGCTGTCGTTCAGCTACGGAATCGCGGCAGCGGCCGGTCGATGGTCAGCGAAGTCAGGGTTTTGCGAACCTGGGCTTCGTCGGCCTCCAGGGCCTTGAGGCTCGCGCGGATCTTGCCGGCCGAGGGCACATCGCCCTGCCGGTCGATCCAGTCGGCGATTTCCTTGCAGGCGCTGCTCAGGCAGGCCTGGCGCTGGTTCATCAGCGTGATGAGGGTGGTGAGCTCTCGTTCTGACATGGCAGGATTCCTCCGTTCAGCCTTCTCAGTGTAGCAGCGGCTGGCGGTATTGCCGGGCGACGGGTCAGTGGTTCAGGCAGGCGAGGCGGTAGGCGCCTGGCGTCACGCCGAAGGCCTGCTTGAACTGCCGGCTGAGGTGGCTCTGGTCGGCGAAGCCCAGTGCAAAGGCCACTTCCGAAGCCGGCAGGCCACGGCGCAGGAATTCCCGGGCACGGGCCAGGCGACGCTGCTTGAGCCAGGCATGGGGCGGCAGCCCGGTGGCCTGGCGAAACACCCGGGCAAAGTGGAAGGGTGACAGGTTGACCGCCGCGGCCAGTGCCTCCAGCGAAGGCGGGTCGGCCAGTTGGCTCTCCAGCAGTTCGCGGGCCCGTGCCACGGCCAGCGGTTCGTTGCCGGGGGCAGCAGGTTCGCTGCAGTGGCCATGACGTTGTACCAGCGCCAGAACCGCCTCGCGCCAGGCGGTTTGCTGCTCCAGCGCGCTCGCGCCGGCCTCCGACAGGCGATGCACACGGCTGAAGGCCGCCGCCAGGGTCGGGTCCTGCACCACGCTCTGCCTGAAGTGCGGCAGGCCGTGGCGGCCCAGTTCCAACTCGTCCAGCACCCCGGTGACACGTTCGTGTTCCGGATAGAACGCACGGTAGCGCCAGCCCGCCTCGTGGGCCTTGGCGCCGGTGTGCAATTCGTCGGGGTTGATCAGTACCACGCTGCCGACCGGCGCCAGGTGATCACTGCCACGGTGCCAGAAACACTGGGCGCCGGACTCTATCACGGTGAACACATAGCCTTCGTGCACATGCGGCGCAAAGCGCTGCTGTACGTAGCGGGCGTGCAGCATCTCGACATCGCCGAGGGCGGGTGCCTGCCACAGGTGGATCTGTTCGCGCAGGGGCGTGCTCATGTCAGCCAGCTGCGCAGGACAAAGAAGATCAGCATGCTCGCCAGCATGCTCAGCAATACGCTGCGGGTCAACAGCACCAGGGCGATGGCTACCAGCGAGCCGAGCAGGTACGGATTGAGCGGATCGAGGTTCAGCTGATGCTCGGGCAGGAAGATGATCGGCCCGCAGATTGCCGTGAGCATTCCCGGCACGGCGAAACCGAGGAATTGGCGCACGTTGGAGCCCAGGCGCAGGGGCAGGCGCGGCTCGAGAAAGACGTAGCGATTGAGGAACACCACCACACCCATGGCGACGATCAGCAGCCAGATCATGCGCGGCTCCCGGCGAATTTCTGACAGACAAAACCCGCAGCCATGCCCAGCAGGCCGGCGGCCACCAGCGCCGTTTCCCATTGCCAATGGCTGAACAGCACCGAGCAGAACAGCGACACCGCCACGCACACCAGGGTCGGCACGCTGCGTACCAGCGGGGTGATCAACGCGACGAAGGTGGCGACGATCGAGAAGTCCAGGCCGAGCTGGTCCAGGTGCGGGATGTTCTGGCCGAGGATGATGCCGGCCAGTGTGAACAGGTTCCAGGCCACATAGAAGGTCAGGCCCACGCCCAATGCGTACCAACGGTTGAACTGTTGCTGGTCGTGGTGGCTGGTCAGAGCGAAGAGTTCGTCAGTAAGCAGAAAGCCCAGCCCCAGTCGCCAGCGGGTCGGCAGGCCGGACACCACAGGGCGCATCGACAGCCCATAGAGTAGGTGCTGCGACGTCAGCAGCAGGGTGGTCAGCAGGATCGACAGCAGCCCGGCGCCGCTCTTGAGCATGCCGATTGCCACCAGTTGCGCCGCCCCGGCAAAGACGATGGCAGACAGCCCCTGACCCTGCCAGGCGCTGAGGTTGGCTTCGATGGCCATGGAGCCGGCCAGCAGCCCCCAGGGCGCAACGGCGAGCGATAACGGCAGGATGGCGACGGTGCCTTGGGTGAAAGCATGGCGGGCGAGGGGCGGACTGCTGGACATGGCGGCTACGGACAGGGGCAGGGATGTCCAGCATGCCAGAGGAAAAAGCTGCCTGGCTTGAACGATCTTGCTGGTTTGCGGGTGCGATGCGCTTCACGACATTTTTTTCACATCCCCTTGCTAGGATCGCCGCCACAAGAAGGAGCGATCGATGATTCAAGTGTTGCGCAAGCGTGGCGTCAAGCTGACCTTGACGGCGACGGCAGGCGTGGTGGCCTGCGCCCTGGGCTTCTTTGCCTGGCAGACGTTCTATCCGGTGCAGGCCTCCGATGGCTGGCATCTGCAGGTGCTGCACCGTGACGTGGCCAAGGCTGCCTCGCTGCTGCCGCTGGCCGATGGCAGCCTGTTGGTCAGCCGCGAGCTGGACGATGGGCTGGGCAGTATTCTCAAGATCACCCCACAGGGCGAGCGTGTGGTGGTGGTCGATGGCCTGTCCAAGCCTGACGGCATGGTCGCGGTCGAGGGCGGCTGGGCGTTCAGCCAGGAGGGCGGACTGGCCCCGGTCAGCGTGTCTCGCGATGGCCAGATCACCGCCTTGTTCAACGGCGAAAGCGTGCAGGGCCTATGGAACGATGGCGATCACCTCTACGCCATCGAGGATCGCAAGGGCGATGGCCGCCTGATGCGCTACGACTGGCAGAGCGGCCAGGTGGAAGTGCTGCGCTCGGCGCTGACTGAAACCGAAGGCCTGACCCGCTGCAGCGGTGGCCAGTTGCTCTATACCGAAAAGGCTGCCGGCAAGATCCGCGCGCTGAACGAAGGGGGTGAAGACCCGGTAGTGGCCGAGGGGCTGCGCAATCCCACCTTCCTGTTCTGCGACCAGCGCGGGCTGTGGATCAGCGAAGACTCCACGCATCGCGCGCGCCTGCTGCGCATCGATGCCGATGGCAAGCGGCATACCGTGTTGTCCTTCCTCAAGGCACCGCAGTCGATCGTGCCCGATGGCAAGGGTGGCTACCTGCTCGCCGAAGGCGGCCGCGATCGCGTCCTGCACCTGTCGCCGCCCGAGCAGGAACTGGATGCGCATGTGGCCAGCCTCGACGGCCAATAGCCCTGGCCCGTTGGGCGGGCAATGCGTTGCGGCAAGCCCTCCCAGGGCCGGCAAGCGTTTCACTTGGGTTGCGCGATCAGCAGCAGCGACTGCGGCACCGGGCTTTGGGGGTGTTGCGGCTCCTGCAGCGTGCACAGGTTGAAGCCTGCCATGTCCAGTGCGGCAAGCCAGCTGGACAGCGTGCGGAAATACCAGGGCATGGGTTCCCAGTTGCCCTCGAAGCCTGCAAAGGACTCGACCCGCCAGCCATCCTGATAGTTGCCCGCGGCAGCACTCCACGGGTGCAGGGTCTGGATCAACAGTGCGCCGTCGTGTGCCAGCCTTGGCGCCAAGGCGCCGAGCAGCGGGATGATGTCCTGATGCAGCAGGGCGAAGTTGGCACAGATCAGCGAATAGTCCCGACCGATCTCCACCTCGGCGCCAATCAGTTGCGCGTAGCTGGCCAGGTGCACCTGCGCTGAGCCTGCAGCCTTGGCCGACTCGACCAAGGTCCTGTCGCCGTCGACACCCACCGCCTCGATGCCCCGGCCTTCCAAGGCGCGCAGCAGCCAGCCCTCGCCACAACCGAGGTCGAGCACACGCTCCGGCTGGCGGCCGAGGATCGCCAGCAAGATCGCCTGGTCGGTGACCTGGCGGCGCGAGGCGATGCTGCCGCTGCGCACGGCCTCGATCCAGGCCTCGGCATTGCGCTGCCAGCTGTCCAGCAACTGGGTGGTGGGATCGGGCATCGGTTGGCCTGCTCACATTGGCGATGAACAGCATTCTAGTGCAACGCTGCCGCGATACTTGTGCATTGACCCATGCCGCCGCCACACTGGCCTCCCTTAACAAGGAGCAGCGCATGGCACTTTCGACGACGGATTTCACCACCCGGTTGCTGATAGACGCTGGCGTCGGCCCTGGCATGCGGGTGCTGGATGTCGGCTGTGGAACGGGTGATGTTAGCGTGCTGCTCGCCGAGTTGGTCGGGCCTGACGGGGCGGTGGTCGGCGTCGACCAGTCTCTGGCCGCGCTTGAGCTGGCGCGCCAGCGTTCGCCTTTTTCGGGCCATGCCCCGGTCGAGTTCGTCGCCTGTGACCTGCATCGCTTGCCTGAAGCCCTGGGGCTGTTCGATGCCATCGTCGGTCGGCGAGTGCTGATGTACCAGCCAGACGCCGTCCTGGCCGTGCGCAGGTTGTCCAGGCTGTTGCTGCCTGGTGGCGTGCTGGTGTTCCAGGAACACGACAGCACCCTGACCCCGGCAAGCCTGGCGCCTTTTCCGCTGCATCGCCGTGCCCAGCAGTGGCTGCAGCGCATGCTCGCCCACGAAGGGGCGGACCTGCATATCGGCTTCAACCTGCATCGCATCCTCACCGAAGCCGGACTGCAGGTGCAGAGCCTGCGCGCCGAATGCCTGTTGCAGACCCCGGACAGTCCCTACGGGCTGGCAGCGATCATACGTGCGTGCCTGCCACGAATCCTCGAGCACGGCATCGCCACGGCGCGTCAGGTGGGGATCGAAACGCTACAGGCACGGCTGGATGCCGAGCGCATGCAGTCGCAGGGGATCTATATCGGCGACATGGCCTTCGGGGTGTGGGCGAACAAGCGTTGACGCAGTAGGAGAGGGGGCTTGCCAATCGCTAATGATTCTCGTTAATGTAATGTTATTACGTTATCAAACGCCCTGTCGGAGAATCACTATGCAAGTCTTGTCATCCCTCAAGCACGCCAAGATGCGCCACCGCGACTGCCAGGTGGTCAAGCGCCGCGGCCGCCTTTATGTCATCTGCAAGTCGAATCCGCGCTTCAAGGCGCGCCAGGGTGGCGTGAAGAAGAAGCGCGGTTGAGCGGCAAGTCTGCTTTCAAGGATGTGAGCAAGACGGTTGCTCCCATCCGCGAATGTGCGGCGGTATACTCGCCGCCCGTTCGACTGTTAATCCGAGTATTTCAATGGGTTTTTCCGCTACCGTCACACCTGAGCCGCGTCGCCTTGGCGCGCCGCTGATTGCCCTGGCCCTGCTGCTGGCAGGCGCCTGGTTCCTCAACCTCAATGCCGGTTTCAAGCAGGTGCTGTTGCTGTTGGTCGGCGCGGCGCTGGGCCTGACCCTCTACCATGCCGCTTTTGGCTTTACCTCGGCCTGGCGGGTGTTCATCAATGAACGCCGTGGCGCAGGTTTGCGCGCGCAGATGGTCATGTTGGCGCTGGCGGTCCTGCTGTTCTTCCCGGCGCTGTCGGCGGGCAGCTTGTTCGGCAACCCGGTCACCGGTCTTGTGGCCCCAGCCGGGGTATCGGTGGTGTTCGGCGCGTTCATCTTCGGCATCGGCATGCAACTGGGCGGTGGTTGTGCCTCGGGCACGCTGTTCACTGTCGGTGGCGGGAATGCGCGGATGCTGGTGACGCTGCTGTTCTTCATCATCGGCTCGGTCACCGCGACCCACCATGCCGACTGGTGGTTCGCCTTGCCCTCGTTCCCGGCCACCTCGATCGTCCAGGCCTGGGGCATGGGGCCTGCGCTGGTGGTCAGCCTCGCACTGTTCGGGGTGATCGCCTGGATCACCGTGGTGCTGGAGAAGCGTCGCCATGGCGCACTGGAAGCGCCCGTGGGCAGCGAGCACCAAGGCCTGCGTCGTTTCCTGCGCGGGCCGTGGCCGCTGGTGTGGGGCGCAATCGCGCTGGCGCTGCTCAATTACGCCACCCTGGCGCTGGCCGGACGCCCCTGGGGCATTACCTCGGCCTTCGCCTTGTGGGGCGCCAAGACCTTGAACGGGTTGGGCGTGGATGTGGGCAGCTGGGTGTTCTGGCAGGCGCCGGCCAACGCCAAGGCCTTGGCTGCACCGCTGTGGCAGGACATCACCACGGTAATGGACCTGGGGATCGTGCTGGGCGCCTTGCTCGCCGCCGGCCTGGCTGGACGCTTCGCGCCGAGCCTGAAGATCCCGACGCGTTCGCTGGTCGCCGCGGTGATCGGTGGCCTGCTGCTGGGGTACGGTTCGCGCCTGGCCTATGGCTGCAACATCGGCGCCTATTTCAGCGGCATCGCCTCGGGCAGCGTGCATGGCTGGTTGTGGTTGGTGGCGGCTTATACCGGCAACCTGATCGGTGTGCGACTGCGGCCGCTGTTCTTCGCTGGCGAGCGGCGCGCAGCGACCCTGACCGGTTGCTGAGGCGCCTTCAGGGCACTGCAGCGTAAGCGATAGGTGCCTGCCAACTGTTGAGAAACTACATGAGGTTTTTCTATAAATTACCTCATGTATGTTTCTTATCTTATTGATATTAATAGTTTTATTTTGTGGGTAATTCCGGCCCGACCAAGGCTCTGAACCTTACAAGCTGATCTTCTGTTTTCGTTTTGATGACAATTCGATAATGATTCTCATACGAGATTCGTTGTCATATGAATGCCGGTCAACCGGTATTCAGGACTTTCATCGAATCGAACAAGGAGAAAGGCAGCGATGTTCGCGCCCATCAGCCGTAGCATGACCCTGACCCTGGGTCTGTGCGCCACCGTCATCAGCCCGGCAGGGTTGGCCGAAGAGCGCGAAAAGCGTTCCGAGGAAGGCGTACTGGAGCTCGGCTCCACCGAAATCCTCGCCCAGGGCCTGGGCAGCACCACCGAGCACACCGGCTCCTACACCACCGGCAGCATGAGCGCCGCCACGCGCCTGAACCTGTCGATCAAGGAAACCCCACAATCGGTCTCGGTGCTGACCCGCCAGCAGCTGGACGACTTCCAGCTCGACACCCTGTCCGAAGCGCTGAGCCACGTCACTGGCGTGACCGTCCAGCGCAACGACTCCGAGCGACCGACGTACTATGCGCGCGGCTACTCTATCAACAACTTCCAGATCGATGGAATGCTCAACACCTTCTCGGGGCTCAAGTCCGACTCCGACACCATCATCTATGACCGTATCGAGGTGGTGCGTGGCGCTACCGGCCTGACCACCGGTGCGGGTGATCCCTCCGGCACCATCGCCATGGTGCGCAAGCGCCCGACCCATGAGCTGGCGGTGAAGACCGGCATCAGTGCCGGCAGTTTCGACAACTACTACAGCTACCTGGACGTTGGCGGCCCGTTGGGCTGGGACGGGCGCTTGCGTGGGCGCACGGTGCTGGCCTATCGCGACAACAAGTCGTACATGGACCACTACCAGACCCAACGTGAGGTGGCCTACGGCATTCTCGAGGCCGACCTTACCGACAGCACGGTGCTGGCGGTCGGCTACGACTACCAGAACAAGCATGTCCAGGGCTCCAGCTGGGGCACCGTGCCCTACTGGAACGCCGATGGCAGCAAGGCCAACCTGCCGCGCTCGACCAACCTGGCGGCCCCCTGGTCGTCCTGGCCGCTGAAGGACCAGACGGTGTTCGCCACCCTCGATCAGCAACTGGGCAACGACTGGCTGCTCAAGGCGGCCTACACCCACCGCCAGAGCGACAGCGACGGCAAGGTCTACTACGGCGGCAATGGCTTCCCCGAGGCCGACCGCAGTGGCATGAAAGCCTGGAGCAGTCATTTCTCCGGAGAGGAGCAGATGGATGCCGTGGACTTCAACCTTGCAGGCCCCTACCAGCTGCTGGGCCGTACCCACGACTTCATGATCGGCTACGGGGTCTCCGAGCGACGCGACAGCTCGCCGTACTACACCGGCCGCAACGATCCGCAGGGCTACGCGATCATCCCCGACTGGAAATACATGGGCGGGATTCCCAAGTTCTACGATCGCAAGACTGGCCTGGATGAATCGCGCTCGCGCATCGAGCAGAAGGCCGGCTACATCGCTACCCGGCTCAATCCCACCGATCGCCTGCACCTGGTCCTCGGCAGCCGCTACGGTAGTTGGAAGACCACCAGCAAGTCCTGGACATACGATGACAACCTGGCGGTCACCGACATCTCCCGCAGCGAGCAGACCCAGAACGACCAGTGGACGCCCTATGCCGGTGTGCTTTACGACCTCAACGAGCAGTTCACGGTCTATGTCAGCTACACCGATATCTTCAACCCGCAGACCAACAAGGACATCAGCGACAAGTACCTGGACCCGGTCGTGGGCAAGGTCTACGAGTTGGGGTTGAAGGGCAGCCTGTTCGAGGATCGGGCCAACCTCAGCGCCGCGGTGTACCGCAGCAAGCAGGACAACGTTGCGGAGGTCGACGACTCGGTGCCGCCAGGCCCCAACGGTGAGCAGTACTACAAGTCCGGTGGCAAGGGGGCGGTGGTCGAGGGCTTCGAGGCCGAGTTGGCAGGCGAGGTGATGGCGGACTGGCAGATGAGCCTGGGCTACAGCTACACCCACGCGCTGCGTGGCGACAAGACGCGCAAGGACACGGCCCGACCGATGAATCTGGTGCGTTTCTCCAGCACCTACAAGGTGCTGCCAAAACTGACCGTGGGCGGCACCCTCGACTGGCAGAGCCACACCTTCGGTGTCGGCAACCGCCCGGTGGGGCGCAATGCATCGGGTGGCATCATCACCGTCAGGGACCGCATGAGCCAGCGGGCGTTCTCGGTGGTCGGGCTGATGGCCCGCTACCAGGTCGACGAACACCTGTCGGCCTCGGTGAACGTGAAGAACCTCTTCGACGAGCACTACTACAACAACCTGGGGTTCTACAACGGCGTCTATAACGGCGAACCGCGCACCCTGATGGTCAGCCTGGACTGGTCGTTGTAGCGTCTTGCGCCTGGCCTGCGATGCGCACGCACGCGCTCGCAGGCCAGGCTCAGCGCCCCAGCGGCAACGCCACCGCGATCATCGCGAACAGCGCGCCGCAGCAGCGGTTGAAACCCTTGCCGCCCTTGGCCAACCACGGCCTGATGCGACCGGCCAGGCGTGCCAGCAGGTATTCGACCAGGCATTCCACGCAGGCGAACGTCGCCGCCATCACGATGAACTGCAAGGCCAGGCCGCGTTGCGGGTCGATGAACTGTGGCAAAAAGGCGCCATAGAACAGCAGCACTTTCGGGTTGGACAGCGCCGACAGCAAACCCTGGCGGAACAAGCCGGCATTTCCCAGCCGGGTCTGGCCCTGGGCCAGGTCCAGGTGCAAGGGTGGGGCCCGCCAGAGCTGGATGCCGAGCCACAGCAGATAGGCGCCGCCGACCCACTTGAGCACTTGCAGCACGGAACCCGACGTTTGCAGCAGTGCGCTCAGCCCGAACATCGCCAGGGCGATCAGGGCGCTGAAACCACACATGCCGCCGAGGATGGTGAACAGCGTTCGCCGCGCGCCGTAGCGGGCGCCATGAGTGAGGGCCAGCAAACTGTTCGGCCCCGGGGTCAGTGACAGGCCGATGCTTGCCAGCAGGTAGATGAACCAGGTGTCGAGTGCCATGAGAACGCCTTGTAGGAGAAGGGGCGGCGGGCCCGCTGCGCGGAAGCGGCCCTGTGAGTGCGGAGTATAGGGCCGCTTGTCTTTATGCATGGGTATGATCTGACAGTTCAACTGTTGGCTTGCCAACACCCTGCGCACACTTTGCCCGCCATCGATCACCGCGTATTTGGCAAATCCCAGCAAAATCAGGGGGTTGAAACCCGGCACAACTCCTGCAAATGCCCCTGCATGCCCAGTCATCCGCAGGAGCGCCCTTGAACCGACTCAACTTCCCCTTGATCCCGCTCTGTGCCGTGCTGGCGCTGGTCGGCTGCGAGCGTGCCGAGCAGGTCATGACCCATAGCGACCAGCCGGTGCGCGGCGGAACCCTGGTCTATGCCACCGACCGCGAGCCCACCTGCCTGGACCCGCATGTGGCGGGTGACATGCCGCAAGTGTTCGTGGCTCAGCAGTACCTGGATTCGCTGGTGTCGATGGACAGCGACGGCCGTATCGGCCCTTGGCTGGCCGAGCGCTGGGAGGCGTCCGCCGATGGCCTGAGCTACACCTTCCACCTGCGCCACGACGTGCATTTCACCGACGGCACGCCGTTCAATGCCCAGGCGGTCAAGGCCAATCTCGACCACATGGCCGACCCCAAGACCCAGTCCAGCACCGCAGGCGGCTATATCCGCCAGTATCGCGGCACCGACATCGTCGACGAATACACTGCCGTGGTGCACCTGGCCACGCCTTACGCCGCCTTCCTCGAAGTGCTCGCCCAAGGCTTTCTCGGTATCCAGTCACCCACCGCGCTCAAGCGCAGCCGTGACGAGAACTGCGAAAGTCCGGTGGGCAGCGGGCCATTCAAGGTGCTGCGCTGGGACCGGCAGAACCAGGTCGAGCTGGTGCGCAATGCCGACTACAACTGGGCGCCGCCGACTGCCAGGCACCAGGGCCCGGCGTATCTCGAGCGCATCGTGTGGAAGTTCATCCAGGAACCTTCGGTGCGTTTCGCCTCGCTGCAGGCCGGTGAGGTGGACGTGATCGAGAGCGTACCGCCCGAGTCGCACGAGGCGGCGCGGCGCAACCCGGATGTCGAGCTGATCATCGCCCAGCGCCCCGGCAACCCCACTAACGGCACGTTCAACCTGCGCCGGGCGCCCTTCGATGATATCCGTGTGCGCGAAGCTTTCGTGCGCAGCGCCGATATCGAAGGTGCGCTCAAGAGTGTGTACTTCGGCGAGTTTCCGCGAGCCGGCGGCCCGCTCAGCGTGGCCACGCCGTTCTACAGCGGCGAGTTCGAGCGCAGCCAGGACTACGATCCGCAGCGCGCCGCCCGATTGCTCGATGACGCAGGCTGGACCGGGCGTGATGCGCAGGGTTACCGCACACGCAATGGCAAGCGCCTGAGCGCGGTGGTGCTGATCGGCGCGCGTACACCGCCTTCGGAGCTGACCCTCTGGGAGCAGGTGCAGGCCACCACCCGTCAGGCCGGCCTGGAGCTGGTGATCGACCAGATGAGCGACGCCCAGGTCACCGCGCGCCAGGCCGCCTGGGACTACGACATCCGCACCGGCTACTGGAATACCAACACCCCGGATGTGCTGCGCATCATCTTTGGCTCGGCGTTCGTCCAGCCGGCAGGCGTCGGCGGCTATCACCAGAACTCCTCGGGCTTCGCCGATCCGGGCTTCGACGCGTTGCTCGACGACGCCCTCGCCACCCAGGACCCGGAGCGCCGTCGGGCGCTGTACTTCAAGGCTCAGCAACAGGCCGCCAGCCAGTACCTGCAATTGACCACTTACCCGCAGAGCACCCGGCTGGGTCTCTACAAGACGGCCCACGGCGTGCGCCTGGAGCCCTCGCTGGCGGTGACCTACCTCTATGACGCATGGGTGAGCAAATGAGTGAAGCGACGACCCTGACCGATCCCCGCCGCGAGCGCCTGCGTGCGCTCGGACGCCGCGCCGCTATTCGCCTGGGCGGTGGCCTGCTGGTGCTGTGGGCGGTGGCGACCCTGACGTTCTTCGCCCTGCGTCTGATGCCGGGTGACCCGGTGCTGGCGATTCTCGGTGGCACCACCGGCAACCCGACGCCGGAGGCCATCGAGGCAACCCGGCGCGAGTACGGCCTGGATAAACCGTTGCCGGTGCAATACGCGCTGTATCTCGGGCGTCTGGTGCAGGGCGACCTGGGCCAGTCCTATTCCCAGCACCAGCCTGTGACCCGCGTGCTGGCGGAACAGGCCGGGGCAACCCTCGAGCTGACGTTCGCCGCACTGGTGCTGGCCTGGTTGCTGGTGCTGCTGTTGACGGTGGTCACGGCTGGCCGGGGCCGGCTCATCGGCGGACTCGCCTCGCTGGCCGAAACCCTCAGCGCCGCCTTGCCGCACTTCTGGCTGGGGGTGGTGCTGCTGGCGGTATTCGCCTTCGGCTTGCGCTGGTTCCCGCCGGCGGGCAGCGACAGCCTCGCAAGCCTCGTGCTGCCGGCATTCTCCCTCGCCATTCCGTTGGCAGGGTTCATCGCCCAGGTGACCCGGGAATCACTCGAGCTGACCCTCGATCAGCCCTTCATTCTCAGCGCCCGCAGCCGTGGCCTGAGCGACCTGGCGGTGCGCTTCCGGCATGCGCTGCGCCACGCCCTGCTGCCGGGCGTGTCGCTGTCGGGCTGGGCCATCGGTGCGCTGATCAGCGGGGCGGTGGTGTGCGAAGTGATCTTCTCGCGCAAGGGCGTGGGCCGTCAGTTGTACCAGGCGGTGCAACTGCAGGATTTGCCGTTGGTGATCGGCATCACCCTGGTGGTGGCTGCTGCCTACGTGCTGGCCAACGTTCTCGTGGACCTGCTCTATCAATGGATCGACCCACGCCAACAGGAGACGAGCGCATGAGCGACCTGATTCTTGAACACAGCCAGACGCCAGTGCGTCGACAAGTGCGTTTGCCCTGGCCGCCGCTGGGGGCGAGCCTGGCGATCCTGTTCCTGCTGGCGCTATTGCTGGCGGCGCTGGCGCCGGGGCTGTTCACTCGCATCGACCCCTTGGCGATCGTGCCTCGTGAGGCGTTCCAGGCACCGAACTGGACGCACTGGCTGGGCACCGACCAGTCGGGGCGCGACATCTTCGCGCGTATCGTCCACGGCGCGCGTCAGAGCCTGCTGATCGGCGTGGCGGCCACCTTGCTGTCGATGGCCATCGCCGTCAGCCTCGGGCTGCTCGGCGGATTGGGCGGGGCGCGGGTGGACCGTGGCGTGGGCTGGCTGCTGGAGGTGCTGTTCGCCTTTCCCAGCCTGGTGCTGGCGCTGCTGTTCGTGGCGGTGTTCGGCAGCGGTGTCGGCCCACTGATCATCGCCACCGGTCTGGGTGGGGCACCTGGCTACGCGCGGATGGTCCGCGGCCAGGTGCTGGCGGTGCGCAATTCGGGCTATATCGAAGCGGCGCGGGCGCTGGGGCACCCGACCGCACGCATTGTCCTGCGTCAGTTATTGCCCAATGCCATGCGCCCGTTGGTGGTGACCCTGACCATGGGCGTCGGTCAAGCCATTGTCTGGGCATCTGCCCTGAGTTTCCTGGGGCTTGGTGCCCGACCACCTGCACCTGAGTGGGGCACCATGCTGTCGATGGGCCGCGATTTCATCGCCAGCGCCTGGTGGCTGACCTTTTTCCCCGGCCTGTTCATCGTGCTCACCACGTTGGCGACCACCGCGGCCGGCCGCTACCTTCAACACCGCCTGGAGGGCCGCCTGCCATGAGCGACAAGACCTTGATCGTCGAGGGCCTGAACGTGACGTTCGAAGGCCGCAGCGTGGTGCGTGAACTGTCTTTCACCCTGGCGCCGGGTCGCTGTGTGGCCCTGGTGGGGGAGTCTGGCTCGGGCAAGAGCGTCAGCGCCCGCAGCCTGGTGGGGTTGGTGGGTGCGCGTGGCGAGGTGACCGCGCGCACCTTGGGCTTTGCCGGTCGCGACCTGCTGGCCCTGAGCGAGCGTCAGTGGCGTGCGGTGCGTGGCAAGGATATCGGCTTCGTGCTGCAGGATGCGCTGGTGTCGCTCGACCCGCTGCGGCCTGTGGGCAAGGAAATCCTCGAGGTGTTGCAGACCCATGGCTATGGAGATCGGGCGCAGCGCGCTGCGCGCGTACTGACGCTGCTCGAACGGGTCGGGGTGCCGGACGTGGCGTTGCGTGCGCGGCAGCGGCCAGGCCAGCTTTCTGGAGGGCTGCGCCAGCGGGCGCTGATCGCCAGTGCGCTGGCACTGGATCCGGCGCTGGTGATCGCCGATGAACCCACCACTGCGCTCGATGCCACGGTCCAGGCGCAGATTCTTGAAGTGTTCCAGCAGATCAAAGCGCGGGGTGCATCGCTGCTGATCATCAGTCATGACCTGGCGGTGGTTGCGCAACTGGCCGATGAGGTCGTGGTGCTGCGCCATGGCGAGGTGGTGGAGCAGGGGCCGATGCAGCAGGTGCTGCGCCAGCCACGGCATCCCTATACCCAGGCGCTGTTGGCCGCGGTGCCGGCGGAGCATCCGCGTGGCAGCCGCCTGTCGCCGGAGCGTTCGGGCGAGGGAGTAGCGCGTAGCGCCGTGCCTGGCGAGGTGCTGCTGCAAGCCCACGGCCTGGGTAAGCGTTACACCGGCCCTGACGGCGTGGTGCGTCAGGTGGTCCAGGGCGTGGACTTCACCCTGCGCGCCGGGCAGACCCTGGGCATCGTCGGCGAGTCCGGCTCGGGCAAGACCACGGTTGCGCGCATCGCCCTCGGACTGCTGCAACCGGACCAGGGCGAGGTGCTGTATCGCGGCCAGCCATGGAACCGCCCGGGCAATACCGTCAGCGAAGCCAGCCGCCGCCCGCTGCGCCAGCAGATCAGTGTGATCTACCAGGATCCGCTGGGTTCGTTCGACCCGCGCTGGACCGTGGCACAGATCCTCGATGATGCCTTGCAGGTGGCGGGCTTCGAGGCTGCGGCGCGTCCGGCGCGCATTCATGTGCTGCTCGAGCAGGTGCGCCTGCCGGCCAGCCTGGCCAGCCGCCGCCCGTTGCAGCTCTCCGGCGGCCAGCGCCAGCGTGTGGCGATCGCCCGCGCCATCGCCAGCGAGCCGAAGCTGATCATCTGCGACGAGCCGGTGTCGGCGCTGGACGTGTCGGTGCAGGCCCAGGTACTCGACCTGCTGGCCGACCTGCAGGACACCTTGGGCCTGGCCTATCTGTTCATCTCCCACGACCTGGGCGTGATTCGCCATGTCAGCGATGACGTGCTGGTGATGCGCCATGGCCAGGTGGTCGAGCACGCGCCGGTCGAGCAGTTGTTCGAGCAGCCTGCCCACGAATACACCCGCCGTCTGCTCGGCTCGGTGCCGCGCCTGCCGGGCAGCGGCGCCGAGCTGGTGGTGCCGCCGCTGGACCTGGAACACGAAGCCTTCGACCTGTTCGATGAGTCACGCCTCTGGAAAATCGCCATTTAAGGATTGCCCCATGACCACCTTCCAACGTTTCCCCTCCCAGGCTCCCGCCGCCAGCGTCGAGGCCTTGAAGACGCGCATCGATGCGCTGCTGCCACACATCGCCGCCGGTGCCGCCGAACGCGAGCGCGAGCGCCAACTGCCGTTCGAGGCCATCGCCCAACTGGCTGCCGCCGGGCTCTACACCGTGCGTATTCCGACCCGTTATGGTGGGCCCGGTGGCACGGTGAGCGATGTCATCGAGCTGCTGCTGAAGATCGCCTCGGCCGATTCCAACGTTGCCCAGGCCCTGCGCCCGGGTTTCGCCTTTGTCGAGGGCCTGCTGGTGTCGAGCGCAGAGGATGCCGAACAGGAGCGCGAGCGCTGGTTCGCGCGCTACCTGCAAGGCGCGGTGATCGGCAATGCCGGCTGGGAACTCGGCGGCGCCAATGGTGCCATCGCTGCAAGGCTGGTCCGCGAGGGTGACCACTATCGCGCCAATGGCAGCAAGTTCTATAGCACCGGAGCGTTGTTCGCCGACTATGTCAGCGCGGTGGCGCTGGATGAGGACGAGCAACCGGTGTCGTTCATCCTCCCGCGTGATCGCGACGGCCTGGAGCTGGTCGATGATTTCGATGCCATGGGCCAGCGCCTGACCGCCAGCGGCACCACGCACCTGCGCAATGTGCGGGTGGAGGAGAGCGAACTGCGCACGCGTACCGTGGAGGAGGGCCGGCGTACGCTGGTGACGCCGTTCCTGCAACTGTTCCTGGGCACCGTGCTGGCCGGGATCGCCCGCAATGTGCTGGACGATGCCACCCGCTTCGCTCGCGAGCATGCCCGGCCGATCAAGCACAGCACGGCCAGTCGTTCGGTGGACGACCCCTATGTGGAACTGAGCGTGGGCGATATCGCAGCGCGCGCCTACGGCGCCGAGGCGCTGGTGCTGAAGGCGGCCGCCACGATCGACCGGGCCTGGGCGGCGCAGTTGGACGAGGCATTGGTGGAGCAGGCTGCCCTCGAGGTGGCGCAGGCCCAGTACCTGGTCGCAGAACTTGCGCTCAAAGCGGCCGAGACGCTGTTCGACGTCGGCGGCGCCTCGACCACCGGGCGCGCGCACAATCTCGACCGCCATTGGCGCAATGCCCGTACCGTGGCCAACCACAATCCACGGCAGTGGAAGGCGGCGGTGGTCGGGGCCTGGCAGCTCAAGGGCACCCGCCCACCGGTGTCGGGGTTGTTCTGAGGAGGCGCTATGCAAACCTGCACTCACAGCTTGCACATTCAATGATGTTCCTTGCGCGCCACTGCAGGTATGCTCGGGGAAGCCTTTCCGAACTGTCCTGATCCAAGGAGCTGCACGCTGTGTTCAAACATGTCGATGCCTATGCCGGCGACCCGATTCTCTCGTTGATGGAAGCCTTCAAGGTCGATCCCCGTGCCGACAAGGTCAACCTGAGTATCGGCCTGTACTACGACGAAGCCGGTGTGGTGCCGCAGCTGCCATCGGTAGGCCAGGTCGAGGAACGCCTGGCCGGCCAGCCGCATGAAGCCTCGCTCTACCTGCCCATGGAGGGCCTGGCCAGCTACCGCCAGGCGATCCAGGCACTGCTGTTCGGTGCCGACCACCCGGCCGTGACCGGCGGGCGTGTCGCCACTGTGCAGACCGTGGGTGGCTCGGGAGCGTTGAAAGTCGGTGCCGACTTCCTCAAGCGCTACTTCCCGCAGTCCGAGGTGTGGGTCAGCAATCCGACCTGGGACAACCATCGCGCGATCTTCGAAGGCGCGGGCTTCAAGGTGCACACCTACCCGTACTTCGACCAGGCCACCCGCGGCCTGGACTTCGATGGCATGCTGGCAAGCCTGCAAACCTTGGCCAAGCACAGCATCGTCCTGCTGCACCCGTGCTGCCACAACCCCACCGGCGTCGACCTGAGCCAGAGCCAGTGGCAGCAAGTGGTCGAGGTGGTCAAGGCGCGTGAGCTGATCCCGTTCCTCGACATCGCCTACCAAGGCTTCGGCGAAGGCCTGGCCGAAGACGCCTATGCCATCCGGGAAATGGCCCGTGCCGGTGTGCCGTGCCTGGTCAGCAACTCGTTCTCCAAGATCTTCTCGCTGTACGGCGAGCGGGTAGGGGGGCTGTCGGTGGTCAGCGATGACGCGCAAACCGCCCAGAGCGTACTGGGTCAGCTCAAGGCTACCGTGCGCCGCAACTACTCCAGTCCACCCAGCCATGGTGCACTGCTGGTCGCTGGAGTGCTCGGCGATGCCGGCCTGAACGCCCAGTGGCAGGCGGAAGTCGAGACCATGCGCAAGCGTATCCTCGACATGCGCCAAGGGCTGGTCGATGCACTGGCCAAGCAATTGCCAGGCCAGGACTTCCAGTTCTTCCTGCGCCAGCGCGGCATGTTCAGCTACACAGGCTTCAGTGCCGAGCAGGCACGTCGCCTGCGTGACGAGTTCGGTGTGTACATCATCGACAGCGGCCGGGTGTGCATGGCGGGCCTGCGTCCGGACAACCTGCAGCGTGTCGCCGAGGCATTCGCGGCGGTGCAACAGGGCTGATCCGCCGGCCCAGGCATGCCTGGGCTGTGGGAGCGGGCTTGCCTGCGAATGAAGACGTGAGATTACCGACGCCTTCGCGGGCAAGTCGCAGCGGCGAACCGCCGCTCCCACCATCATCCGCTTACTTTTCCCAAAACAGGTGCCGTCCCTCGGACGGGGCTTCGCAACAGCACCTATTCAGTGCACAATCGCGCCCCTCTTTTTCGGTTGAGGTGGCGTGAGGCTTCTATTTCGCCACTCTCAGCCTGTTGCAGTCTTGCGAGTGGAGTTGCACCCGGAATGAATGAGCAGGCCCAAAGCGTTGAACAACGCTTCGAATCGACCCAACAAGCCACCCTCGGTAGCTGGTCGCGTCAAGACACCACCTGGATGCTGGGCCTGTTCGGCACGGCCATCGGCGCAGGTACGCTGTTCCTGCCGATCAACGCCGGCCTCGGCGGTTTCTGGCCGCTGCTGATCCTGGCCGTGCTGGCCTTCCCCATGACCTACTACGCACACCGTGCGCTGACCCGCTTCGTGCTGTCCGGCAGCAAGGGCGGCGATATCACCGAGGTGGTCGAGGAGCATTTCGGCATCACTGCCGGTGCACTGATCACCGTGCTGTATTTCTTTGCCATCTTCCCGATCCTGCTGATCTACAGCGTGGCGCTGACCAACACGGTCGCAAGCTTCATGGAGCATCAATTGCACATGACGCCACCGCCCCGGGCGATCCTCTCGTTCGTGCTGATCCTCGGCCTGCTGGCCATCGTGCGCTGCGGTGAACAGGCCACGGTCAAGGTCATGAGCCTGCTGGTGTATCCCTTCATCGTCGCCCTGGCGCTGCTGGCCTTGTACCTGGTGCCGCACTGGAATGGTGGCATTCTCGATACTGCTGGCCAGTTGCCGTCTGGCTCGGCGTTCGTGCACACCCTGTGGCTGGCGATCCCGGTAATGGTGTTCTCGTTCAACCACTCGCCGATCATCTCGGCCTTCGCGGTCGACCAGAAGCGTCGCTATGGCGACCACGCCGATGAGCGCAGCGGGCAGATCCTGGCCCGTGCCCACCTGCTGATGGTGGTGATGGTGCTGTTCTTCGTGTTCAGCTGCGTACTGACCCTGAGCAGCGCGCAACTGGCCGAGGCCAAGGCGCAGAACCTGTCGATCCTGTCGTACCTGGCCAACCACTTCAGCAATCCGGCCATCGCCTTTGCTGCGCCGCTGATCGCTTTCGTCGCCATCGCCAAGTCGTTCCTGGGCCACTACATCGGTGCCAGCGAAGGCCTCAAGGGCATCATCGTCAAGACCGGCCTGCGCCCGGGCGCCAAGACCCTGGACCGCGTGGTCGCGGCACTGATGCTGGTGGTGTGCTGGATCGTCGCCACGCTCAATCCGAGCATTCTGGGCATGATCGAGTCGCTGGGCGGGCCGATCCTCGCGGTGCTGCTGTTCCTGATGCCGATGTACGCCATCCGCCGTGTGCCGTCGATGCGCAAGTACAGCGGTGCGATGTCCAACCTCTTCGTCGTGGCGATCGGCCTGGTGGCCTTGAGCTCGGTGGTCTACGGCCTGCTGAACTGAGGCCGTTGCACAGCGCAGGCGGGCGCGCGGCAATCCGCGCCTGCCTGTTGCTCGAAGCTTGCAGCCTGGCGCTAAAAGCGATTAACTCGGAATCCTTTTCAAACCCCGTATAAGGATTTCTGCCATGGCTCAAGTGACTCTCAAAGGCAACCCGGTTCAGGTCAAGGGTGAGCTGCCCAAGGTCGGTGCCCAGGCGCCTGCCTTTTCCCTGGTCGGCGAAGGCCTGGCCGACAAGTCGCTGAAGGACTATGCCGGCAAGCGCAAGGTGCTGAACATCTTCCCGAGCGTCGACACCCCGACCTGCGCCACCTCGGTACGCAAGTTCAATGCCCAGGCCAATGATCTGGCCAACACCGTGGTGCTGTGCATCTCGGCCGACCTGCCGTTCGCCCAGGCACGCTTCTGCGGCGCCGAAGGCCTGGAGAATGTAAAGAACCTGTCGACCCTGCGTGGTCGTGAGTTCATCGAGAACTACGGCGTTGCCATCGCCGACGGCCCGCTGGCCGGCCTGACCGCCCGCGCCGTCGTGGTGCTGGATGAAAACGACAAGGTGCTGCACGCCGAGCTGGTCGGGGAAATCGCCGACGAGCCGAACTACGAGGCGGCTCTGGCTGTTCTGAAGTAAACGCTGGCCAGAGGGTCGCCCGCGCGGCCCTGGCGGTTTACACACTGTTACGCCGGCCCGGAAGCCATTCCGGGCCGTTTTCATTTAAAGTTCATCGTTTTAGCAACGTCAGCCAATGGTAAATGCCTGGTAAAGGCCCTTTGCTAAAACGATGCCAGTGCTTATCGTTCAACCTCCCCAGTCGCCACTCTCTGAACAAGGTTCGTTCAACCCATGCAAGCTTCTGCCTCCCGTTCTCCCCGTCGCTGGCTGTTCGGCCTGCTGATCCTGCTGCTGGTGGCCTTGCTGGCCTGGTGGCTGTGGCCTGCCGCTGCCCCGACCCACAAGGAGCAGGGCGTGCGCATGGGCAAAGGCGGGCGCCCAGGCTTTGGTGCCTCCAGCGACCCGGTGCCGGTGCGCGTCGAGCCGGTGCGGGTCGGCGACTTCCCGCTCTACTACAAGGCGCTGGGTACGGTGACGGCGACCAACACGGTCAATGTTCGCAGCCGGGTGGCGGGTGAGCTGGTCAAGATCCACTTCAAGGAAGGGCAGCAGGTCAAGGCTGGCGACCTGCTGGCGGAAATCGACCCGCGCTCGTACCGTATCGCCCTGCAGCAGGCGGAGGGCACCCTGGCGCAGAACCAGGCGCAGTTGAAGAACGCTCAGGTCGACCTGGCCCGCTATAAAGGCCTGTATGCCGAAGACAGCATCGCCAAGCAGACCCTGGACACCGCCGAGGCCCAGGTGGGGCAGTTCCAGGGGCTGGTCAAGACCAACCAGGCGGCAGTCAATGACGCGCGCCTGAACCTCGAATTCACCCAGATCCGTGCACCGATCAGCGGTCGCCTGGGGCTGCGCCAGCTCGACCTGGGTAACCTGGTGGCAGCCAACGACACCACGGCGCTGGTGGTGATCACCCAGACCGAGCCGATCAACGTCGCCTTCACCCTCCCGGAAACCGAGTTGTCCACGGTGCTCGAGCGCTACCGCAGCGGCGCGCGCCTGCCGGTCGAAGCCTGGGACCGTGGCGACAGCAAGCTGCAGGCCACCGGCGTGCTCGGCAGCCTCGACAACCAGATCGACACCACCACCGGCACCCTGAAGTTCAAGGGTTTCTTCGAGAACAAGGACCTCGCCCTGTTCCCCAACCAGTTCGTCAACGTACGCCTGCTGGCCGATACCCTCAAGCAGGTGGTGCTGGCCCCGGCGGCGGCGATCCAGTTCGGCAACGACGGCACCTTCGCCTATGTGGTCAACGCCGAGAACAAGGTCAATGTGCGCAAGCTCAAGGTCGGCGCCAGCGACGGCGAGAACAGTGTGATCCTGGAGGGCCTGAAGGCTGGCGAGCGTCTGGTGCTCGAAGGCACCGACCGCCTGCGCGAGGGCACCCAGGTCGAGGTGGTCGAAGACAGCTCGCAAGTCCCGACCACCCCTGGCCAGCACCTGCAAGGCCAGGAAGCCAAAGGTTCGGCCCAGACCGGTGAGTCGAGCAAGGCGGGCGCATGAACATCTCGCGGCTGTTCATCCTGCGCCCGGTCGCCACCACGCTGAGCATGCTGGCCATCGTCCTGGCCGGCCTGATCGCCTACAAGATGCTGCCGGTGGCGGCTTTGCCCCAGGTCGATTACCCGACCATCCGTGTCATGACCCTCTACCCGGGCGCCAGCCCCCAGGTGATGACCAGCGCGGTCACTGCGCCGCTGGAGCGCCAGTTCGGCCAGATGCCGGGCCTCAGCCAGATGGCCTCGACCAGTTCGGGCGGTGCTTCGGTGCTGACCCTGCGCTTCAACCTGGACATGAACATGGACGTTGCCGAGCAGCAGGTCCAGGCTGCGATCAACGCCGCCAGCAACCTGCTGCCCAGCGACCTGCCGGCGCCGCCGGTGTACAACAAGGTCAACCCCGCCGATACCCCGGTGCTGACCCTGGCCATCAGCTCCGGCACCCTGCCACTGCCAAAGCTCAATGACCTGGTCGACACCCGTGTGGCGCAGAAGATCGCCCAGATCAGCGGTGTCGGCATGGTCAGCATCGCCGGCGGCCAGCGCCAGGCGGTGCGGATCAAGGTCAACGTCGATGCCTTGGCCGCCAATGGCCTGAACCTGGACGATGTGCGCACCTTGATCGGCGCCTCCAACGTCAACCAGCCCAAGGGCAACTTCGATGGCCCGACCCGGGTGTCGATGCTCGATGCCAACGACCAGCTGCGTTCGCCCGACGAATACGCCAACCTGATCCTCAAGTACAACAACGGCGCACCGCTGCGCCTGAAGGACGTCGCCGAGATCGTCGACGGTGCCGAGAACGAGCGCCTGGCCGCCTGGGCCAACGAAAACCACGCGGTGCTGCTGAACATCCAGCGCCAGCCCGGCGCCAACGTCATCGAAGTGGTCGACCGCATCAAGCAGATGCTGCCGTCGATCACCGATAACCTGCCGGCCGGCCTCGACGTCAGCGTGCTCACCGACCGTACCCAGACCATCCGCGCTGCGGTGCGCGATGTGCAGCACGAGCTGCTGTTCGCCATCGCGCTGGTGGTGATGGTGACCTTCGTCTTCCTGCGTCGGGTCAGCGCCACCATCATTCCGTCGATCGCCGTACCGCTGTCGCTGATCGGCACCTTTGGTGTGATGTACCTGGCCGGCTTTTCGATCAACAACCTGACCTTGATGGCCCTGACCATCGCCACGGGTTTCGTGGTGGACGACGCCATCGTCATGCTGGAGAACATTTCCCGGCACATCGAAGAAGGCGAAACGCCGATGCAGGCAGCACTCAAAGGCGCCCGGCAGATCGGCTTCACCCTGATTTCGCTGACCTTCTCGCTGATCGCGGTGCTGATCCCGCTGCTGTTCATGGCCGATGTGGTCGGTCGGCTGTTCCGCGAGTTCGCCATCACCCTGGCGGTGGCTATCCTGATTTCGCTGGTGGTGTCGCTCACCCTCACGCCGATGATGTGCGCGCGTTTGCTCAAGCGTGAACCCAAGGAAGAAGAGCAGAGCCGCTTCTACCGCGCCAGCGGTGCCTGGATCGACTGGCTGATCGAACGCTACAGCCACGCCCTGACCTGGGTGCTCAAGCACCAGCCGCTGACCCTGCTGGTGGCGGTGGCCTCGCTGGCGCTGACGGTGTTCCTCTACATCATCGTGCCCAAGGGCTTCTTCCCGGTGCAGGACACCGGGGTGATCCAGGGCATTTCCGAAGCCCCGCAGTCCATTTCGTTCAGCGCCATGAGCGAGCGCCAGCAGGCGCTGAGCAAGGTGATCCTGCAGGACCCGGCGGTACAGAGCCTGTCTTCGTACATTGGGGTGGACGGTGACAACGCCACGCTCAACAGTGGACGTTTGCTGATCAACCTCAAGCCCCATGCCGAACGTGATGTCACGGCCAGCCAGGTGATCAACCGCCTGCAGCCGCAGCTCGACCGGCTGGTGGGTATTCGCCTGTTCATGCAGCCGGTACAGGACCTGAGCATCGAGGACCGGGTCAGTCGCACCCAGTACCAGTTCAGCCTGTCCTCGCCTGACCCGGACATGCTCGCCGAGTGGAGCGGCAAGCTGGTCCATGCCCTGCAACAGCGCCCCGAGCTCACCGACGTTGCCAGCGACCTGCAGGACAAAGGCCTGCAGGTGTACCTGGTGATCGACCGCGACATGGCCAGCCGCCTGGGCATTACCGTCGCGCAGATCACCAACGCCCTGTACGACGCTTTCGGCCAGCGGCAGATCTCGACCATCTACACCCAGGCCAGCCAGTACCGTGTGGTGCTGCAGTCGCAGGCGGCGGCCAGCATTGGTCCGCAGGCGCTGGAGTCCATCCACGTCAAGGCCACCGATGGCGGCCAGGTTCGCCTCTCGGCGCTGGCTCGCATCGAACAGCGCCAGGCACAGTTGGCCATTTCGCACATCGGCCAGTTCCCCGCCGTGATGATGTCCTTCAACCTCGGCCAGGGCGTGTCGTTGGGCGAAGCGGTGCAGGTGATCGAGCAGGTGCAGCAGGACATTGGCATGCCGCTGGGCGTGCAGACCCGCTTCCAGGGCGCCGCCGAAGCCTTCCAGGCCTCGCTGTCGAGCACCTTGCTGCTGATCCTCGCCGCCGTGGTGACCATGTACATCGTGCTCGGCGTGCTCTACGAGAGCTACATCCACCCGGTGACCATCCTGTCGACCCTGCCGTCAGCCGCAGTGGGCGCCTTGCTGGCGTTGCTGCTCAGCGGCAACGATCTGGGGATGATCGCCATCATCGGTATCATCCTGCTGATCGGTATCGTCAAGAAGAACGCGATCATGATGATCGACTTCGCCCTCGAGGCCGAGCGTCACCAGGGCATGACCCCGCATGAGGCGATCTACCAGGCGGCGCTGCTGCGTTTCCGGCCGATCCTGATGACCACCCTGGCGGCGCTGTTCGGTGCCTTGCCGCTGATGCTCGCCACGGGCTCCGGCGCCGAACTGCGCCAGCCGCTGGGCCTGGTGATGGTGGGCGGGCTGCTGGTCAGCCAGGTGCTGACACTGTTCACCACGCCAGTCATCTACCTGTACTTCGACCGCCTGGCACGCCGCTGGCGCCCGGCTGACGACACCGTGCAGGCCGAGGCATGAACCTTTCCGGTCCGTTCATTCGCAGACCAGTAGCGACCATGCTGCTGAGCCTGGCGATCATGCTGCTGGGCGGTGTCAGCTTCGGGTTGCTGCCGGTGTCGCCGCTGCCACAGATGGACTTCCCGGTGATCGTGGTGCAGGCCAGCCTGCCGGGTGCGAGCCCCGAGGTGATGGCCTCGACCGTGGCAACGCCGCTGGAGCGCAAGCTGGGCAGCATCGCTGGGGTCAGCACCCTGACCAGTAGCTCCAGCCAGGGCTCGACGCGGGTGATCATCGGCTTCGACCTGGGGCGCGACATCGACGGTGCCGCGCGCGAGGTGCAGGCTGCGATCAACGCTACCCGCAACCTGTTGCCCAGTGGTATGCGCAGCATGCCGACCTACAAGAAGGTCAACCCGTCGCAGGCGCCGATCATGGTGTTGTCGCTGACCTCGGACGTATTGTCCAAAGGGCAGCTGTACGACCTGGCCGACACCATCCTCTCGCAGAGCCTGTCGCAGGTCGCCGGGGTAGGGGAGGTGCAGATCGGCGGCAGTTCGCTGCCGGCCGTGCGCATCGAACTCGAGCCGCAACTGCTCAACCAGTACGGCCTGGCCCTGGACGATGTACGCACCGCAGTGGCCAACGCCAACCAGCGTCGGCCCATGGGCTTCGTCGAGGACGCCGAACGCAACTGGCAGGTACGCGCCAACGACCAGCTGGAAAAGGCCGATGACTACAAGCCGCTGGTGATCCGCCAGCAGAACGGTGCGATCCTGCGCCTGGCCGATGTGGCCAAGGTCAGCGACGGCGTCGAGAACCGCTACAACAGCGGCTTCTTCAACGACGATGCGGCGGTGCTGCTGGTGGTCAACCGCCAGACCAACGCCAACATCATCCAGACCGTGCAACAGATCAAGGACCAGCTTCCGGCCCTGCAATCGCTGCTGCCGGCCAGCGTCAAGCTCAACATCGCCATGGATCGCTCGCCAGTGATCAAGGCCACGCTCAAGGAAGCCGAGCACACCCTGCTGATCGCCGTGGTGCTGGTAATCCTGGTGGTCTACCTGTTCCTCGGCAACCTGCGCGCCTCGCTGATCCCGAGCCTCGCTGTGCCGGTGTCGCTGGTTGGCACCTTTGCGGTGATGTACCTGTGCGGCTTCTCGCTGAACAACCTGTCGCTGATGGCGCTGATCCTGGCCACGGGCCTGGTGGTGGACGATGCCATCGTGGTGCTCGAGAACATCTCCCGGCATATCGAGAACGGCGCCAAGCCCATGCGCGCGGCGTTCCTGGGCGCCAAGGAAGTGGGTTTCACCCTGCTGTCGATGAACGTCTCGCTGGTGGCCGTGTTCGTTTCCATCCTGTTCATGGGTGGCATCGTGCGCGGGTTGTTCCAGGAGTTCTCGATCACCCTGGCGGCGGCGATCCTGGTGTCGCTGCTGGTGTCCCTGACCCTCACGCCGATGCTCTGCTCGCGCTGGCTCAAGCCCCATGCGCCACAGGGCCAGACGCGCCTGCAGCGGTGGAGCGACCGGGTGCACCAGCGCATGGTCGAGGGGTACGACAAGAGTCTGGGCTGGGCCTTGCGCCACCGGCGCCTGACGCTGATCAGCCTGCTGGCGACCATCGTGCTCAACATTGCCCTGTACGTGATCGTGCCCAAGACCCTGATGCCACAGCAGGACACCGGCCAGCTGCAAGGCTTCGTGCGCGGTGATGACGGCCTGTCGTTCACCGTGATGCAGCCGAAAATGGAAACCTACCGCCGTGCGCTGCTCAAGGACCCTGCGGTACAGAGCGTTGCCGGCTTCATCGGTGGCAACAGCGGCACCAACAATGCCTTCGTGCTGGTGCGCCTCAAGCCTATTGGCGAGCGCAAGGAAAACGCCCAGAAGGTCATCGAGCGGCTGCGCAAGGAGCTGCCCAAGGTGCCGGGCGGGCGCCTTTACCTGATGGCCGACCAGGACCTGCAGCTCGGTGGCGGTGGCCGTGACCAGAGCACCTCGCAATACCTCTACACCCTGCAGAGCGGCGATCTGGCGGCCTTGCGCGAGTGGTTCCCGAAAGTGGCTGCGGCCTTGCGCAAGCTGCCCGAGCTGACCGCCATCGATGCCCGTGACGGTGCTGGCACCCAGCAGGTGACGCTGGTGGTCGATCGCGACCAGGCCAAGCGCCTGGGCATCGACATGGACATGGTCACCGCAGTACTGAACAACGCCTACAGTCAGCGGCAGATCTCGACCATCTACGACAGCCTCAACCAGTACCAGGTGGTGATGGAGATCAACCCCAAGTACGCCTGGGACCCTAGTACGCTCGAGCAGGTTCAGGTGATTACCACCGATGGCGCGCGCGTGCCGCTGTCGACCATCGCCCGCTACGAGAACAGCCTGGCCAACGACCGTGTCAGCCACGAAGGGCAGTTCGCGTCCGAGGATATTTCCTTCGATGTCGCCGAGGGCTACAGCGTCGACCAGGCCTTGGCCGCGCTGGAACGCGAGGTGGCCAAGCTGGGCCTGCCGGAGTCGGTGATCGCCAAGCTCGGCGGCGACGCCGATGCCTTCACCAAGAACGCCGAAGGCCAGCCGTTCATGATTCTCGGTGCCCTGGTGCTGGTGTATCTGGTGCTGGGCATTCTCTACGAAAGCTACATCCACCCGCTGACGATTCTCTCGACCCTGCCTTCGGCCGGCGTCGGTGCGCTGCTCACGCTGTACCTGACCGGCGGGGAGTTCAGCCTGATTTCGTTGCTGGGCCTGTTCCTGCTGATCGGGGTGGTGAAGAAGAACGCCATCCTGATGATCGACCTGGCCCTGCAACTGGAACGCAACGAAGGCCTGTCGCCGGAAGAGTCGATCCGCCGCGCCTGCCTGCTGCGCCTGCGGCCGATCCTGATGACCACCATCGCTGCCATCCTCGGTGCGCTGCCGCTGCTGCTCAGCCAGGCCGAAGGCGCGGAAATGCGTCAGCCGCTGGGCCTGACCATCATCGGTGGCCTGGTCTTCAGCCAGATCCTCACCCTCTATACCACGCCGGTGGTCTACCTGTACCTGGACCGCGCGCGCCACCGTTTCAACCGTTGGCGCGGCGTGCGCACCGACGCCGCCCTGGAAACCCCGCTATGAACTTTGCCCAGACCCCGCTGCACCGTGCCCTGCAACTGCTGACCCGTGGCCGTGGCTCGCGCCTGCTCGGTGCCGGCCTGTGCGTGGCGATGCTCAGCGCCTGTACCCTGAGCCCGGATTATCATCGCCCGGAGGTCAGCAGCCCGGCGCAGTTCAAGCAGGCCGAGGGCTGGACCCAGGCCAATCCGTCGGATGCCATCGCCCGCGGTGCCTGGTGGGAGCTGTACGGCGACAAGGGCTTGAACGCTTTGGTCGAGGAGCTCAACCGCAGCAACCAGACGGTTGCCCAGTACGAAGCGCAGTACCGTCAGGCCCAGGCCCTGGTACGCAGCAGCCGCGCCTCGCTGTTCCCGTCGCTGAACCTCACCACCAGCAAGAACCGTTCAGCCCAGGGCACCGGCAGCTCCAGCTCCAGCCTGTCGAACAACAGCAGCGGCATTCGCGACACCTACAACGCGCAGTTGGGTGTGAGCTGGGAGATCGACCTCTGGGGCAAGTTGCGCGAGACCATGAACGCCAATGAATCCAGCGCCGAGGCCAGCCTGGCCGACATGGCGGCGATCCGTCTGAGCCAA
The DNA here is from genome assembly GCF_016624805.1 of Pseudomonas sp. S44. Lineage (NCBI taxonomy): Bacteria > Pseudomonadati > Pseudomonadota > Gammaproteobacteria > Pseudomonadales > Pseudomonadaceae > Pseudomonas > Pseudomonas sp. S44. The sequence goes on from NZ_JACVTY010000014.1 coordinate 61,716, forward strand.
CAGTCGGAGCTGGTGCAGAACTACCTGCAACTGCGCGTCATCGACGAGCAGAAGCGCTTGCTCGAAGCCACCGTGGCCGCCTACGAGCGCTCGTTGCGAATGAACCAGAACCAGTACCGTGCAGGCGTCGCCGGTCCCGATGCCGTCGCTCAGGCGCGTACCCAGCTCAAGAGCACCCAGGCCGACCTGATCGACCTGGCCTGGCAGCGTGCTCAGTATGAAAACGCCATCGCCGTACTCATGGGCAAGGCGCCTGCCGAGTTCTCGCTGGCTGCCAGCAATGATATTCCGGCGCTGCCGCCAATCCCGGTAAGCGTGCCGTCGCAGTTGCTGGAGCGTCGCCCGGACATCGCCTCGGCGGAGCGCAAGGTGATGGCGGCCAACTCGAACATTGGTGTGTCGCGCGCAGCCTATTTCCCCGACCTGTCGTTGAGCATGAACGGCGGCTATTCGAGCAGCAGCTTCAACAACTGGATCGAGCTGCCGAACCGCTACTGGTCGGTCGGGCCACAACTGGCGCTGACCCTGTTCGATGCCGGCAAGCGCAGCGCCGAGGTGGACCGCACCGTGGCGGTCTACGACCAGACCGTGGCGCAGTATCGCCAAACCGTGCTCGATGGCTTCAAGGAGGTCGAGAACTACATGGTGCAACTGAAGGTGTATGCCGACGAAGCCGTGGTCCGACAGGAGGCGCTGGATGCTGCCCGCGAGTCGTTGCGCCTGACCGAGAACCAGTACCGCGCCGGGCTGATCGGCTACCTGGACGTGGTGAACGTGCAGACCACGGCGCTGAGTAACGAGCGCAGTGTGCTGAATCTGCTGCAGGGGCGCCTGGTGGCCAGCGTGCAGTTGATCGCGGCATTGGGCGGCGGCTGGGAAGCGGGGCCGGCGTTCGCAGAGGCTGACAAACAGTAAGGTTGCAGTGTCGGCGTGATCGCGGGGCAAGCCCGCGATAGCGTCGGCACCGTGCGTAACCGACCGCTGGATCTTCCACCCTGTAGTTCCCGCAAAATCCCGTGCCTTTGCTCCCTGTTCGCGTAAAATCCTCCGCCTTTTCCGGGCCCTTCCTCGCCCTCTGCCGGAACTTGAAATGCTGACAGGTAGCTACTCCTCTTCGCTGGTGTTGATCTCGCTGTGCGTGGCCATCCTGGCGTCCTACACCGCACTCGACCTCGCAGGCCGCATCGCCACCGCCAAGGGGCGCGCGGTGTATCTGTGGATGGGCGGCGGGGCGCTGGCGATGGGAATCGGCATCTGGTCGATGCACTTCATCGGCATGCTGGCCTTCGAGTTGCCCATCGAGCTGGGCTACGACCTGGGCTTGACCGCGCTGTCACTGCTGATCGCCGTGTTGTCTGCAGGCTTTGCCTTGTGGTTGGTCAGCCAGCCGCGATTGAGTTGCCCGCAGGTGGGCTTGGGTGCGCTGTTCATGGGTACCGGGATCGCCTGCATGCACTACACCGGCATGGCTGCCTTGCAGATGCTGCCCGGTATCGACTACGACCCGACGCTGTTCGGTGCTTCGCTGGCCATCGCCGTGGGCGCCTCGGCGGCAGCCCTGTGGATTGCCTTCCGCCTGCGCAGGCAGACGCCGTACGTTCGGCAGATCCGCGGTGCTGCAGCGGTGCTGATGGGGGTTGCCATCGTCGGCATGCACTACACCGGCATGGCGGCGGCCAACTTCCCCGTGGGCAGCTACTGCGGTGCGCTGGTCGGCGGGTTGTCTGGTGACTGGCTGGACTATGCAGTATTGATCACCACCCTGGCGGTGCTGGCGGTGGCCTTGCTGACGTCGGTGCTGGACGCGCGCCTCGAATCCCGCACCGCGGAACTTGCGCGCTCATTGACCCAGGCCAACCAGGAGCTGACGCAACTGGCCCTGCACGACACCCTGACCGGGCTGCCGAACCGCACCTTGCTGGCCGACCGTATCGAGCAGGCCATGGCCAAGGTGGCAGAGCAAGGCGGTTGCTTTGCGCTGATGTTCATCGATCTGGACGGGTTCAAGCCGGTCAACGATGCCTTTGGCCATCATGTTGGCGATCAGTTGCTCAAGGCCGTGGCTGCGCGGTTGCGCGGGCATCTGCATAGCCAGGACACCCTGGCGCGGATTGGCGGTGACGAGTTTGTCCTGCTGGTCGAGTTGCAGGAGACCGACGATGCCGTGGGCGTGGCGGACAAGCAGGTCAATCTGGTGGCCAGGCCTTTCCGCGTGGCAGACCACGACCTGCAACTGTCGGCAAGCGTGGGTATCGTGCTCTATCCGGGTAATGGCCAGGACCAGCACGAACTGTTGCGCAACGCCGATGCAGCCATGTATCACGCCAAGAGTGCCGGGAAGAACGGCTACAGTTTTTTCGACACCTCGATGAACAGCAATGCCCGTCAGCAACTGCAATTGCTGCAGGACCTGCGCGCGGCGCTCGAGCATGGCCAGTTCCGCCTGTATTACCAACCCAAGTTCGACGCGCACCGATGCACGCCGATCGGCGCCGAGGCCTTGTTGCGTTGGGAGCACCCCCAGCAAGGGATGTTGCTGCCGGACCGTTTCATCGGCCTGGCGGAGAAGACCGGTTTGATCATCCCCATCGGCGAATGGGTGCTGGGCGAGGCCTGTCGGCAGATGCGCCTGTGGCTGGATCAGGGCCATGAACATTGGCGCATCGCGGTGAACCTGTCGGCGATCCAGTTCTGCCATTCAGGATTGGTCGACAGTGTCGCCCGGGCCCTGGCCGATAACGGCCTGCCGGCCAACCGCCTGACCCTGGAGATCACCGAGACCACCGCCATGCGCGATGCCGACGCCAGCCTGACGGTGTTGCAGCGCCTGTCCGACATGGGCGTCGATTTGTCCATCGACGACTTCGGCACGGGCTATTCCAGCTTGATGTACCTCAAGCGTCTGCCGGCGAACGAACTGAAGATCGACCGCGGTTTTGTCCGCGACCTGGAGCATGACAGCGACGATGCCGCGATCGTCTCGGCGATCGTTGCACTGGGACAGGCGTTGGGCTTGCGGATCGTGGCCGAGGGCGTTGAAACCGACCGTCAGCAGGACTTCCTGACCCGCTTGGGCTGCGACTCGTTGCAGGGTTACTTGCTGGGGCAGCCGGTACCGGCCGAGCAGTTCATGCAAGGGCTGAAGCAGGGCGAGGAAGGTTAACCGGCGTCGCGCAGGGTAGGGAAAGGCATGAAGGCGTCCATCTCGGCTTCGACTGCCTCGATGATGCGCTCCACATCTGCCGCGGCCATGATCGCGGCGCAGGGAATACCAGCGATGGCCAGTACGGTTTCGCCGGTGGCCCGGTCGAACAACCGCGCGACCATGCTGCGGGGCGCATCCATGCTGGCCTCGAAGCCCAAGGGGTGGAAATGCCAGCGCATTACCTGGCAGGCGTTGGGGAACGTCATCTTGTTCATGCCAGCCTCCATTTCCGGGTATTCGGGCGCCTGGTCGTTGTACGGCGAAACTTAAACATAGCAGCTACGGCGCCAGTGTCGCGCAGCGAAGATGACAAATTGGCGAATGCTTGACCCAGGTCACATCCATGCGGCTCTGGCAAATCCGCGGCGGTCATGCGTGCAAACGTTTACCTCGTGGCTTGGCGAGGAACGGCTGGGAGCTTGAGCGACCTGCGCTTTCAGACCAGCGGTCAACTGAGCAGCCCGGCAGCGATATTGATGGTGAAGCCCAGGATCGCGGTGTTGAACACGAATCCGACCAGGGAGTGGGCCAGTACCACCCGGCGCATGCCGCGGCTGGCCACGCCGATGTCGGAGGTCTGGACCGCGACACTGAGGGTGAACGCGAAATAGTGGAAGTCCCAATAGTCGGGGTTGCGCTCGCCATCGGCGAAGCGCAGAGGGGGTTCCTTGCGGCTGTCGGTGTAGAACAGCCGCGCATAGTGCAGGCTGAAGATACAACCGATCAACAACCAGGATCCGGCCACGGTCAGGCCGGTATACAGGTAGTGCAGGGCCTGCGCGCTACCGTGCAGGCCGCGGCTGGAGGCCAGTTGCAGGGTCACGGCGACCAGGCTGGCAATGGCAGCGATGCACACGGTAAACAGCACCAGGCCTGCGTTCTCGTCCTCGATGTTGGCCACCTTGCGCACGGTCTGCGATGTGGCGCGCCAGGTCAGCCACAGCACCAGCGCCAGGTACAGCCAGACGCCGAGGTTCCAGCCGGCGAGAAAACGTTGGGTCCAGTCGTCTGCGGGGATCAGCCAGCCGCCGAGCAGGCCGACGAGCGTGGCAAGGGACAGGCGTGGGTGGGTGTGGGTCAGGCGGTAGAAAGCCATGGGCGCTCGGCGGTGGTGAGTTGCCTTCCACTTTAGCCTGCACCAGGTGATGTTGTATCGCCACGTGTTCGATCCGAACTCGATCATCAGGTAGCATCCGCGTTCGCCATCAATAAAAGCCTTGCGTATCAAGGTGATGATTCGCTTCACGCAACAGGATCCACGTTTTGACCGATTCCCTGCACAATCCCTTGCTGCAGTACCTGGCACGCCTGGCGCCCTCCAGCCAGTTGACCATGCGCTACATCCTCCAGGATGCCGCCGACCGGCTGGGGTTCGCCGACTGTGACATCGCCGCGGTGCCCTGGCACCTGATCGAACCTGGCCACGTCATTGCCCTGGTGGCGGCCTTGCGTGCCGATGGTCTTGCACCCAACACCTCCTCGCTGTACGTCAATGCGGTGCGCGGGGTGATGAACGAGGCCTGGCGCCAGGGCCTGATCGACCACGAGCATCTGCTCAGGATTCGCGAGGTCAAGCCTGCGAGTGGCACGCGCCTGCCGCCGGGGCGCAACCTGCGCCGCAGCCTGATCCGTGAGCTGATGGAGGTGTGCGCTGCCGATCCGCGGCCGCAAGGTGTGCGCGATGCGGCGATCATCGCCTTGCTGTACGGTACCGGCATGCGCAAGTCCGAGTCGGTGGACATCGACTTGTGCGATGTCGATTTCCACGAGCGCAGCCTGCAGGTGCTGGGCAAGGGCAATCGGCAACTGGTCAAGTACGCCCCGGCCTGGGCCTTCGACAAGCTGCAGGCCTGGCTCGACCTGCGCCGCGCGCAACTGCCGGAGGGCACGGGGGACGATCCCTTCCTCTTCAACCGGATCCGCCGGGGCAGCCATATCACCCGTGCGCGCATCACCAAGCATGCGATCTACTACATTGCCCGCCAGCGCGGCGCGCAGGTAGGGGCGAGGATCATGCCCCACGATTTTCGCCGGGCGTTCATTACCCGGGTGATCGAAGAGCACGATCTGTCGATTGCCCAGAAACTTGCCCACCACGTGAATATCCAGACCACGGCAGGTTATGACCGGCGTGACGACAACGAGCGGCGGCGGGCGGTGGACCGGTTCGACTATTGAGGTCAGCGTTTCGCCCCGGCCCGCGTCTGTGAGTACCAGTGCCAGCAGGAGCTCCCCGAGGGGGCAAAGGTCAGTGCGGGATGACGGAGGGCACTTCGTCGCCACCCAGCGAAAAGCGATACCCGGTGTCGATCTCGGGGGCGGGCCGCTGGCAGTGTGTGCGGCTGAGCAGGAATTCGAACGCCGGCTCGTACAACCCGTCACGCACAACTGCGCCGGCAAGGACCTCGACCTGGTACCAGCCGTTGTCGAGTTCGATCATCGGCCGGCCTGGTACCTGATAGCGGGCCATGAAGTCGCCAAGGGTCTTGTTGGTGAAGTGCTGCAGCATGCGCCAGGTGAACAGCATCAGCGCACGGTTCTCCACGTGCAGCACGTAGCCTGCGCGGCGGTGTGCCACGCGATTGCCGGCTTCAAGCAAGGCCGGGGTTCGTTCGTCGAGGCTGAAGATGATGCGGTAGGGCAGGTTATCGATGCCCGCCAGAGGCAGTACTACACCTTCGAGCACGGCACGGTCTCCGCTGTCGGTGCTGGTGAATTCGCGGGCAAGGTCGTCGGGTAGCGCGTTTTCATCCTTGAAGCGCGCCAGGCGCTGGATGTCGCCGACGAGGAAATAGTCGACCAGGTCGTTCAGGACTTCGCTGAATTCGTAGCGCATCGGCTTTTCCTTGTTCTATGTGCGCTGGCGGGTAAACAGAATGTAGCGGATGCCGTGGGGGCTGTCGCCTCTACCGCATTGCGCTGTGATCAATGGCGTTGGGCGATCTGGATCAGGTTGCCGCAGGTATCGTCGAACACCGCCACGGTGACGGGCCCCATTGGTGTAGGCGGCTGGGTGAACAGGACGCCGCCCGCGTGCAGGCGCGTGTATTCGGCCTGGATGTCACGCACTGCGAAGGAGGTGGCCGGGATGCCGTCGGCCTTGAGTGCGGCCTTGTAGGTTTTGGCGGCCGGATGGGCGTCGGGCTCGAGCAGCAGCTCGACACCATTGGGGTCGTTGGGGGAGGTGAGGGTGAGCCAGCGGTACCGGCCCATGGCGATGTCTTCTTTGGGCTGGAAGCCCAGAACGTGATGATAGAAAGCCAGGGCCTTGGCCTGGTCGTCGACGAGGATGCTGGTGACTACGATCTTCATAGGCTGCACCGTTCCTGAGGGACGTACCTTGAAGTAAAGACGCTGTACGGCATTTGACCAGTCTGATGGCGTCAGGCGCCGAGGCCGCTGCGCACCCCATGCATCCGCCTCACTGCGGCGACCCGAACATTGCTGTCCAGTAGATCCCCGCATCGCTCTTGGGGTCCACGGCATAGGCGGCGCCCAGTTCGCGGTAATCGGGGTTCATCAGCGTTGCGCAGTGGCCAGGGCTGGCCAGCCAGCCATCGACCACCTTGCGTGGCGTGTCGCGGCCGGCAGCGATGTTTTCGCCGATCTGCTGGTAGAGATACCCGGCAAGCTCGGCCCGGTCACCCGGCGTGCGACCCTCTCGGTCGATATGATCGAAGAAGTTCTGGTTGGCCATCGCCCGCGTGTGGTTGGCGGCGGCACCGGCCAGCGTGGCATTCCAGCTCAGGGCCGGTGCTGCGGCGAAGGGCTGCCCGCCGCATTGGCGCGGGATCTTGCGCGCGGCATTGACCTCCTGCAGCAGTTTCTGACCCTCTGCCTGCCAGTCACCCAGACGCCCGCTGAGCAGCGGGCGCGCCAGTACGATGCGCCAGTCGCGGCCTTCCTGGCTGACACCGATATCCACGAACTGCGGGTCGAGCACCACCTGGCAGAAGCTTTCTTCGATGGCGTGCATCGCCGCCTTGGCATCCCGTGGCCCGGACAGGCTGATGGCCTGGACATTGACCATGGGGTAGGCGGCACGGGTCATGGCCTGCTGCAGGTCGCGGGTGCCTTCCGGCGACAGCGCCAGGCGGGTGTCGCTGTTGAGCGGCGGCAGCTCCAGCGAGCCTGCGGCGCCGCAGCGCTGGGCCTGGCTGCGGTAGGCATTGATCGACTCGATCAGTTGCGCTTCGTCGCCGCTGATCGCCTGGGCACTGGTGGAAATGACCAGGCCGAGTGACAGGGCGCCAAGGCAGGCAACAGATGACAGGACGCGCATCAAGAATCTCCCTATGACTGGCAGCGACCTCGTGTTGGCGCTGCCCATCCTACACAAGCCGTAGGCTGTTGGTCTCGTCTTGTGAGTTGCAGTAAACCACCGGCAACCGATTGTTGCGGCAAAAGAGGCAGTAGACCGGCGAAGGGCGAAAAAGTGCGATTGGTTGGAAATAATTCGCAATATCCATTATAAACACGACTCACTCGCAATCATGCATGCCAGGAAGGCGCTCCATTCACCTCATCGGGAGCCTTTCATGGCACGTTCCTGTCCTTTTCGTCCGACCCTGCTCGCCCTCTGCTGTTCCCTTGGCGTTGCCGCCCATGCTGCTGACGCGCCGCTGGAGCTCGACGCCACCGCCATCAACGCCGATGCCGTCAAGGCGCCTCGCACCCAGTTGCCGGAGGCCTTCGCAGGTGGGCAGGTGGCCCGTGGTGGGCAGATGGGCGTGCTGGGCAACCAGGACATGATGGACGTGCCGTTCACCATGACCAGCTACACCTCGCAGTTGATCGAGGATCAGCAGGCCGAGGATATCGGCGATGTGCTGCTCAATGACCCATCGGTGCGCCAGTCGTTCGGCTTTGGCAACCAGTCCCAGGTCTTCGTGATCCGCGGCCTGCCGTTGAGCGGCGACGATGTGTCGTTCAATGGCTTGTATGGCGTGCTGCCGAGGCAGATGATCTCCACCGACGCGGTAGAGCGGGTCGAGCTGTTCAAGGGCCCCAACGCGTTCCTCAACGGTGCCAGCCCTACCGGCACCGGCCTTGGCGGCAACGTCAACCTGCAACCCAAGCGCGCCGGCGACACGCCGATCCGGCGCTACACCCAGGACATCAGCAGCGATGGCCGGGTGGGTGAGCACCTGGACATCGGTCAGCGTTTCGGTGAGGACAACCGTTTCGGTGCGCGCCTGAACCTGTCCCAGCGTGAAGGCGACACCGCCGTGGACGACCAGGATCAACGCAGCAAGCTGTTCGTCGCCGGGCTGGACTACCGTGGCGACCAACTGCGCCTGTCGGCCGACATCGGTTACCAGAAGCAGCGCGTCAACCATCTGCGCAACTCGGTGCGCCTGGGTTCGGCGGTGACCAGCATCCCGCGCGCGCCGAGCGCCGATCACAACTACGGCCAGGACTGGTCGTGGACCGAAACCGAAGACACCTTCGGCATGCTGCGCGGCGACTACGATTTCAACGAGAACTGGAGCGGGTACATCAGCGGTGGCGTCAAGCACACCCGTGAGAACGGCTTCTACGGCACGCCGGTCCTCACCAACGCTGCCACGGGCGCCGCGACCATCGGCGGTTCGCAGATCCCGCACAACGAAGACAACACCAGCCTGATGGCCGGTATCAACGGCCGCTTCCAGACCGGCCCGGTGAGCCACCAGCTGAATCTCGGTGCGGCGAGCATCTGGACCCAGCAGGAAAACGCCTATGTGTTCTACAGCTCGCAGAACACCAATATCTTCAACACCAGCCCACTGCCCAAGCCGACCACGCCTACGCTGGTCGGCGGCATGCTCGATGACCCAGGCGTGACCGGGAAGACCCGCAACCGCAGCCTGGCGTTGTCCGATACCGTGGGGCTGTTCGACGACACGCTGCTGCTCACCGCAGGCGTGCGTCGCCAGCAACTGCGCGTCGAAGGCTATGCCTACCGCGGCACGGGCGTGGACGCCGGACGCACTGCGTTCTACGACGAAGCGGTCACCACGCCGGTGTATGGCATCGTCTACAAGCTCAACCCGTCGGTCTCGTTGTACGCCAACAGCATCCAGGGCCTGGCCCAGGGCGCCACGGCGTCGGGGCAGGTGGTCAACCTCGGTGAGGTGTTCCCGCCGGCCAAGACCAAGCAGATCGAGGCGGGCATCAAGTTCGACCGCCAGACCTACGGTGCCAACCTGGCGGTGTTCCGTATCGAGCGACCCACCGATGGCTACGTGCAGGGCAATCTTTATGTGCAGGACGGCGAGCAGGTCAACAAGGGCGTCGAACTCAGCGTGTTTGGCGAGCCGGTGCCGGGTCTGCGCCTGATGGCCGGTGGTACGCGCATGGACACGGAACTGAAGAACACCCAGAACGGCACCAACGATGGCAATCACGCGGTGGGTGTCCCGACCTTCCAGCTCAATGCCAGCGTCGACTGGGACGTGCCAGGGCTCGACGGCGTGGCGCTCAATGCACGCATGCTGCGCACCGGCGGGCAGTACGCCAACCCGGCCAACACCCTGAGCCTGCCGACCTGGAACCGTTTCGACGTCGGCGCACGCTATCGCTTCAAGGTGCAGGACAAGGACATCACCCTGCGTGCGAACGTCGAAAACCTGACCGACAAGAACTACTGGGCCTCGGCCAACGGCGGTTACCTGACCCAGGGCGACCCGCGGCTGGTCAAGTTCTCCGGGACCATCGATTTCTGATGGCCCGCCGCCGCGCTATCGGGCCAGTGCCTGGTTGGGCTTGTAGAAGATGAAGTGCGTGGTCTGCGCTGTGCGCCGATAGGCCTTGGCCCAGTCTGGCCGCACAGTGCGATCATGGAAGTACAGCGCTCCGGCGGTGCTGTCTCGCAACTGCTGGTTCAACGCCTTGCGCGCGATTTCCTTGGCGACCCCGTAGCGCTCCTTTTCCTCGACCTGGTCAGGGCGCCCGTCGCACCACCAGGAGAACTGGCAGCTCTTGCTCTCGACGCCTTGCTTGACCACCCCGCAGATGGTGTCGGGGAAGCCGTCCTTGCCCAGGCGGTTGAGCACGACGCTGGCGACCGCCTTCATGTCTGTCTCGTCGGCGCCTTTGGCTTCCCAGTAGAGGGTGCGGGCAAGGCAGGTGATGCTGTCGTCCAGCGGCGCCTGCCCGGCCGGGTCCACGGCCTGCACCTCGGTGGGGGTGATCTTCTCCGGCGCCTTGGGTGGCGGGGCGTCGTTTACCACTTTCTGTTCGAGCGCCTGGGCCTTGTCTTCGGCGACTGCAGCCTTGGCGCTGTCGGCGGCATGCAACGGGCCTGCGGGCAGAGCCAGGAACAGGCTGATGACCATCCACGAGTGGCGCATGATCGGGCTTCCGCGTCAGTGAGCTGACTCCATTCTAGCCAAGCGGCTTCAACTTAGCGTGAGGCTGAGCATCAATGGCAGGGTGGCCGCTGCAGCGACGGTCTGCAACGCGATGATGGTCGCCATCAGCGGCGCGTTGCCCCCCATCTGCCGGGCCATGACGTAGGACGACGAAGCGGTAGGCAGTGCCTGGAACAGCACGGCCACCACGGCGGCCTGGCCGCTGAGACCGAGCAGGCGACACAGGCCGAAGGTGGTCAGTGGCATGACCAGGAACTTGAACGCCGAGGCGGCCACCAGGGGCTTGACCTGCTGGCCCATTCGCGCGCCGCCCAATGCCGCTCCGACGCACAGCAACCCAAGGGGCAGGGCGGCCTGGCCAAGGGCCTTGACCGTGGGTTCCAGGCCCGCCGGCAGGCCAAGGGCCTTGACCGTGGGTTCCAGGCCCGCCGGCAGGCCAAGGCCGGTGACCCGCAGCAGCAGGCCAGCCGCACAGCCCACGATCAACGGGTTGGCGAAAATCGCCCGCAGCACGGTGAGGGGCGAGCTGTGGCGAGCGCTGAATCGGGCGAACACCAGTACGCAAAGCAGATTGACCAGCGGCACGATTGCCGCGTTGGCCACGGCCGCCAGGGCGATGCCGGCGCTGCCGTAGATGCCTGCCGCCAGGGTCGCGCCGATGTAGTTGTTGAAGCGTATGCCGCCCTGGAACACCGAGGTGAAATCAGCGCCATCGTGGCCTGCTGCGCCCTGGTAGAGCACCAGCAGGAGCGCGCCGGCTAAGGTCGAGAGCATCAGCACGCCGACCATGCCGAACACCGGCACACCCTCCAGGTTGGCGGTGGCCAGGCCATGCAGGAACAGCGAGGGCAGCAGCACGTAGTAGCTCAGGCGCTCGGCGCCGGGCCAGAAACCCTCCGCGAGAAAACCGCGCACCCGCAACAGGGTGCCGAGGGCGATCAGCAGGATGATGGGCACCAGGGTGGTGAGGAGCAGGGGCAGCATGGTCGCGGTTCCGTGGTCGGGTACCGGCACAGGTTAGCGGGGTGAGTCAGCAGAAAAAACCGTTGTTTTCTGCATTCACTGTTGAGGAAAACTGCATGGTTGCAGGTGGCTGCGTGATCAGCTGCCCAAGGCGGTCTTGAGCACCGCGCTCAGGTGTCGGCGCTGACTCTTTTCATGTTCCAGCAACACCACGTGGCGACTCAGTTGCGGCTCGCCAAAGGGCAGCACGGTGGCGGGCGGCAGCCGTTGCAGGTCATCGTCGCTCATCGGGATGATCGCCACCCCGAGGCCCATTGCCGCCATGCGTGCCAGGGCTTCCTGGCTGTCCAGCTCCATCTGCTCGCTGACCTGCAAATGCTGGCGGCGCAGTTCCTGTTCGATCTGCCGGCCCGCCCAGGCGCGTTTGTCGAAGCGCAGGAACGGTTGGCTGGCGAGCAGTTGCGCCAGGCTTTGCCCGGCCAGATCGGGGCTGGCCACGGCCCAGAAACGGTCCGAGAACAGCGGGCTGAACTGCAGGCTCTGCGGGTAGGGGCTGACCGGTTCGGTGGTGATGGCGGCGTCCAGTTCTCCGTCTTCGATCCGCCGGGCCAGCTCGGCGGACATGCCCGAGACCACGCTGATGTGCAGTTGCGGATGGTGCGCCTTGATCCACACCAGCGCCTTTGGCAGGCGTCGGGCGAGCACGGTATGGATCGCACCGATACGCAGCCGACCACGCAGGCTCGGGCCGCTGGCCAGGGTGTCGGCCAGCTCGTCGTAGGCAGTGAGAATGCTTTCGGCCCGCGCCACGGCCAATTGCCCGGCTTCGGTGAGTGTCACCTGGCGGCGGCTGCGGTCGAACAGCGGCACTTGCAGTTCGTCCTCGAGCGTCTTGATGTGCAGGCTGACCGCCGAAGGGGTCAGGCTCAGTAGGTCGGCGGCGCGGGCGAAGGTGCCGTGGCGGGCGATGGTGACCAGGGTACGCAGGGCTTTGAGGGACACGCGACGGTTCTCCTGCACGGGAATGCCCGGCACGGTACGCGCATCGCGCCTCTGGGGGCAAGCGCCAGGCGGTTCAGTAGACCCAGACCTCGACCCGGCGATTGCGCAGGCGTCCCTGTTCCAGGTCGTTGTCGGCCACCGGCAGTTCATCACCCATGCCGGTGACATCCCGGATCTCCACGCCATTGCGCGCCAGTTCGCGGCGCACGGCCATGGCGCGCAGGCGCGAGAGCAGGGCGGCGCGGCCGGGTGTTTCCTTGGGGTCGCCAAACCCCACCAGTACCGTTTTGTCATGCAGCTTGCCGACCTGACGCAGGTAGTCGCTGACCCGCTGTACATCGCGCAGGGCCTTGTTGTCGAGGCTGGCGCTGCCTTCCTGGAAACGGAAGTTGACGCTCAGGCGCTGGGCCTCTGCAGCCAGGGCACGGTATTGCGCGGGCATCTGGGCCTGTACCGCGACCGGCACTGCCTTGACCTGCTGCGAGACGAAACCCTGGGCGGCGACAATGGCCTGGCCGGCTGCGCTCTGGGTGAATTCGGCCAAGGCCTTGGCCTGAGCGCTCGGGTGAGTCGGCAGATAGAAGAACAGCCGCCGCGACAGCGGATAGTCTTCGCTGGCCACGGCTGCACGGGTTGGCAACAGGGCTGGAGCATCACCTTCGGCGATGGCCAGCAGCTTGGCGCCATGCACGGTGGTCAGGCTGCTGAAGCCGATGGCAGCGGGATCGGCCTTGACCCGTTCGGCCAAGGCGTCGCCGGACTCGAAGCGTTCGGCCCGTGGCGAGAGCCCCAGTGCCTGCGGTTGCAGAACCAGGGCGCGAAAGGTTTCGAAGGTGCCGGAGCGGTCGTCACGGGCGTACAGGTGAATGGGACCGCCCGCTACGCCGAGTTGCTCCCAGCGTTGGATATGGCCAGAGAAGACCTGTGCCAATTGTGCGGTATTCAACTGCTGCAGGCGGTTGTCGGGGTGCACCATGACCGCAACGCCGTCCAGGCCGATCACCTGCTCGCTGGGCGCGCTGCGCAGGTCGCCCAGACGTTCCAGTCGCTGGGCTTCCTGGTCGGAGATAGGGCGCGAGGCGGCGGCAAGATCGGCTTCGCCGCTGTCCAGTGCACTGAAGCCGGTGCTGGAACCATGCGCGGCGATATTGATCAGCAATGGCTGGCCCTGGGGGGCGCGGGCACGGATGTCAGTCTCGTTGGGCCGTTTCCCACGCTCGCTGCGGATGTCTTGTGCACCTTGGCTTTGCAGCAGCCCGCGCACCAGCGCAGGGCCCAGTGCTGCGCCAATGGTGTTGGAGCCCTGGATACGCAGTGTGGCGGGCTCCGCCTGAGCCAGCAGGGGTAGCAGGCAGAGCAGAACAGCGAGAGGGCGGGGCATGCCGGGATCCTTGAGGCACAGGTATGTCCGGCAGATTACGACAGGGGTGTGAATGAAAAATGACGATCAGGCGCAGGCGATCGTTCAGAAGGTTGGTGGCGTGATCACCCAGATGACCACCGTGTCCACCTCGCCAGGGTTGCCATAGCGGTGTGGCTCCTGGCTAGGGAAACTGAAGCTGTCGCCTTCTTCGAGCAGGAAGTGGCGTTCGCCTACCCACAGCTCGAAACGCCCTGACAACACATAGCCGGCTTCTTCTCCTTCGTGGCTGTAGCTTTCCTGGCTGTAGGCGCCCGGCGGGAAGCGCGAATGCAGCATCTCCAGCTGGCGGTTGGGTTGCGGGGTGAGCAACTGGTCGACCACGCCATCTTCGTAATGCACGCTCAGGCGGCTTTGCCTGCGCACCACGAAGCCTTGGTCCTCGGGCGCGGTGCTGGCTTCGCTGGCGAAGAACCACTGGATGGTCACGCCCAGGCTGCGGGCGATGTTGAACAGCGCCGGGATCGACGGGTATGAAAGGTTGCGTTCCAGCTGGCTGATGTAGCCGGCGGTCAGCTCGCTCAGACGGGCCAGCTCCGCCAGGGTCATGCCGCGGCGCTTGCGCAGGCCGCGGATGCGGGAACCGAGGAACTGCGGGGCGGCAGTGCCGCCTTCGGCGAGTTGCGGGACGAGGGGGCGCTGGCTCATCGAGGGTCGGTCCATCGGCAAAACCGGGAGTATGACCAGCCTCAGAGCGACCAGGCAACCGCCAGGCCGTCATGGATCGCCTCTTCAGCGGTTCGCGGGGCCAGGCAGTCGCCGATGCGCCGTACCTCGACCAACCCGGCCAGCTCCCGGGCCAGGGTGTCGACAGGCTGGTGACCCAGGCACAGCACCAGGGTGTCGATCTGTTCGAAGATCATGGGCTCGCCACTGGCGGTGTGTTGCAGGTACACGGTGTTGTCGTCGGTGCCGTAGAGGCGGGCGTAGGGGGTGATGGGGATCCCGAGGCGGTGCAGTTCCCCGGCCATCTGGTCACGTACGTAGAGTGGCAGGCTCTCGCCGCAGTGAGTGCCGTTGATCGCCAGTTGCACGTGATGGCCTTCACGCACCAGGCGTTCGGCGATGCCCGGGCCGATCCAGTCGCAGCGCCAGTCCAGCACCAGCACCGAGCGCCCCAGGGCGTGCTCGTTGCGCAGCACCTGCCAGGCATCCACCACCTGCAACTCACCGCTGCGCTCGAATGCAGGCCAGTAGGGCTCGGCGCCGGTGGCAGCAATCACCAGGTCTGGCCGTTCGCGCTCGACCAGCGCGCGGTCTACGCGGGTATTGCGTACCACCTGCACGCCGGCCAGTGCCAGTTCGCGCTGCAGGTTGGTGCTGGCGCCGCCGAACTCGCTGCGCCGTGGCAGCAGTTGCGCCAGCAGCACCTGGCCGCCCAACTGCGGGCCCGCTTCATATAGCGTCACCTCATGGCCTCGGGCGGCGGCGACAATGGCCGCCTTCATGCCGGCCGGGCCACCACCGGCCACCAGGATGCGCTTGCGCAGGGGGGCGGGTGTGACGGCGCCGTACTGCAGTTCGCGACCGGTTTCCGGGTGCTGGATGCAGGAGATCGGCAGGCCACGGTGGAAGTGGCCGATGCAAGCTTGGTTGCAGGCGATGCAGGCGCGCACGTCCTCGACACGGCCTTGTTCGGTCTTGGCCGGCATCTGCGGGTCGCAGATCAGCGCGCGGGTCATGCCGCACACATCGGCCAGGCCGCGGGCGAGCATTTGTTCGGCTTCCTGTGGCTGGTTGATACGGCCAGTGACGAACAGCGGGATGTCCAGGCGCGCCTTGAAACTGCCGGCTTCGCGGGCCAGGTAGGCCGGCTCGATGGCCATCGGCGGGACGATATGCACCGCGCCACCCAGGGTGGCCGAGGTGCCGGCGACGATGTGCAGGTAATCGACCTGGTTCTGCACCGCGATGGCGGCTGCCAGTGATTCGTCTTCGCTCAGCCCTTCGCTGTCGCGTTCATCGGCGCTGATGCGCAGGCCGACGATGAACTGTTCGTCAGTGGCTGCACGCACCGCCGCCAGCACTTCGCGCAGAAAGCGCAGGCGGGCTTCGAGGTTGCCGTTGTAGCCATCGGTGCGGCGGTTGACGCGTGGGTTGAGAAACTGCGCGGGCAGGTAACCATGGCTGGCCACCACCTCGACGCCATCCAGCCCGGCCTGGTGCAGGCGCCGGGCTGCACTGGCGTAGCCCTGGACGATTTCGTCGATCATCGGCTGTTCCAGCGCGCGCGGCATCACGCGAAAGCGCTCATTGGGCACCGCCGACGCCGAGTAGGCCACCGCCAGCAAGCCATCGGCCGATTCCATGATCTCCCGGCCGGGATGGAACAACTGCGACAACACCACGGTGTCGTGTGCATGACAGGCCTGGGCGATGCGCCGGTAGCCGTCGATGCAGGCATCGTCGGTGGCCATCAGCACGTGGGAGGTGTAGCGCGCACTGTCGTGCACCCCGGCGACCTGCAGCACGATCAGGCCAGCGCCGCCCTCGGCGCGGGCGCGTTGATAGGCGACGAGCTTGTCGTTGACCAGGTTGTCGGTGGGCAGACAGGTGTCATGGCCACTGGACATGATGCGGTTCTTCAGGCGTTTGCCACGGATCTGCAAGGGTTCGAACAGGTGAGCGAAGGCAGTCGACATGCGTACGGGCTCCAACGTGCGTTCTTGTTTTTTTCATGGAAGTGTACCTTCAGTAAAAAATCAACTTGTTTTTTTACTTTGGCAGGACTAGCTTCGGCTCATCCCCTCGTACCGGGGTAAGCTCGTCCCACAAGAACAACCCTGGATGACACCATGCACCCCAGCGAACGTACCCTGCGTGAGGAACTGGCCGCCTGCTATCGGCTGATTGCCCATTTCCGCATGACGGACCTGATCTTCACGCACATCTCGGTGCGCATACCCGGCCCCGAGCATCATTTTCTGATCAATCCCTACGGCCTGCTGTTCGAGGAAATCACTGCGTCCAACCTGGTGAAGATCGACCTGCAAGGGCGCGCCGTGGAGGCGTCGCCGTACCCGGTCAACCCGGCGGGCTTCGTCATCCACAGCGCCATCCACGGCGCACGCGAGGATGCCCAGTGCGTGTTGCACACCCACACCCGCGCCGGGTGCGCGGTGGCGGCGCTCGAATGCGGGCTGCTACCGGTCAACCAGATCTCCATGGAGTTCTACGGCAAGGTCGCTTACCACGACTATGAAGGCGTCGCCCTGGACATGGACGAGCAGCAGCGCCTGGTCGCCGACCTCGGCGACAAGCCGGTGATGATCCTGCGCAATCATGGGTTGCTGACGGTGGGGCGCACGGCGGGCGAGGCGTTTCTGCGCATGTTCTATCTGGAGAAGGCCTGCGAGATTCAGTTGGCGGCGCAGAGTGCCGGGAAGGTGGTGCTGCCATCGCCCGAGGTCTGCGCGCATACCGAGCGGCAGTTCAATGCTCCGGCACGGCCGCTCAAGCCCGGTGAGCTGGCGGACCCGGATGCCATGGGGCTGGCCTGGGGGGCGCTGTTGCGGTTGCTGGAGAAAGTGGCGCCGGATTATCGGGACTGACAGCAGGAGCGGCCTTGTGTCGCGAAAGGCCGCTCCTGCAAAAGTCCGCGCTGGCGTCGGTCAACGTGCCTGGGGTTCGATCAGCTGCGCCGGTGCGTGCTTGGCCTTGCCCCGGGCAACCCAGTAATACAGCACGCTAGGCACCACCAACCCGATCAGCCACGACACATCGACACCGCCCAGGTGCGCAACCATGGGCCCGGTGTACAGCTTGGTGTCGATGAAGGGCATCTGGATCAGCACTCCGATGCTGTAGACGATGATGCCGGGCCAGTTCCAGCGGCCATAGCGCCCGTCGGGATCGGCCAGGGCAGGGATGTCGTAGCGCTCGCGGGTGATGAAGTAGTAATCAACCAGGTTGACCGCGCTCCAGGGCACGAAGAAGGTCAGCAGGAACAGGATGAACGACTTGAATGCACTCAGGAACGAATGCTGGCCGAGCAGGGCCACCAGCGTCGCTGCACCCACGATGCCCAGCACGAACAGCAAGCGCTGCAGGCGGCTGATCTGCAGGCTGCCGCGAAAACCGCTGATGATCGTGGCGATGCACATGAAGCTGCCGTAGCTGTTGAGGGTGGAGATGGTCACCTTGCCGAAGGCGATGGCGAAGTACAGCAGCGCTGCGGTGGTACCGGCGCCGCCCAGGCCGACGATATAGGCCACTTCACGCCCCGAGAACTGGCCGCCGGCAATGGCGGCGGCGAACACGCCGAGGATCATCGAAGCCTGGGCGCCGATCACCGAGCCCAGGCCGGCGGCGAGAAAGGTCTTCAGCGCGGAGGTGTTGCTGGGCAGGTAGCGTGAATAGTCGGCGACGTAGGGGCCGAAAGCGATCTGCCAGGAGGCGGCCAGCGATACCGCCAGCAGGAACGAGGCCCAGCTGAAGTGGCGGTTGTCCAGCAGTTGGCCGATATCGGCGAGCAGCAGGATACGGCTGAACAGATAGACGAACGCAATGATCCCCAGCACGCTGGCCACGCGGCCGATCCAATGGATCACGCGGTAGCCGGCGAGGGTGGCCAGCACGATCACGCCGGCGAAGATCAGGATGCCGGCGCTGTCGCTGACGCTGAGCAACTGGCCGATGGCCTGGCCCGACAGTACCGTGCCGGTGGCGGTGAACCCCAGGTACATCAGGCACACCAGCACCATCGGGATGGCCGCGCCATAGACGCCGAACTGCACGCGGCTGGAGATCATCTGCGGCAGCCCCAACCGCGGCCCTTGGGCTGCGTGCAAGGCCATGACCGCTCCGCCGATCACCTGGCCCAGCAGCAGGCCGATCAATGACCAGAACACATCACCGCCGAGCACGACGGCGAGGGCGCCGGTCACGATGGCGGTGATCTGCAGATTGGCTCCCAGCCACAGGGTGAACTGGCTGTACACGCGTCCATGGCGTTCAGCTTCGGGAATGTAGTCGATCGAGCGCCGCTCGATCACGGGCTTGCTGGACATGTGGGGCTCCGCTTGTTTGTTGTTGTAGGGCGGCAAGGGCAACCAGAGGAATGACTTCTCTCTTATATCATCATGTATATACAAGACGGTCAATGCATAGAAATCGACTTCTGTAGGAGTGGCCTCGTGTCGCGAAAGGGCCGTGCAGCAGCCCCCGACATGCTGAATCTGCATCGAGCGTCAGTAGCGCAATGGAAGGCAGAACAGGTGGCGAAGAGGCCGAAACGAGCGAAGCGGGTCATTAACCCGCGAAAAAGACACCGCGCTGCCTGGCACGGGCTACGCCCGTGTGCGCGGAACAAGTCGCGGCGGCGAACCGCCGCTCTCACAGGGATTGGGTTAGACCTTTAGATTTTGAGCAAGACAGAATTTCCAACAGCGGCGTGCTGCGAAGAGGCCCCTCAGTGTGCGCCGGCAGCCTTGCTCAGGTCGCTCTCGGCCCACTCGGTGTACACGCAGGCATCGGCCACCGCCCAGCGTACCTTGACCGTATCGCCTGGCTGCATCGGCATGCCTGCCGCCGATAGCGCCTTGACCGTCATTTCGGTACCGCCCGCCGTCACCACGTGACAGGTCTGGCTTTCGCCGAGGAACAAGACCTCGCCGACCTTGGCGCTCACTTCATTCCACCCTGCCGGCAGCGGTTCACGGGTCGCCTGCTCGGCGATCAGCGCCAGGGCCTTTTCCGGGCGGACCATGATCAGCGCATCCTGACCTGCGGCCAACCCCGAGGTCAGGCGAATGGCCAGCGACTGGCCCTCGAACGCCGCCGCGCCATGGCTGCTGGCGGTGATCCGGAGGAAGTTGGAGTTGCCCAGGAACGAGGCGACGAACGCGTTTGGCGGGTTCTGATAGAGGTCGTAACCGCTGCCCAGACCGACGATCTTGCCGTGGCTGAAGATGGCGATGCGCTGGGACAGGCGCATCGCTTCTTCCTGGTCGTGGGTGACGTAGACGATGGTGATACCCAGGCGCCGATGCAGCTGACGCAACTCGTCCTGCAGGTCTTCGCGCAGTTTCTTGTCCAGGGCACCGAGGGGCTCGTCCATCAGCAGGATGCGTGGCTCGTACACCAGCGCTCGGGCGATCGCCACGCGCTGTTGCTGGCCGCCGGAGAGCTGGGCCGGGCGCCGGTGTGCGAAGGTTTCCAACTGCACCAGCTTGAGCATGGCGTCGACGCGCTTGGCGATCTCGGCGCTGCCCAGCTTGCGGATGGCCAGTGGGAAGGCGATGTTGTCGCGCACGCTCAGGTGCGGGAACAGCGAGTAGCGTTGGAACACCATGCCGATATCACGCTTGTGCGGCGGCACGTTCACCAGCGAGCGGCCTTCGACCAGGATCTCGCCGCTGCTGGGGGTCTCGAAGCCGGCCAGCATCGACAGGGTGGTGGACTTGCCCGAGCCGCTTGAGCCGAGGAAGGTGAGGAATTCGCCGTCCTGGATATCCAGGCTGATGTTGTCGACCGCGGCGAAGTCGCCGTAGTGCTTGTTCAGGTTGCGCAGGGAGACCAGGGTCTTGCCGTGCGCGGCTTCTTTGATGACTGCACTCATTATTGTTGTCTCCGGCACTCAGGCGTTGTTTTCGTTGCGGCGGCGCAGGGCGCTGGCGATGAACATGACCAGCAGCGACAGGCCGATCAGCAGTGTCGAGGCGACGGCGATCACCGGGCTCAGGTCCTGGCGCAGGGTGGTCCACATCTTCACTGGCAAGGTCTGCAGGTCGGGGCTGGCCATCATCACGCTGAGCACGACCTCATCCCACGACACCAGGAAGGCGAACAGGCCGCCGGCGATCATGCCCGGGCGGATGGCCGGGAAGGTGACCTTGACGATCGCCTGCAGCCGCGAGGCGCCGCAGATCACCGCGGCATCCTCGATCGACTGGTCGAACAGCTTCAGCGAGTTGATGATCGAGATGATGGTGAAGGGCAGGGCGACGATCACGTGGCTGACCACGAAGGCGAACAGCGTGCCGGTATAGCCCAGCTTCAGGAACAGCGCGTAGACCGCGACCGCGATGATCACCAGCGGCACGATCATCGGCATGGTGAACAGGCCGTAGAGCAGTTCGCGCCCAGGAAAGCGCCCGCGCACCAGAGCGAAGGCGGTCGGCAGGCCCAGGGCCACGGCGGCGAAGGTGGTCAGCACAGCCACCTTGAGGCTGGCCAGCGCGGCGTCCATCCACTCGGGGTTGGAGAAGAACTGGTCGTACCATTTGAAGGTCCAGCCGGGGGGCGGGAATACCAGCCACTGGGAGGAGCCGAACGACAGCAGGACGATGAACACCACCGGCAGCAGCAGGAAGGCAGCGATGATCCCGGTGGTCAGGTACAGGCCGGTGCGCAGCGGGCGACCCATGGCGTTGGGGGACAGGAGCATGAAGGATTACCTCGCATTGCCGACCGGGGATTCCGGCTGCAGCTTCAGGTACAGGTAGAAGAGCACCAGGGTGATCACCACCAGCAGTGCCGCGGCGGCGCTGGCCAGCCCCCAGTTCAGGAACGACTGCACCTGCTGGATGATGAACTCGGGCAGCATCATGTTCTGCGCACCGCCCAGCAATGCCGGGGTGACGTAGTAACCGAGCGACATCACGAACACCATCAGCGCACCTGAGAACAAGCCTGAACGGCACAACGGGATGAACACTTTCCAGAAATTGGTCCAGGGGCTTGCACCGCAGATCGAGCCTGCCTGCAGCACCATCGGGTCGATGGCCTGCATGGTCGCCTGCAATGGCAGCACGATGAACGGGATCATGATGTAGCTCATGCCGATCACTACACCGGTGAGGTTGTGCACCATTTCCAGCGGCGCATCGATGATGCCCAGCGCCATCAGCAGCTTGTTGATCACTCCCGAGCCTTGCAGCAGCACCAACCAGGAATAGGTGCGGGCCAGCAGGCTGGTCCACATGGACAGCAGCACGATGTTCAGCAGCCAACGCCCCCAGCCACGAGGCACCAAGGTGATCGCCCAGGCCAGCGGAAAGCCCAGCAATACGCTGATCACCGTCACCAGACCCGCCACCGAGAAGGTGTTGAACAGCACCCGCGCGTAGGCTGAGTTGGCGAACAGCTGCTCGTAGTTGCCCAGCCCAGGCACCGGCTCCAGCACCCCACGCAGCAGCAGGCCGATCAGTGGCGCGAAGAAAAACAGGCCGAGGAACAACAGGGCCGGCAGCAGGTTGCGACTGCCACGCCAGCGCTGGCTCAGTGGCGGGCGGCGCACGGCCGCTCGCGGGGCGCCGGTGCCGGGGTCGGCACCTTGGGCATTGTGCAGGGCGTTGATGGCGACTTTCATTTGACCAGCCACTCATTCCAGCGCGCAGCGATTGCCTGGCCGTTCTTGGCCCAGTAGGCGAAGTCGAGGGTGACCTGGTCCTGGGCATAGGCGGTTGGCAGGTTGGGCGCGAGTTTCTTGTCGAGTTCGGCGACGCTGTCGAGGTTCACCGGGGCGTAGGCGGTAAGGTTGGCGAAGTCGGCCTGGCCTTTGGCGCTGCTGGCGTTGGCCAGGAACTTCATGGCCGCGTCCTTGTTCTTGGCACCCTTGGGGATGACCAGGAAGTCGGCCATGACCAGGTTCTGCTTCCAGCTCACGCCCACCGGGGCACCATCCTGCTGCAGGGCGTAGACGCGGCCGTTCCAGAACTGCCCGAGCGCGGCTTCACCGGAGGCCAGCAATTGCTGGGACTGGGCACCGCCGCCCCACCAGACGATGTCTTTCTTGATGGTGTCGAGTTTCTTGAAGGCGCGGTCCAGGTCCAGCGGGTAGAGCTTGTCGGCAGGTACGCCGTCGGCGAGCAGGGCCAGCTCCAGCACGCCGGGGCTCGGCCACTTGTACAGCGCACGCTTGCCGGGGTAGGTCTTGGTGTCGAACAGCGCGCTCCAGTCGACCGGCTTGTTGGCCCCAAGCTTGCCCTCGTTGTAGCCGAGCACGAAGGAGAAGAAGAACGAGCCGACGCCATGGTCGGAGACGAAGCGCGGGTCGATGCGATCACGCTGGATGGTGGAGAAGTCGAGGGGTTCGAGCAGGCCTTCGCTGGCGGCACGCAGGGCGAAGTCGGCTTCGACGTCGACCACATCCCATTGCACGTTGCCGCTTTCGACCATGGCCTTGAGCTTGCCGTAGTCGGTCGGGCCGTCCTGTACGACCTTGATGTTGCTGCCCTTGCTGAAAGGGTCGGCCCATGCCTGTTTCTGGGCGTCCTGGGTAGTGCCGCCCCAACTGACGAAGTTGAGGCTGTCGGCGGCCTGGGTGGCCTGGCAGGCCAGTGCCAGCAGGCTTGCGGACAGCACAGCGGTGACTCGTTTGCTCAACAGCATGGTTACGCCCTCGTTGCTTTTGTTATTCGAGGCGGGCTTTTGTCGCGCCCGCCAACTGTGTTCGGGAGCAGCTATCTCAGGTAATTCGTGGCCGTTGTGTGATTGTAGGTGCGGCCGGCAGATTCAAGGTCTACGGGATATCATATTATGGTATTCCAAACTTTTGGCAAGCGTTCGGTGTTACCAGTCATCCTGTCGGTGACGCAAGATTCAGTGAGATTCGAATGGAATGCTCTGCACCACTTCCAGCTCATACCCCGCCAGCCCTGCGTACTTGAGCGGTGGGCCCAGGTGGCGCAGCTTGCCCACGCCCAGGTCCTGCAGGATCTGCGCGCCGGTACCCACCTCCGAGTACACCTTCGACTGCCCGCGCTGGTAGGGGCGCTGTGGCTGGGTGAGTTGCGGCACGCGTTCGAGCAGGGCCTGAGAGGATTCATGGTTGGCGAGGATCACTACCACGCCGGCACCCTCTGCTGCGACCCGCTCCAGCGCCGCCCACAGTGTCCAGTTGGCAGGGCCTGCATATTCAGCGCCGACCAGGTCGCGCAGCGGATCGATGACATGCACGCGTACCAGCGTCGGCTGCTCGCGGCGAATGTCGCCCATCACCATGGCCATGTGCACGCCACCTTCGATACGGTCCTCGAAGGTCACCAGGCGAAACGTGCCGTGGACCGTTGGCAGCTCGCGCTCGCCGATGCGCTTGACCGTTTGTTCGGTGCTCAGGCGATAGTGGATGAGGTCGGCGATGGTGCCGATCTTGATGCCGTGGCGCTCGGCGAACAGCTCCAGGTCCGGGCGGCGGGCCATGGTGCCGTCGTCGTTGAGCACTTCGACGATCACCGAGGCCGGTGCGAAGCCTGCCAGGCGCGCCAGGTCGCAACCGGCTTCGGTGTGTCCGGCACGGGTCAGCACGCCACCTTCACGGGCGCGCAGGGGGAAGATGTGGCCAGGCTGGACCAGGTGCTCGGGGCGGGCGTCCGCGGCCATGGCGGCGGCCACGGTCCGCGCGCGGTCGGCGGCAGAGATGCCTGTGGTGACACCGCTGGCGGCCTCGATCGATACCGTGAACGCCGTGCTGAATACGCTGCCGTTGGTCGGTACCATCTGCTCAAGGCCCAGGCGTTGGCAGTGTTCGTCGGTCAGCGTCAGGCAGATCAGGCCGCGTGCTTCGCGGGCCATGAAATTGATTGCTTGCGCGTCACAGCGCTCGGCGGCGATCAGCAGGTCGCCTTCGTTCTCCCGGTCTTCGTCGTCCACCAGCAGCACCATCTTGCCCTGGCGGTAGTCTTCGAGAAGGTCTTCGATGCTGTTGAAAGCCATGCTGCACGCTCACTGTGGTCAGGTGATTTTTGTGGTATACCATAATACACAAATAACCCTGTACAGGAGAGCGACGGATGAAGGCTTACTGGATCGCCCATGTGGACGTTACCGACCCGGAGCAGTACCAGCAGTACACCCAGCGTGCGCCGGCGGCGTTCGTGGCATTTGGCGGGCGCTTTCTGGCCCGGGGTGGCAAGAGCGAGGCGATGGAGGGGAGGGTGACACCGCAGCGCAGCGTGGTGATCGAATTCGACTCGTACGAGCAGGCGCTGGCCTGCTACCGGTCTGATCTGTATCAGGAGGCGTGCCGACATCGGCAGGGAGTGGCCAAGGCCGAGGTGATCATCGTCGAAGGGTTCGAGCCGTAGAGTCGCCCGATTCAGCCGAGAAAGGGCAGCACAAAAACCAGCTAGCCCTGCACAAATGCAGGGCTAGCGCTATGCATCAATGTCCGGCAGCGAGCTTGGCACCCACCTGGCGACGACGGTAGGCGCTGTCACGGCTGGCCAGCCACCAGTACAGCGGCGTGGTCACCGCCAACCCGACCAGCCACGACAGGTCGGCACCATTGATGTGTTCCGATACCGGCCCTACGTACAGCGGCGTGTTCATGAACGGAATCTGCACCACGATCCCGACGGCGTAGGCGATCAGCGCCTGCGGGTTGTAACGACCGTAGATTCCGCCGTCGACCTTGAAGATCGACTGGATGTCGTACTCGCCCTTGTGGATGGCATAGAAGTCGATCAGGTTGATCGCGGTCCACGGCACCAGCACGACCAGCAGCACCAAGACCATGTCGACGAAGTGCCCAATGAAGTCGGACGAGGCGAAGACGGCCACCACACTGCACGCGGCCAGCACGATCAGCGAGAGCACGGCGCGGGTCTTGGCGGTCGGGATCCAGCGATAGGCGAAGGTCTGCACCAGGGTGATGATCGACAGCACCGCACCATACAGGTTGAGCGCGTTGTGACTGATCACGCTGAGCAGGAACAGCACCAGCATCAGCGGGCCGATGGCGCCGGTGGCCAGCTTCACGGCGTCCATGGTGTCCATCCCGGCGGGGATCGCCAGCACCGCGACTGCGCCGAAGATGAACGACAGGCTCGAACCCAGGGCTGAGCCCAGGTAGGTGGTCCAGAAGGTCGACGACACTTTCACGTCGGCTGGCAGGTAGCGCGAGTAGTCCGACACGTAAGGGGCGAAGGCGATCTGCCACAGCGCCGCCAGCGACACGGTGGCCAGCCAGCCGGAGATGTTGAAGCTGCCGCGGGTCAGGAAGTCATCGCTCTGCACATGGGTGAAGATGTAGCCGAAGCCGACCACGATGCCGATGCCCAGCACCCAGGTGCCGATGCGGTTGAGCACATGGATGAAGCGGTAGCCGATGATGCCGATGATCCCCGAGCCCAGGGCGCCGATGACGATGCCTACCGGCACCGGCACGCTTTCGACCACGCCGTGCAGCGATTTGCCAGCCAGCACGATATTGGAGGCGAAGAAGCCGATGTACATCACCCCCGCGATCACCACCACCAGCAAGGCGCCGAGGGTGCCGAACTGGGCGCGGCTCTGGATCATCTGTGGGATGCCCATCTGCGGGCCCTGGGCCGAGTGCAGGGCCATCAGCACACCGCCGACCAGATGGCCGACCAGGATAGCGACGATGCCCCAGATCAGGTTGAGGTGGAACAGCTGCACGCCCAGGGCGCCAGTGACGATGGGCAGCGGCGCGATGTTGCCGCCGAACCACAGGGTGAACAAGTCCTTTACCTTTCCATGGCGGTCTTCGGGGGGCACGTATCCGATCGTGTGTTTTTCTATGAGAGGTGCCGATGTGGCTGCGCTGGTCATGACGGACTCCAAGGCAAGGATGGGCACTTCACAGGTGCCCGGATGCGCGTCGGCAAAAGGCGACGCTTTCTTGTTGGAAGCGATCATGGGGCGTGGGCGCAGATGGATAAATTAGTAAATATGTGCTCATGAACGTTAAAAAAACTAAGTTCGCGAATGGGGCACGGTAGACCGTCGCAAAGGCTGTGCCACCAGGCTGCAGCGCGCATGGGACGGGGTAGGTGGGAGGCGGTTGCGGCACCTTTGCACTAAAAGAGTGCCTTGCGCGCGCAGGTGGGGCGGGTCAGGAAAAATCGGCGAGGACGTTCGGGGCGCTGGAACGCGCCCCGGAGGGGAGGAGAGTCAAGCCTGGGCGACCACCGTTCGCTGGCTGAGCGGCCGGAGCAGGGCGCTCAAGGCAAGCAACAACACAGCACCGCCACTCATGACTGCCCAGGCCCAGTGCAACGAGCTGAACTCATCGCGCACCAGCCCGGCCACTACCGGCATCGAGGCTGCAATCAGGTAGCCACCCCCTTGCACGAAGGCCAGCAGCGACCCGGCTTCGGCCGGTGAGCGTGCATGATCGAGGGTGACGATCAGCGACAGCGGGAACAAGGCACCGATGCCCAAACCCAGGCACAGGATGGCCAGGGCGGTCAGTTGCAGCGGCGCCGTCATCAGGCAGGCCAGCCCGCCGATCAGCAGCAGGATCACCAGCGCCAAGGGTTGGCGGCGATCCGGGAAACGGTGAATCAGCGCCGACACCAGCAAACCGGCGATGACCTCGGTAATGGTCAGCGCACCGAGCAGGTAGCCGGCACTTTTCGCTGTCCAGCCCAGCTCGATGTAGAACGGGGGTAGCCAGGCGAGCACCAAGGTGTATGCCCCGGTTCCAATCCCGAAGAACACCAGCAGCAACCAGGCCCGGCCGCTGCGCCAGGGCAGGCCGGCTGCCGTGGGATAGGCATGGACGTTGCCTGCGGCGAGCAGCCAGGCGATCAGCGCGATCATGGCCGGAATGGCGGCATAGCCGAGGGTGAGGTTCCAGCCCAGCTTGCCCGCGCTGGGCGCAGCAATGGCGGCGGCGATGGCTGCACCGCCCATGATCCCCGTAGTGAACAGCCCCATGAGCATCCCTGCGCTTTGCGGGTGGTTGCGCTTGATGAATGCAGGCATCAGCGACTGGATCACGGCAATGCCGACGCCCCCTACGGCAGCGCTGGCGATCAGCGCGGTGGACGACTCGACATAGGTACGTACCGCGCAGGCCGCAGCAATCAGGGTCATGCCGATGGCCACGCCCTTGACCTCGCCGAGCAGGCGCAGCAGCCAAGGGCCGGCGAGGGCGAACAGGCCCATCATCATCACCGGCAGTGTGGTCAGCAAACCGCCCTGGAAGTTGCTCAGGCCCAGGTCGCGCTGTAGCAGATCGAGCAGCGGGCCGACCGAGGCCATGATCGGCCGCAGGTTGATGCCGACCAGAATCGCCAGCAGCACTACGCTGGCCTTGGAGGGTGTATCACCCATGTCGCTGTTGCTCCTGCAGGAAACCACTGAGTGCCCGGTTGAAGGCCGGGGCATGGGAAACGTTGAAGACATGGCCGTCGCCTGGAAGAGTGATGAGCTGGGCGTGAGCAATACGGCTGGCAATGGCCTCGGCCTCGCCAGGTGGACTGATGCGGTCGCCGTCGGTGCCAAGTACCAGGGTGGGCGCCTGGATGTGTGACAGTCGATCGTTCAGGTCGTAGGTTTTCATACCCTCGCACCAGTGGATCTGGCAGCGCGCCCGCTGCATGGCGGCCTGGGCATGCCAGGCCTGGTAAAGGCTCTGCCCCTGGCTGGAGGCGGCGAAGGAACTGCCGACCAGTTGTGGCCATGTTGTCTTGAAGCGCTTCAGGCAACCGTCCGGCTGGCGAAGGTTTTCGGCCCACTCATCGAGCTGTTGATGGCGCGCGGTGCTGCTCATGCTGGCGAAGGACGCGGCCACCACCAGTTTGTCCACGGCATCGGGGTAGGCGCAGGCCAGTTCCAGGGCAATCATGCCGCCCAGCGAAAGCCCGATGAGCTGAGTGCTGGCCAGTCCGAGGTGATCCAGCAGTGCAATCAGCTCCTGGGCTTGCAGATGAGGCGTGATGTGTTCCGGCGCATTGCTGGACGCGCCATGGCCGAGCAGGTCCGGTACGATGACGCGATGGCCCAGGCGCAGCAGGGCCCCGACCTGGTCTGTCCAGGCGCGGCCACTGTTGCCCAGCCCGTGCAGGAGCAGGGTGGGGGTGCCGGCCCCGGCGTCAAAGTAGTAATAGCGATTTCGGTTGTGTTCGAAGAACGCCATGTTCCCTCCCGATTCATACCTCGTGCATATCAAGATAACTTAACGTTAAGATACTTGGAAGGTGCCGGGGTGCGGCAGGGATGTGGCCCTTGGGGAGTTCAGGGTGAACGGACGGTTATGCCAATGAAAGATCATGTCGATTTCGTCGTCGCGCAATGGGCGCAGGCGATGCCCTCCGTGGATGCTTCGTCCATGGAGGTCTTCGGGCGCATGGCGCGCCTGCAGAAACACCTCGAGCGCCGCCGTTGCGCGGTGCTCGAGCAGTACGGTTTCAAGGAGGGGGAGTTCGATGTCATGGCGACCCTGCGCCGCTCCGGTGCACCGTACCAGCTGACCCCGACCGAGTTGTACAACTCGTTGTTGATCACCTCCGGGGCGATGACCAATCGTCTGAGCCGCCTCAAGGAGGCGGGTATGGTCGAGCAGATCCACGACCCTGCCGACAAGCGCAGCTACAAGGTGGCGCTGACCGCAGCAGGGCTTGCGGCTATCGAGAAAGCGGTTTTCAGCCACACCGATCTGCAGAACCAGTTCCTCGCTCCGCTGCGGATCGAGGAACGCGAAGCTCTCGCGCAGATGCTCAAGTTGATGCTGGCCAAGCTTCCCGAAGACGTCGATCCCATTCCATGAACATGATGACCCAGGAGGGGCCTGCATGCTTCACAGCAATTATCTGAAGCAGCTGGACCTGCAAGACATCGTGGTGTTTCTCAACTTGCTGGAATATCGCAGTGCCAAGCGCACCGCCGAACTGATGAACGTCAGCCAGCCCACGGTGAGCTACTGCCTCAAACGCCTGCGCGGTTGTTTCGACGACACCCTGTTCGCCTCCTCGCAGGGTTTGTTGCAGCCAACCGCCAAGGCGGAAAAGATCGCACCCTACCTGCGCGTGGTGATCGAGTCGGTCAACCGCTGCGCCGAGGATGCCCCCTCCGGCGATGGCGTCGCTGCCCCGAGGACCTGGCGCCTGTGCGCGCCGGAATACTTCGAGCTGGCCTTTCTGCCCCAGGCACTGGCGACCTTGTCGAGCAATCACCCCAATACCTCCCTGCACCTCGATCGGTTAAGCCGCGACTTGCCGGTGGACCGGTTGATTTCCGGCGATATCGACCTGGCCATCGGCTTCGGCCCGAGTTACCACCAATTGCACCCCGAGCTGCAATGGCAGCCGGTGCTCAGCGATGGTTTCGTCTGCCTGACCAGCCAGCGTGGGCTTGCGCTGGACGGGGCGATGAGCCTGGATGAGTTCTGTGCTTCGGCGCATGTCTTTCCTACGCCGTGGATCTCGGAGAAGAACATGGTCGATAGCTGGCTGGAGAAAATAGGCCGCACGCGCAATGTGCTGGTGCGGGCGAACGGCTACCAGGCCTGCGTCAACATCCTGGCCGCCGTTCCCTCGACCTTGGCCTTGCCGGCGCGCTTGCTGCCACACCTGCGTATCCCCGAGGGGGTGAGGGTGTGTCAGCCACCGATGGGGTTTCCGGTGTTCACGGTGGATATGATCTGGTCGCGTGATCGAGGGCTGAGTACGGATGTCTCCAGTTTGCGCAGGTTGATCCAGGATGTGGCGGGGGACCTGCTCCGCGCAGGGTGACACAGGTTATTGACACGGATTGCAGGCGCTCAGGATGAGTGAACATTCAGTGGTTACAGGGCCTTTTGCGGCCTCTTCGCGTAAGGCCATGCCTATCGACAGCGCTTGCTCGGGTGCGATGTTTCGTGCCCCGACAAACGCTCCCCCCTGTGCGTTCCGTCGCACGGCCGCACTTTTAATTTTTCATCACGGCTTTAGGTTTCTTAAAACCAGCACCCACGACATTTCCCCTAACGTGTTTTCGTCAGGCGGCGGACGGCCTGCCTGTCTGTAATCCATTTCCCAAGGAAGATGTCAGATGTTGGCCCACACTCAAGCTAAAGCTTTACCTTTCTATCGTCATCCCACGCCGTGCTACGGCTTCGAATGTGTCTATGCCGTCGAACCGGGACTGCGCGTCTTCGACTCGATGGACACTGCGGCACTCTATGAAGACCTGGCTCATAGCGGCGCGGTGATCTACCGCGACTTCAGCGACTCGCTCGAAGACTTCAACGATTTCGTCAGCGCGCATTCCTCCCGGGTCACCTTCGATCCCGCGCGCAAGGCCGCCACGGCCAATACCGCCGAGATCGAAGCAGGCGTTCACGAGATGGGGCTGCACCGGGAGAACGGCAATTTGCCGTTCAACCCGGACCTGCAGTGGTTCTACTGCCTGGAAGCGGCGTCGGTCGGCTCCGAGACCACGTTGTGCGATGGCGAGCGAGTGCTGTTCGACCTCTCCCCGAAAACCCGTAAGAGCTTCGAATCCCGTGCCATCCGCTATGCGCGGCGCATTCCCTGGCACAACGTGCGGCGCTTCCTGAGCATCGAGCTGCAATTGCCGATCGACAGCGTCACCGACGAGCACTTGCAGCAGGTCAACGACCAGGTGGCCGGCCAGACCTACCGCCGCATCGATCAGAACCTGATTGCCTCCGAGTTGGTGATCAGCGCGGTGGAGACCAGCTGCTTCAGCGGTCGCAAGGCCTTCTGCAATTCGATGCTCGGCCCTAGCGTCAACTACGAGCCGCCACGCATCACCTGGGCAGACGGCGAGGAGATCGCCCTTGAAATCTGGGACGAGATCAAGGAAGTCACCGCCCGTAATACCTACAGCCACTTCTGGAAGAAGGGCGACATTGTGGTCATCGACAACACCCGCGTGATGCACGGTCGCCGTCGCCTCGACGATATCAGCCGGCGCATCTTCGGTGCCCAGAGCTACCGCATCGGGGGTAACGGCCAATGATCAGCCAGAAAATGCAGCACTACCTGACCACCAGCACTGACCGCGTGGTGATCTGCGAAATGCACGGGCGCGACTACACCCTGCATGGCCTGCGCGATGACGTCGAGCGCCTGGCCCAGGCACTGCAGGCTCGGGTCGGCAACTGCGAGCGCAAGGTGTTCGGTATCGCGATGCGCTCATGCTACGAGTGGGTGTACACGCTGCTGGCGATCCAGAAGGTCGGTGGTGTGTTGCTGCCGGTGCCCATCGAGTTTTCCGACGATCAGATCGGCAGCCTGCTCGGCAAGGCCGCCGCCGTGTTCGTCAGCGATGAGCCGACCGCCCGGCGCCTGCACCGCATCCTGCCGGACAAGCCGAGCTTCATCCCCCGGCAATTGATGACCCAGTCCACTGACACGCCTTGGGCCCAGGACGACGAACTGATCCCCGCCGGTATCGTCTCGGTGATCCACACCTCGGGCACCACCTCCAAGCCCAAGGGCGTGATGATTCGCGACGCGGCCGTGGGGCTGCTGGTCGACAACGTGATGAAGTGCTTGCCGCAGCAGCCGCTGCACTACTTCTCGATCGTGCCGATGAGCCTGCTGATCGAGCAGGTGCTGGGTGTGTTCATTCCGATCCTGTCCGGTGGCACCCTGACCCTGATGCCCGAGGGCGTCACCGAGTACGGCGCGGCCAGTGGCAATGCCCGTCATTACCTGGAGTTGATCGCACCCAATCACCCCAACTTCCTCTACCTGCCGCCCAAGCTGCTGGAAGAGGCCAACCTGCTGCTTGAGCAGGGTGCGAGTGTCGAGGACCTGTTCGGCCCCGCCAATCCGCACATCATCACCGGCGGCGCGAAGATTCCAGCCACGGTGCTCCAGGCCCTGGATGCCCGCGGTGTGCAAGTGTTCGAGGCCTATGGGCTGAGCGAGAACTCCTCGATCATCTCGCTGAACTCGCCTGCAGAGCGGCGCATCGGCTCGGCCGGCAAGCTGCTCGACGGCATCGAGCCCAAGCTGGTCGACGGCGAGTTGCTGGTGAAGACGCCGACCCTCTGCGCGGGTTACTACAACGCCGACGACACGGCCTGCGACCTGTCCGACGGCTACCTGCACACCGGCGATATCGCCGAGTTCCGTGACGGTTTCCTGTACATCACCGGGCGCAAGAAGCACGTGATCATCCTCTCGACGGCGCGCAACATTTCGCCTGAGTGGGTGGAGAACGTCTACAAGGAGAGCCCGCTGGTCGACGACATGATCGTCATGGGCGAAGGACGCGACGAGCCGTGCGCCATCATCCTCAGCACTGCGAGCCCGGCCAGCGTGCAGGACGAGATGGCGCGCCTTGAGCACCGCCTTGCGGACTTCGCACGGGTGCGACGCATCCAGGTCGTCGGCGACATCGCAGGGTTTCGTGACCAGTTCTACACGGTCACCGGACGACCGCGGCGCGCCGAGATCGAAGCGCGGTTCATCGATCAACTGTACGCCTAGGACGGGACGTCGCCCATGTACATCGTGCGCAATTTCTACAAGGGTCGCCCCGGCTACCGCTGCCTGCAGGAGGCGGTACGGGGTCATTACCTCAAGCACTACGAGGCAACGCCCGTGCCGCAGCCTGACCTGTTCGTCTGCCTGACCGGCTCCACCGGCGGGGCGCCGGGCTACGCCTGTGCCGGCATCAGCTACGGCGACTCCGGCAAACTGTTCAGTGAGTACTACCTGGACCAAACGCTGGATGAACGCTACGCCATCGACCGCGCGCGTATCGCGGAGATCGGCGCTTTCGCCTCGTTCCAGAGCGGCAGCGGTGCTGGCAAGTATCTGCTCGACAACGTCATCCGCACCCTGGCCCTGCGCAACTTCGGCCTGGTGGTGCTGACCGCGACGCCGCAGGTCCGGCAACTGCTGGCAGCGATTGTCGACAACCTCGACGACCTGGGCCAGGCCGATTCACGCCGGGTCAAGGACCCCAGTGTCAACTGGGGGAGCTACTACGACCAGGCACCGCGCGTACTGGTTTCGCGCCTGTCCTCGCCCAGTGCCTGGCTCAAGGCGCCGACACCTTCCATCCCGCCACCGCAGTTCGCCCACCAGGCGTCTGTCTGACCCATGTGCGTGGGGGGGGGGGGGGGGGGCCGCCCCCCCCGGGGGGGGGGGGGCCCCCCCCGGGACACCCCCCGCGGTCCCCGCGCCGGGGCCGGCCGCCCCCCCCCCCCCCCCCCCCCCCCCGCCGGAGATCCTATGCACGCCAACACGCGTTATGAAAATTTCATCGTCTTCCTGGCCCCTCTGGTCAACAGCCTGGGGGGCATCGCCATCGACCTGTATGCGCCGAGCCTGCCGTCCATTGGGCGCGAACTCGGGGCGGGGCCTGCGCTGATGCAGAACACCATCACCATCACGCTGCTGTTCTATGCCCTGGGGCAGTTGTTCTTCGGCGTGATGGCCGACGCGCGCGGGCGGCGACCTGCCGTACTGCTGGGCCTGGGTGTGTTCGTGGTCGGCAGCCTGCTGGCCACCGCCGCGACGTCCATCGAGATGCTCCTGCTGGCGCGTGCGCTGCAGGGCTTTGCCATTGGCGCCTGCCAGGTCGTTGCCCGCGCTGTGCTGGTCGACGTCGTCAAAGGCCCGCGCTTCTACGTTGCGATCATCTACCTCAGCCTGGCGTTCGGCCTGGGGCCCGTCATCGCGCCCTATATCGGTGGGCTGATCGAGGTGCATTTCGGCTGGCGCTACAACTTCGTGCTGTATGCCGCCTATGCCGTCATGGTCCTGGCTTTCGTCGTTGCCGGGCTCAAGGAGTCGCTGCCCGCCAGTGCCCGCCGCGGCGCCTTGCAGACAGTGGTCGGCTATCGGTTCATTCTGGCCGACAGACGCTTCCGTGCTTCGGTGGTGGTACTCGGCGCGAGCTTTTCCGCATTCTTGCTGTGGAACGTGTTCGGGCCGCATATCGTCCAGGATGTGCTCGGCCATGACGCGCATTACTTCGGCACCACGGCGCTGGGGGTGGGGTGCTGCTATCTGGTCGGCACGCTGACCAACCGTGCGCTGGTGCGCATCGTCTCACCCGATACCCTGATGTGGAGTGGGTTGGCGCTGTTTCTGCTCGGGGTGCTGTGCATCGCGGCGGCTGCCGACACCTTGAGCCTGGTGAACATTCTTGCTGGCATCATGCTGATCGCCTTCGGCCAGGGCTTTATCTTCTCCAATGCCATGGCCCGCTCGATGGCACTGTTTCCCGACCGCGCCGGGGTGGCTGCGAGCTTGCAGGGCTGCTTGATGCTGGTGTTCGGTTCGATTGCCTCGGCGACGGTCAGCGGCTTCGGGTTGGAGTCGAACCTGCCGATCGCCGGGGTGTTCGCGGTACTGATGCTGGTATCTTTTTCCGGGATGCTGGGGGCACGGGTGGCGCGCCAGGCGTCCTTGGCCTAGGGGCTTGCACGAGTCGTATAGCGCGCCCGATCAATCCAGTGGCCGGGCCAGCAGACGGTCCAGCCACTGGGCATAGGCCGCAAGCGTTGCCAGCCTCGCGCAACCGTCACCCCAGTGCTTCGTGCTCTTGCTTGTACAGTTGCAGGCCACGGGCTTGATAGTTGGCCAGAGCGGCGGGGTGGTCGAGGCTGCAGGTGTGTACCCAGACCCGCTGCGTGCCGGGCCACTCCCAGGCGCTGCGGATGGCCTGGCTGAGCAGCGGGCCGCCGAAGCCCTTGTCAAGAAACTGCGGGGCGAGGCCGAAGTAGCGGATCTCGGCGTTCTCGCCGTCGGGGCGGTGCAGTTCGTAGTAACCGGCGATGGCGCCACGGTAGTAGGCGACCCAGGTGCGGTGGCAGTCCTGGCCGACAACCGCCAGCCACTGCTCGTCGCTCCAGCTGTTCAGGTCGTTCCAGCCCCAGGCCTTGCCCACCAGTTGGTAGAGGAAACGGTTGAGCTGCGGTTGGACGACTTCGCACTCGACGATCGTCAGGCCATCGGGGACAGGCTTGCTGCGCAGGGCGTGCGCAGAGGTCATTTCCAGGTAGTAGGTGGTCAGCGTGGTGGTCACCGGCGGGGCTCCAGGTCGGGGGCAAGCCCGCTAGCGTACCTGCCAGGACGTGAGGATCAAAGCCTGTCGGCCCTTACTCAAGCCGATGTAGGCGGGATATCGGCGGGTGTATCGACATCGCGCAGGATGCCAGGGTCGTCGAGATCCAGCACAAGACAGGCGTGAGGGTTGGCTTCGATGACCGGTCGCCCACCCTGGCCACCTTGCAGGCGGGTGAGGGCCGCCCAGAAATGGCGCCCGAAGATGACCGGATGGCCACGTCGGCCTTGGTAGCACGGCAGGAGGATACGGTCGGCAGCGAGGTGACCGAGCAGGTGTTCGAAGGTGCGTGGTGCGATCCACGGCATATCGCCAAGCAGCACGGCCACGGCCGGGGCATCGATGCTGGCCAGGGCCGTGATGCCGGCCGCGAGGCTCGCTCCCATGCCATCAGCTGCCTGTGCGGCGCGTACGATGTGGACTTGCGCATCGATGCCCAGAGTTTGCGGATCATCGTCGCAGCGCACCACCACATACACCGGGTCGAAACAGGCTTGTACCTGTTTCAAGGTGCTGGCCAGTAGTCCCTGTCCATCCGCGAGCACGGCCTTGCGCTTGTCGCTGCCAAAGCGCGTGCCGCGTCCGGCGGCGAGCACCAACGCGGCGCAGCGAGCTCTGGCTTGGGGTTCGGTCATGGTGGGTTGTCCGAGTGTGACGGCATGGAAAGCTCGCAAGCATACCGCAGGGTCAGGTGGCAGCCAGTGTCTGTTCCCGCGCCTGCTTGGCCTTGGTGACGTTCACTGCACCAGGCAGTTCGACGCCGTTCTTGGCGGCGAGGATCTCGGCCATCACACTCACGGCAATTTCGGCTGGGGTCTTGCTGCCGATGTAGATGCCGATGGGGCCGTGCAGGCGCGCAAGGCTGGCATCGGACTCACCGAAGTGCTCGATCAGCCGCGCGCGACGCTGCTGGCTGTTGCGCCGCGAGCCGATGGCACCGATATAGAAAGCCGGGCCATGCAGCGCTTCGAGCAGGGCCAGGTCGTCGAGCTTGGGGTCGTGGCTGACCGCGACGATGCAGGTGCGCACGTCCGGGGCGAAGTCGCGCACGACATCGTCGGGCATGCCGACCAGGCACTCGACACCGGCCACGTTCCAGCCGTCGATATACTCGGGCCGAGGGTCGCAGACCGAAACACGAAAACCATTGAACAGGGCCATGGTCGCCAGGTATTCGGCCAGGGCACCCGCGCCGATCAGCAGCAGTCGATAACCTGGACCCAGGGTGCTCGCCATGTGCTTGCCATCAACGCTGAACTGCTCCGGGGCCGCACTGGGGAGGAGGGTGGCCACGCCGCTGTGCAGGTCGAGCTGACGGCGCACCAGTTGGCCGCTGTCGAGCTGCTCAAGCAGTTGGGCCAGCGACTGCCACGATGGCGAAAACTCCAGAATCAGCTCAAGCGTGCCGCCACAGGGCAGCCCGAAGCGATGGGCCTCGTCGGCGGTAACGCCGTAGCGCACCCGCTGCGGGGTGCTGTCAGGCAGGCCGGGGCCACCGTAGGCGGTGGTGTAGCGGTAGATCAGGTCGTCTTCGATGCAGCCGCCGGAGACGCTGCCGACCACACGCCCGTCGCTGCGCAAGGCCATCATCGAGCCGACCGGGCGTGGCGATGAGCCCCAGGTACGGGCGACGGTGGCCAGTAGCACGCGGTGGCCGGCTTGCAGCCAGTCCCGAGCGGTACGCAGGACCAGCAGGTCGATACTTTCCATGGGCGCTCCTTCAACGCATATGCAGCACGATCGGGCTGCTGCTGGCAGGGTCGGTATGTTCACGCAGCTTGGCCACCGCCTGTGCATCGACCGCACCACCGGTATTACCCCAGGTCGTACGGACGAAGCTCAGCACTTCGGCGATCTCCTGGTCCGACATCTGCTCACGCAGCGCGGGCATCCGGTAGGCATCCGGCACCCCGGCGGCGACGATACGCTGCGAGCCGTTGAGGGTGATATTGATTGCCGAGGCGTTTTCCTTGGCCAGCATCGAGGTCGCGCCGGCCAGTGGCGGAATCCACTCGGCCTGGCCCTGGCCGTCAAGGCCATGGCACGACGCGCAGCGGGTCACGTAGCTGTGTGCGCCCGGGGCATCGAGGCGGGTAGCCGCCGATACGGCCTGATACTGCCAGGGGGCGCCGTCGCGCTGGGGGTCGCCCGGCAGCGACTTCAGGTAGCGGGCAATCGCGCCCAGGTCTTCGTCGCTCATGAACTGCGTGGAGTTGTTGAACGCCTCGGTCATCGAACCGTACACCACCGCATGCTTGTTACGACCGGTCTTGAGGAACTGCACGATCTCGGGTTCGCTCCAGCGCCCAAGCCCGGTGTTGTGGTCCTGACGCAGGCTCGGCGCGTACCAGCCGTCGAGCAGGGCTCCGGCGAGAAACGCCTTGCCGGAGTCGTCCAGCGCCTTCTCGTTGAAGGCAAGGCCACGTGGCGTATGGCAACTGCCGCAGTGGCCCGGGCCCTGGACGATATAGGCGCCGCGGTTCCACAGGGGGTCTTCGGTGGGCTTTTCAGCGTAGGGCTTGTCGGCGGCGAACAGGCCGTTCCACAAGGCGATCGGCCAGCGCAGGTTCAGCGGCCAGGGAATATCGCTGGGGATATTGGCCTGGTCTGACGGCTGCACGCCCTTCATGAAGAAGGCATAGAGCGCCCTCATGTCGTCATCGCTGAGCTTGGCGTAAGACGGGTAGGGCATGGCCGGGTACAGACGGCGCCCGCCCGGCGCAACGCCGTGGCGCACGGCGCGGTCGAAGTCGGCGAGGCTGTAGCTGCCGATACCGTTGTTGCGGTCCGGGGTGATGTTGGTGGCATGGATCGCGCCCAAGGGCGTTGCCATTTCCAGGCCGCCGGCGAACGGCGCCTTGCCCGGCAGGCTGTGGCACGCCACGCAGTCGCTCAGGCGCGCGACGTATTCGCCGCGGGCGATCAGCGCCTGGTCGGGGCTTGGAGTTTCCTGCTCGAAGGGCGAGGTGACCTCGCGGGTGACATACCAGGCCAGCAGGCCTGCCGCGACAAGGCACGGCAGCGCGAGCCAGCGGGTGGTGGTTACCAGTCGGCTGTTTTTCATGAGGGCTTCCGTGTCAGGCAAAGGTATGGCGGCTCAGGGGCAGGCTGCGCGCGCGTTGGCCGGTCAGCCGCGCCACGGCGTTGGCCACCGCTGGCGCTACTGCCGGCAGCGGTGGCTCGCCGATACCACCCATCTTCGCCCCGCTCTCGACGATGCGCACATGCACCCGGGCCATGCGCGATGGCGGCAGGATCGGGTACAGGTCGTAGTTGCGCGCACGCGGCATGCCGTTGACCCACACCGCTTCCTCCACCAGCGTCTGCGACAGGCCGAGCGCCACGGCGCCGTTGACCTGATGCTCGACAATCGCCGGGTTGACGATGCTGCCCGGGTCGATCGCCTGCCAGATGTCGTGCACCTTGACCTGGCCGTTCTCGATCGACACTTCGGCAATCACCGCCGCCTCCGAACCGAACGGCGAAGCCATGGCCACGCCGCGGGCGCGCTTGGTGCCATCCTCGGCGGTAAATGGCCCGCGTTTCCATCCGCCGGACAATTCGCCGACTGCCTGCAGCAGGGTGGTCAGGCGTTGATTGTCGCGCAACAGGTGCAGGCGCAGCTCGAACGGGTCGTGCCCGCCTTTGTCGGCCAGTTCATCAAGGAACGACTCATAGAAGAAGTCGTTCAGCGAATTACCGACCGAACGCCAGTAGCCCAGCATGGCGGGGCCCTTGACATAGATTTGCGCGATGCGTTTGTTGGCAATGGCATAGGACTTGCCCGCCAAACCTTCCACGGCAGTGGGGTCGATCTTCTCGCCCTGTTTGCCGGCGATTGCCTCGGTCGGGCCCTCTGTTGCGCTGACCGCTTCGATGGCAACGGGCAGGCCCTTCTCGTCGAGCCCGGCGCGGAACTTGACCACTGCCACCGGCCGCAGCACGTCACGTACGAACTCTTCCTCGCGGGTCCAGATCAGCTTGACCGGGCGCCCGACCGCCTTGGCCAGGGCAATGGCCTGTGGGTAGGGGTTGGCCGAGTCGTACAGGAAGTGGCGCCCGAAGAAGCCGCCCAGAAGCGGCGAATGCAGGATGATCTGTTCCTTGGCAAGGCCAGTGCGCTTGGCGATGTCATCGCGGAACATGTCCGGGGCCTGGTTGGGCAGCCAGACTTCGAGCGATCCATCGGGATTGAAACGCGCGAGCGCCGACGGTGGTTCGAGCTGACCGTGGTTGAGGTACTGGTTGTGGTAGGTGGCTTCCACCTGGGTCTTGGCCCCCTTGAGCGCAGCCGCCACATCGCCTTCGTTCTCGTCATCGCGCGCCGGGCCGGTTTGTGCGGCGAGGTAATCGCGATAGGCATCGCTGGAGAAATCGGCTGGCATCGTGCGCACCTTCGAATCGGCGCCCGGCTCCTGCCAGTCGACCTGTACCGCCTCCACGGCACGCTTGGCATGCCACCAGCGTTCGGCGACCACCGCCACGGCACCCGGCAGTACGTGCACCGAATGCACGCCCTTCATCGCCTTGACCTGCGCCTCGTTGCGCAGGCCGCCCACGGTCATGCCCAGCCGTGGCGCGTGCTGC
Source organism: Pseudomonas sp. S44 (assembly GCF_016624805.1). NCBI lineage: Bacteria > Pseudomonadati > Pseudomonadota > Gammaproteobacteria > Pseudomonadales > Pseudomonadaceae > Pseudomonas > Pseudomonas sp. S44. The sequence continues at coordinate 101,974 of NZ_JACVTY010000014.1, forward strand.
ACCGCTGCGTGGAGCATGTCGTCGACCTTGAGGTCGATACTGTACAGGGCCTTGCCGGTGGACTTGTCATAGGCATCGACACGGCGTACCGGCTTGCCGATCCAACGGAACTGGCTGGGATCGCGCAGCTTGATGCTGGCCGGATCCGGGACTGGCAGGTCCATGGCGCGCTCGGCCAGGTCGCCATAAGCGACCGAGCGGCCGGAGGCAGCATGCACCACCTTGCCCGGCTCGGTGCTCAGCTCACTGACCGGCACCTTCAGGGTGTCGGCACCGGCCTGCAGCAGCATCGCCCTGGCCAGCGCGCCAAGGCGGCGCATGGTCGGGTAGCTCATGCGCACCGACATGCTGCCGCCGGTGATGCGCAGGCCATTTTCCATCACCACGTAGGCTTCGCCGGGCGGTGCAGCATCGATCAGGAAGCTGGCCGGGTCCATATCCAGTTCTTCGCCGACGATCTGCGCCATGGCGGTGAATGTGCCCTGGCCACCTTCCATGAAGGGGCAGAGCAGGCGCACGGTGCCGTCAGGGCGGATTTCCAGGAATGCCGGCACCTGCGTGCCGCGTTCTGCGGCCACCGCGGTGGCGGCCTGCACCCGGGCCGAGCCGAGCGGCAAGCCAAAGCCGATCACCAGCGCACCGATGGCGCTACCCGCGAGAAAGCGGCGGCGCGAAAGATTGACCGGCTGATCCAGTTTCAGGTCGCGCAGTTCGGACGGGATGTCGATGGGCGAGTTCATCAGACGCTCTCCTTGGCGGCAGGCTGGGCGGCGAGCTCATGCACCGCGGCGTGGATCGCGTTGTAGGTGCCGCAGCGGCACAGGTTGACCATTGCGGCACTGATCTGCTCGTCGCTCGGCGCCGGCGTGTGCTTGAGCAGCGCAGTCGCGGCCATCACTTGGCCAGACTGGCAGTAGCCGCACTGGGCGACCTGATGCTCGACCCAGGCTGAGACCACTCGCTTGCCCACCGGGTCGGCCTCGATCGCTTCGATGGTGGTCACTTCACGGCCAACCACACCGGCCACCGGCGTGACACAGGCACGCACCACGTTGCCGTCCACCAGCACCGAGCAGGCGCCACATTGGGCCAGGCCGCAGCCATATTTCGTGCCGGTCATGCCCAGGTCATCGCGGATCACCCACAGCAGTGGGGTATCGGCGTCGGCGTCGACCTGATAGGTCTTCTGGTTGATGCGTAGTTCCATGGCGTTCACCCGCTGATCATCGGTTGGTGTTTCGTCGTTATAGGCAGGGCGGTGCGTCGAGGCAGTGCCCTGAGAGGAACGCCGCGCGCGCGCAGGGGCGGGTTTCCGATCTGAAAACTCTAGACCCTGGCGGGCAGGTTTCCTATCCATCGGGCAGCATGTTCAGAGAATCAGGCAAGAAATCAGGTGGATTGCGCTAGTGGCAGGATCGGGCGGGGACGTCGCAGCGGGAGCTGTCGCGCCCACGCTGTAGGGAAAATGCCGGCATCGATATCGGATGTCGGCATCCAGGCCAGTTGAACCAGGGGTTGTTGATGAACCGCCCGCGTTGGTTATCGGCGCGCGACGGCGTGCTGGACGCACTGTTCGTAGTAGGTCTGCTTGATGGCCTTTGGCGGCAGGCGTGAGCTGCTGTTGTAGGTTTGCTCGGTGATGCCGAACGCTGTCATGCGCATCCAGGGTTTGGCGAAGCGCCGCACTTGCAGCTTCTTGCGCGCTGCATAAAGCGTCACCCCGGAGAGCTTGGCGTGCTGCGCCTCCGAGGCGATCTGCGCGCCCCAGCCGCACACGCTGCGATCGTTCTGGCTCAGCGGCCTGGCCTGGGCGCCGAATGCGGTGGCCGCCAACACGCAGCTGGCCAGGGTTGCTAGAAATACCCGCATGTTGCTGTCCTAAGCGTCTGAAGGAAAAGGGAGTTTGCCTTCGCTTTCAGCGCCTGGGGGCCAGCAATTTGCCGTCAGGCGACGGGCAGCTTCGCCTGGCCCGAGACAGGCTGACGCAAGGAGTACCACGCCAGCCCGGCTATCCAGAGCACCGCCACGCCGTAGTTGATTCGTTGATAGAGGCCGAAGAGCTGGCCTGTTTCGGCTGCCCTTGCCATCAACGCCACCGTGCCGATGGAGACCACCGCACAGAGCAGGGAGCCGCTGGCCAGCAGCCGTGAATCAGCCATGCGCAATGCCAGCCAGACCCACAGCAGGCTGGCCAGGGTCAGCGAGAGGAACATCAGCAGGCCGCTGAGGTTATGCATGTGCTGGGAGAACGACGGCTCGGAGGGGGTGCAACCCGGATCGCAGGCGAATGCCCCAGTCCCAAGGCTCGCAACGCCGTGCAACAACACCAGCAGCGCACTCGCCAGGGCGACGTTCGAACGACGCCAACGGCGGGCCAGCCCCCAGGCGAACAAGGCAAACAGCAGTGCCAAAGGGAAGTTGTTGACCCAGGGCGAAAATGCCGCGGTCGGTGCGCCTGTCGCCCCGAGTTGGCTCATGGCCTGCTGCAGGTGCTGGTAACCGGGGTAAGCCTGGGCGGTAAACCAAACCCCCAGTAGCAACCAGGGTGGGATGAACAGGCCGGTGGTGAGCAGGGCTCGGTCGAGTGTCGTCATAGAATGCCTTCCTTGGGCCGTGCCGCGTCATCTGGCGGCACGTAAACCCGCACACTACAGACCTCGACGGACGATTCGCCAGTCGTTTCGCATCATAGGCCGGTCACCAGCATCACCACCAGCACGCAGGCCAGCAGTGCCAGATAGGCCCGCGCATGCAGGGTATCGCTCAGGCGGCCCAGCAGCGGCGCAGCCAGGTGCATGCCGAGCCAGGCGCCTGCAGCCATTGCCAGTGCCGCACGCAGGTCGATATAGCCCAGCAGCCCGGCACCCAGGTTCGCTTCTGGCGCCGGCACCAGGGCATACACCAGGGTGGCGACCAGCGCCATGGGCAATGACAGCGGGTTGGCCATGGCGGTGGCGGTGCCCATGCTGGCGCCGCGCCTGCGCATCAGCGGCACGGTCATCACGCTGCCGCCGACCCCCAGCAGCGCTGCCAGTGCGCCGATCGGCAGGCCGACCAAGGCAGCCGCAGCCTTGCCCAGCGGCACCGGACCGTGGTTGCCAACGCGCATGAAGCCTGGGCGCAGCCACGCATCGAGCAGGCTCAGCAGCAAGTAGCCGATAAACAGCCAACGCAGCCAGGTGCTGTCCAGGTACAGGGCGGCCCAGGCGCCAGCCATTGCCCCGAGGGCGATGGCCGGAGCCAGTGGGCGCACCAGGTCCCAGCGCAACGTGCCGGCGCGCTGGTGCCGCCAGGTGGCCAGGGCGCTGCTGAAGATCATCAGCATGGCCGAGGTGGCCACGGCGATCTGCATGGCGTGCAGCGCCACCGGGGAGCCCGCCGCATGGCTGGTGAGCAGCAACGCATAGAGCAAGGGCACGGCGAAGAAACCGCCGCCGAAGCCGAACAGCAGCGTGGTGACGCCAGCACACAGGCCGAAGACACCGAGCAAGGGGTACAGCATGATCGCCAGCCTTTGTCAGGGGAGTGGAGATGCAGGGTAGGGAGACGAGGGCTGGCCAGCATTCGAGCATTGGCCAATAATCCGTGCGTTTCAGCCACGGAGATCCCCATGCGCAATGTGCCGCTGTGCCAGGTCGATGCCACGCCACGTCCGGTGTTGGCGATCGCTACCGATTATCCGCCTGACACGCTATTGCCACGCCACGTGCACCGGCGTGCGCAGTTCCTTTATGGCATGAGCGGTTTGATGGAAGTACTGACTGACGATGGCGCCTGGGTCGTTCCACCCTACAGCGGTGTGTGGATTCCGTCGGGCAAGCCCCATCAGGTGCTGATGCGAGGGGTGAGCACGCGCAGCTTGTACATCGAGGCCGTTGCGGCGCCGAGACTGGGACAGGCCTGCGAGGCGCTGCTGGTCACGCCGCTGCTGCATCAGTTGCTGCTGGCCAGTGCCGAACTGCCCGCGTTGTATGACCCTCAAGGGCGCGACGGCCAACTGGTTGGCCTGATCCTGCATGAGCTGCGCAGCGCCGAGCGCCTGCCGCTGTTCGCGCCGATGCCAGGGGAGCCGCGCCTGGCGCTCTTGTGCCAGGCGTTTCTCGCGGCGCCTTCGATCAGCACGACGGCGGAGGCCTGGGCGATGCACCTGAATTGGAGCCCGCGGACATTCAGCCGGCGCTTTCGCGAACAGACCGGGTTGTCGTTCGGACAATGGCGCCAGCAAGCCTGCCTGATGGCAGCTGTCACGCGATTGGCAGCGGGTGAGGCGGTCATCCGGGTTTCCCTCGACCTTGGGTATGACAGCCCCAGTGCGTTTTCCAGCATGTACCGCAGGGTCATGGGCGAGGCGCCCTCGGCAGTTCGGCAAAAGGCATTGGCGGCGAGATGAAAACCCTGGCGGATGTATGTGATCGTACAACTGCATGAGCTATGATGACGGCTGTCTTTTCACGATGAAACGTACAGGGCATGACAGAGCAGCAGCTACAGGCACGGACCCGACGCAAACCGCGCAGTCTGGCGCAGGAACTGGTCACGGTGCTGACCGAACGTATTCGCAGCGGCCAACTCAAGCGTGGCGACAAACTGCCGACCGAATCGCAGATCATGGTCGAGGAGGGCGTCAGCCGCACGGTGGTGCGCGAGGCGATCTCGCGGCTGCAGGCCGCCGGCCAGGTGGAGACGCGCCACGGCATCGGCACCTTCGTGCTCGACGCGCCGAGCACCGGTGGTTTCCGTATCGACCCGGCGACCATCGTCACCCTGCGCGAGGTGCTGGCCGTCCTGGAGTTGCGCATCGCCCTGGAGATCGAGTCGGCCGGGCTCGCCGCCCAGCGCCGTAGCGACGAACAACTGACCGGCATGCGTGCTGCGCTCGACGAAATCAACGAAGGCGCCGCGCATGCCTCCGATGCGGTCTCGGCGGATTTCCAGTTCCACCTGCGCATCGCCCAGGCCAGCGGCAATCATTATTTCGCTGACATCATCAATCACCTGGGTACCAGCATCATTCCCCGCACCCGGCTCAATTCGGCGCGCCTGGCCCATGATGACCAGGCCCATTACATGAGCCGCCTGAGCCATGAGCACGAGGCCATCTATGAAGCCATTGCCCGACGCGACAGCGAAGGAGCGAAAATGGCCATGCGCCTGCACCTGAGCAACAGCCGCGAGCGGCTGCGCCAGGCGCATGAGGCGGCAGAAGCACAGGGCGTCTGACAGGCTTCAATACGCTAAACCCGCCCTCATCGGTGCGTTTTTGAGCGGGGAAAGGCTCGCGACTGTTTCTTGAAGAGAAATAATCAATTGCCACCTGCAGTGATTCTAAGTGTCGGGCGAATGAGTAAGGATTGATACACCCTCACTCAACCGTTCAGGTGCCACCATGAACCAGCCTCCGTCGGACCTCAAGCCCTCTCCTTGGCACGACGGCGAGCTTACGCTGCAACGCAGCGTCGGTGCGGTCGAGCGCATGGTGGGGATTGGCAAGGTGCAGATGTCGCGCGACTTCATGCCCGACCAGCACCGCGAGTTCTATGCCCAACTGCCTTTCGTGGTGCTCGGCAGCGTCGACCCGCACGGCGATGCGTGGGCAACGCTGCGCACCGGCCAGCCCGGTTTCATGCAATCCCCCGATCCGCGTCGGCTGCTCCTGGACCTTCCCCGTGAGCCAGCCGATCCTGCGGATGCCGGGCTGGAGGACGGTGACGGCGTCGGCATGCTCGGCATCGAGTTGCACACCCGCCGACGCAATCGCCTGAACGGCTTCGTGCGCCGGTCAGACGACAGCGGTTTTACCATCGAGCCGACCCAGTCCTATGGCAACTGCCCGCGCTATATCAATCTGCGCCGCTATGTCTTCGATGACAGCGCGCCCGGCGAGCCCAGCGAGTCGACCGAGCTGAACGCAGCGGACCGCGCCATGGTGGCCGCCGCCGACTCCTTCTACGTTGCCTCGTACGTGGTGCGCGATGGCGTGCGCCAGGTGGACGTCTCGCACCGTGGCGGCAAGCCTGGCTTCGTCCACATCGACGTCGAAGGCACGCTGAGCGTGCCTGATTTCAATGGCAACCTGTTCTTCAATACCCTGGGCAATATGCTGCTCAACCCCCGTGCCGGGCTGGTGTTCGTCGACATGCGCAGCGGCGACCTGCTGCAGATGACCGGGCGCACCGAAGTGATCGTCGACGATCCACAGACACTCGCCTTCATCGGCGCCGAGCGCATGTGGCGGTTCTACCCCGAGCGGATCGTGCGCCGACCGGGAGGATTGGCGCTGCGCTGGGTCGACATGGATGACGGCGTCTCGCCCAATGTGTTGATGACCGGCAGCTGGGAAGACATGCAGGCGCGCCTGAAGGCCGCGGCGTTGCAGCAAAGTTGGCGTCCGTACCGGGTAACGCAGATCGTCGACGAGAGCGAGCACATCCGTTCGTTCCACCTGGCACCCGACGATGGTTTGGGCTTGCCGGTGCGCCAGGCGGGGCAGCACCTGCCGATCCGGGTACGGTTGCCTGGAGAGGAGGCGCCGTTGGTGCGCACCTACACCCTGTCTGGCGCGCCGGCCGATAATGCACTGCGCATCAGCGTCAAGCGCGAGGGTGTGGTCTCTCGGCACCTGCATGAGCAGGTCAGGATCGGCGACCTGATCGAGGCGCGTGCGCCGGCCGGAGCCTTCACCCTCGATGCTACGGTGCGCCGTCCTGTAGTGCTGCTTGCTGCGGGCGTGGGGGTGACGCCCGTCTTGGCCATGGCCAGGCACCTGGTCAATGAGGGGCGGCGTACACGCTACGCCCGACCGGCCTGGGTGTTCCAATCGGCGTCGAACCGGGCGCAACTGGCCTTTGCCAGTGAATTTGCAGCGCTGGTGACTGCCTCCGAAGGCAAGCTCAGGCATGTGCGCCTGCTCAGCGACGCCAGCGGTGCGGTAGCAGGCGTGGATTATGAGCGCGAAGGGCGTCTGGGCGTCGACCTGTTGCGCGAGCTGCTGCCGTTCGACGACTACGACTTCTACCTGTGCGGGCCGCAGGGGTTCATGCAGCAGATGTACGACGGCCTGCGCGCACTGGATATCAACGATGCACGGATCCACGCCGAGGCCTTCGGCCCATCGAGCCTGCGCCGCACGCGCAACGAACAGCAGGCTGCGCCGGCCTTGCCGGCGGTGGCCACTGAGTCGGTTGCGGTGATGTTCATGGACTCGGCGAAAGAGGCGCGCTGGAACCCGGGGGATGGCTCGCTGCTGGAACTGGCCGAGCAGCGTGGCCTCGAGCCGCCTTTTGGCTGCCGTGGCGGGTCGTGCGGAAGTTGTCGGACCCGTGTGCTCAAGGGGGCGGTCACCTATGCCGAGGCACCGGAGTTCGCCGTGGCGCAGGACGAGGCGTTGATCTGCTGCGCCAGGCCGGCTGACGGATCCGGGCCCTTGCATCTGGCGTTGTGATAACAAACTGTCTCTTCGGTTGTAGGAGCAACTGTCTTGTTCAAAATCTAAAGACCAGCCCAATCCCTGTGAGGGCAACTGTCTTGTTCAAAATCCAGAAGCCAGCCCAATCCCTGTGGGAGCGGGCTTGCCCGCGAACACGGGCGTAGCCCGTGCCAGGCAGCGCGCTATCTTTTTCGCGGGCAAGCCCGCTCCTACAAGCGCGCGTCAGAGCGCGCGGTCGCTCAACTGACCATTGACCAGGCGTCGCAGCCCCAGTGGGTTGCCGTCCTGCAGGGCCTTCGGCAGCAAGGCCTGCGGATAGTTCTGGTAGCACACCGGACGCAGGAAGCGATCGATGGCCAGGGTGCCGACCGAAGTACCGCGGGCGTCGGAGGTGGCCGGGTAGGGGCCGCCGTGCACCATGGCATCGCTCACTTCCACACCGGTCGGGTAGCCGTTGACCAGAATCCGTCCGACTTTTTCTTCCAGCAGCGGCACCAGCCAGGCATAGGCCTCGAAGTCTTCGGGTTCGCCGATCAGGGTGGCCGTGAGCTGGCCGCGCAGGCCCAGCAGCGCGGCGCGCAATTGAGCATCGTCACTGACTTCGACGGCCACGGTGGTGGGGCCGAACACTTCTTCCTGCAGCAGCGGGTCGGCGTCCACCAGCAGGCGCGCGTCGGCCTTGAACAGCTGGGCACGGGCCTGGCTGCCTGCCTGCGCCTGGCCGGCCAGGTGCTCGATGCCGGCGTGCGCTTGCAGGTGTTCCAGCCCGCTCACATAACTGCGCAGGCCGCCGGCATTGAGCAGGGTCTGCCCAGCCTGCTGCGCCAGGTGCTGGCCGAGGTCGGCGAGCAACTGGCTGAACGGCGCCGACTGCAGGCCGATCACCAGCCCTGGGTTGGTACAGAACTGACCGGCGCCCAGGCACACGGAGCCTGCCAGTTCACGGGCGATGGTCTCGCCGCGTTTGGCCAACGCGCCAGGCAGCACGATCACCGGGTTGATGCTCGACATCTCGGCGAATACCGGGATCGGCTGTGGACGTTCGGCGGCCATGCGGCACAGGGCGTCGCCGCCCTTGAGCGAGCCGGTGAAACCGACCGCCTGGATGGCCGGGTGCTTGACCAGCCACTCGCCCACACCGCCGCCGAAGACCATGTTGAACACGCCCTTGGGCATGCCGGTGCGTTCGGCCGCACGGACGATGGCGCAACCCACCAGGTCGGCGGTGGCCATGTGGCCGCTGTGCGCCTTGAACACCACCGGGCAGCCGGCGGCCAGGGCAGCTGCGGTGTCGCCGCCTGCGGTGGAAAAGGCCAGCGGGAAGTTGCTGGCACCGAACACCGCCACCGGGCCTACGCCGATGCGCATCTGGCGCAGGTCGACCCGTGGCAGGGGTTGACGGTCCGGCAGCGCGAGGTCGATACGGGCACCGAGGAAATCACCCCGGCGCAGCACTTGGGCGAACAGGCGCATTTGCCCGCTGGTACGGCCGCGCTCGCCCTGAATGCGGGCAGCGGGCAAGGCGGTTTCGCGGCAAACGATAGCGACGAAGCTGTCGTCCAGCTCATCCAGCTCGGCGGCAATGGCGTCGAGGAACTCGGCGCGACGGGCTGGCGGCAACTGGCGGAACTCGGCGAAGGCAGCGGCAGCGGCTTTGGCGGCTTGATCGACTTCGTCTTCGGTGGCTTGCATGAAGCTGTAGGGCAGGGCCTCGCCCGTGGTGGCGTCCAGGCTCTGCAGGCGCTGCTGGCCGGCGGCACTGCGCTGGCCGGCGATGAAGTTGTGGCCGAGGATCTCAGGCATGGGGTGCTCCTGTAGTCGCTGAAGGAATAATGTTGTCTGGGCGGGTTCGCTTGCCCCCCAGTGGGAGCGGGTTCACCCGCGGAGCAGACGACTCGGTGTATGGCACCGGCGGCGCCGGTGTTCGCGAGTAAACCCGCTCCCACAGAGAGAACGCTGTCAGGTAATCGGTGCCGGGTTGAACAGTGTGATGTCGTTGTGCAGCTTGTGCCGCTCGGCCCAGGTCTGCTTGCGGCCGCTGGCAACGTCGAGGTAGTAGTGGAACAGCTCCCAGCCCAGCTCCTCGATGCTTGCTCGACCGCTGGCGATGCGCCCGGCATCGATGTCGATCAGGTCGGGCCAGCGCTGGGCCAGTTCGCTGCGGGTGCAGACCTTGACCACGGGGGCCATGGCCAGCCCGTAAGGTGTGCCGCGACCCGTGGTGAACACATGCAGGTTCATGCCTGCTGCCAGTTGCAGGGTGCCGCAGACGAAGTCGCTGGCCGGCGTCGCGCAGAAGATCAGGCCTTTGCGTGCGACGCGCTCGCCTGGGCCGACCACGCCCTGGATCGCAGCGCTGCCGGACTTGACGATCGAGCCCAGGGACTTTTCGACGATGTTCGAGAGCCCGCCTTTCTTGTTGCCCGGCGTGGTGTTGGCGCTGCGGTCGGCTGCACCCTGTTGCAGGTAGCGGTCGTACCAGTCCATTTCGCGTACCAGCGCTTCGGCCACTTCCGGGGTTTCGGCGCGGGAGGTGAGCATGTAGATGGCATCGCGGACCTCGGTGACCTCCGAGAACATCACCGTGGCACCGGCGCGCACCAGCAGGTCGGCGGCATAGCCCAGCGCCGGGTTGGCGGTGATGCCGGAGAAAGCGTCGCTGCCGCCGCACTGCATGCCCAGGATCAGCTCACTGGCCGGCACCGTTTCGCGACGGCGCTGGTCGAGCTTCTTCAGGCGGGTTTCAGCCAGCTGCATGATCTGTTCGATCATCTCGACGAAACCCAGCGAAGCGTCCTGCAGGCGATACAGCCAGGGCTCGCTGAGGTCCACGGACGGGTCGTCTTCGTGCATCACCTGGCCGGCCTGCAGCTTTTCGCAACCCAGGCTGATGACCAGGGCTTCGCCGCCCAGGTTGGGGTTGCGCGCCAGGTTGCGCACGGTGCGGATGGGGATATAGGCGTCACGCGCATTGATCGCCACGCCACAGCCGTAGCTGTGGGTGAGGGCGACCACGTCGTCGACGTTGGGATACTTGGGCAGCAGCTCGTCGCGGATGCGTTTGACCGCGTGGTCGAGCACGCCGGTCACGCATTGCACGGTGGTGGTGATGCCGAGGATGTTGCGGGTACCGACGGTGCCGTCGGCGTTGCGATAGCCTTCGAAGGTAAAGCCTTCAAGAGGTGGCAGGGCCGCGGGCACTGCGTCGCAGCGCGGCAGGCTGTCGAGTTCGGGGGCGGCGGGCATCGATAACTGGGTTTCCTGAACCCAACTGCCCTGACGCAGGTCTTGCAGGGCATAACCGATGATCTGTCCATAGCGGCGTACAGGCTCGCCCTGGTGGATATCCACGGTGGCGACCTTGTGGCTTTGCGGCACGCCCTCGACCAGGGTCAGGCCATCGGCGAAGCGCGCACCTTCGCCCAGGCCACCGTCATTGACCACCACCACGACATTGTCGTCATCGTGCAGGCGGACGTAGCGGGGCGACTCGGAATGTTCGATCAACTGCATGGTCAGGCCCTTCTTGTCATTTCTTTCAGGCTTTTATCCGGTTACCGACGCCCGTTGCGGGGCGTCGGTGTGCTTCAGGTCACTGGCGCGAGCCGGCCAGTTCGGCGTTCGGCGCCGCTTGCGGCCCGGCTTCTTCCTTGAGCTCGATGCGCTTGATCGGGCCGACGATCACCAGGTAGCTGAATACCGCTACCAGCGCATTGGCGCCCACGTACACCAGCGCCCATTTGAACGAGCCGGTGGCGCTGATGATGTAGCCGATGACGATCGGCGTGGTGATCGACGCGATGTTGCCGAAGGTGTTGAACAGGCCACCCGAGAGCCCCGCGATCTGTTTGGGCGAGGTGTCGGCGACCACGGCCCAGCCCAGGGCGCCGATGCCTTTGCCGAAGAAGGCCAGGGTCATGAAGCCGACCACCATCCACTCGGCGTCGACGTAGTTGCAGAAGACCATGGTGGTCGACAGCAACAGGCCGCAGACGATTGGCAGCTTGCGCGAGAAGGTCAGCGAGTTGCCGCGGCGCAGCAGCCAGTCCGACAGCACTCCGCCCAGCACCCCACCGATGAAGCCGCAGATGGCCGGCAAGGAGGCGATGAAGCCGGCCTTGAGGATGGTCATGCCGCGCTCCTGCACCAGGTACACCGGGAACCAGGTCAGGAAGAAGTAGGTGATGGCGTTGATGCAGTACTGGCCCAGGTACACGCCCAGCAGCATGCGGCTGGTCAGCAGTTGCTTGATGTAGCCCCATTTCGGGCCGTCGTTGCTGCGTTTCTGGTCCATGTCCACCAGGCCGCCGTTTTGCTCGATGTGCTCGAGTTCGGCCTGGCTGATGCGTGGGTGCTGGCGAGGGTTGTAGATGGTCTTCATCCATACCATGGAGAACAGGATGCCAAGGGCGCCCATGACCACGAACACATGCTCCCAGCCGAAGGTGAACACGATCCAGCCCATCAGCGGTGCGAACAGCGCGGTGGCGAAGTACTGCGCCGAGTTGAAGATCGCCGAAGCCGTGCCGCGTTCGGCGGTGGGGAACCAGGCCGCAACGATCCGGGCATTGCCCGGGAACGACGGGGCTTCGGCGAAACCGACCAGAAAGCGCAGGGTGAACAGGGTGACGACCGCCCAGGCCACCGGCAGGCCGCCGACGAAACCTTGCAGCAAGGTGAACAGCGACCAGGTGAAGATGCTGAATGCGTAGACGTTCTTCGAACCGAAGCGGTCTAGCAACCAGCCGCCGGGAATCTGCCCGGCCACGTAGGCCCAGCCGAAGGCGGAGAAGATGTAACCGAGGGTGACCGCGTCGATGCCCAGATCCTTCTGCAGGCTTGAACCGGCGATGGCGATGGTGGCGCGGTCGGCGTAGTTGATCGTGGTCACCAGGAACAGCATGAACAGGATCAGGTAGCGTACATGCGTCTTTTTCGTCGCTTGCATGCTGGTGTTCTCCCACTATTTATTGTTGTGCGGGGCATTCGGATTGTGGGCCGGAGCGCGGTGGCACTCCGGCAGCGGCATTGGCAGGCCGCGGGGCTGCGCTTATTGCGGGCCCATCTTGTCCATCAGGGCGGCGAGCATTTCATACTCTTCGCCGGTGAGGTCGGTCAGCGGGGTGCGTACCGGGCCTGCATCATAGCCAGCAAGCTTGGCGCCGGCCTTGACGATGCTCACGGCGTAACCGGCCTTGCGGTTGCGGATGTCCAGGTATGGCAGGAAGAAGTCATCGATCAACTTGCCGACCGTGGCGTGGTCGTCGCGGGCGATGGCGTTGTAGAAGTCCATTGCGGTCTTGGGGACGAAGTTGAACACGGCCGAGGAGTAGACCGGCACGCCCAGCGCCTTGTAAGCCGCAGCATACACCTCGGCGGTCGGCAGGCCACCCAGGTAGCTGAAGCGATCGCCCAGGCGGCGACGAATCGACACCATCAGCTCGATATCACCCAGGCCATCCTTGTAGCCGATCAGGTTCGGGCAGCGCTCAGCCAGTTTTTCGAGCTGCGCAGCGTTCAGGCGGCAGACGTTGCGGTTGTAGACCACCACACCGATCTTCACCGAATTGCACACGGCCTCAACGTGGGCGGCTACGCCGTCCTGGCTGGCTTCGGTGAGGTAGTGCGGCAGCAGCAGCAGACCTTTGGCACCCAGGCGCTCGGCTTCCTGGGCGTACTCGATGGCCTGGCGGGTAGCACCGCCCACGCCAGCCAGGATGGGTACGGAGGTGGCGCAGGTATCGACGGCGGTCTTGATCACCTGGCTGTATTCGCTGGCAGCGAGGGAGAAGAATTCACCGGTGCCACCGGCGGCGAACAGTGCGCTGGCACCATAGGGGGCCAGCCATTCCAGGCGCTTGATGTAGCCGGCGGGGTTGAAGTCGCCCTGGGCGTTGAAGTCGGTGACAGGGAACGACAGCAGGCCGTGGGAGAGGATGGATTTCAGTTCTTGTGGATTCATTGTTGTAGGCATCCTGTGGGCGCTTGGGTAAGAAGGTGTACCAAGGTGAGAGGTAAGTTATCGTACAACCTGTGCGATGACTAGCCCTGCCCGAGAAATTTTTGCAGCGATGCCTATCCGCTGGGCGCTGTCGCGGTGCGCGGCAGCTGCCGGCAGATCACCTGGAACCGCGCTTTTGTGGAAGCGGGCTCGTCCCGCGATAGCGCCTCAACAGCCAACCGAAGCGGCTGATCGTGCACTGCGGCCGATCAGTCATCGTATGTCTTCAGGGAAAAAAGATCGCGGAGACAGGCACAAGCCCGCCGCCCGCTTCCACGGGAGGTGTTCTGGGACCAGCAGAGGGTGGCCGGGGAAGCGGGGGCGACGTTGCGCCGCCCCGCGATCAAAGCTAACGAAGAGGGGTCAGGCCGCCTGGTGGCGCTTGCTGGCCTGGGACTTGCGGACCTGGGCGCGGCAGGCGTCGCCGAAGGCTTGGAACATCTTGATCGAATCCGGGTTCTTCGCCGCTTGCCACTCGGGGTGCCACTGCACCGCGAACAGGAAGGGCGAAATGCTCGGTGCATGAATGGCCTCGACCAGGCCATCTTCGGCGTGGGCGATCGGCTCGATGCCTTCACCCAGGTTGCGCAGGCCCTGACCGTGCAGCGAGTTCACGCGGATCTCGTCGGTGCCCAGGGTTTCGCGCAGCCAACTGCCGGGTTTGATCTTCACCCCGTGGGAGGCGGCGTACTGCACATCGACCGGGTCTTCAGGGTTTTCGCGATGGTCGTTGAAGCCTGGTTCGGCGTAGACCTTCTGGTAGATGTCACCACCCAGGGCCACGTTGATTTCCTGCATGCCGCGACAGATGCCGAAGATCGGCAGGCCGCGGGCGATGGCCAGTTGCACCAGGGGGATGTCGAACAGGTCGCGGTTCTTGTCCTGGGCCTTGCCGGGGGTTTCGTTCTCCTGGCCATAGAGAGCCGGATCGATATTGCTGCCGGCGCCGGTCAGGTAGATGCCGTCGGCCATGTCCAGGTACGCCTCGAGGGCGTCGGTGCCGCAGCAGGTAGGGACCAGGACCGGGATGCAGTCGGCGAAATCGACCAGGGGAGTGATGTATTTATGGGTCATGACCTGATAGTCGTGACCTTTGCGCTCTTGGCTGCCCATGGTCATCAGGACGATGGGCTTGCGCAGGGAGGGTTGCTTGTTGCCAATGTTGCTGTTGGACATATGTCACCTTGGGACAGGTTTTACCTGTCGTTGTTGTGCAGGTCCGCGGCCTTGGGCCCTTGATGCGTGACCTGTGGTCCCGAGCACTGCCGGCGCGGCCTGAAGGCTGCGGAACCGGTCGGGACATGCTTCATAGCTTGCCAGAGCCGTTTAATATGTCAAACGACTGACGCGTCGGCTTCATGGGGCAATTGGCCTGTTTTCGGGGGCTCTAACTGCTGCAAGCCTGAGCCGACAAGGCTTTGGCAGGGGAGTAGGTCAATAATATTTAACGATGCAGTCGGGTCTTTGCAGCGCTGCAATAAACCTGGCGTTTGCGGCGCTGGCCGGATTTGACAGCACACCCTCGCCGAGGGAAGAGTGGCAGGCAGTGCCCTGGGCCATCGCCATTCCAAATCCAATAAAGGGAGCTTCAGATGTCCGCACCGTCCACAGGTCCTGTCGTACGTGTTCCTCTTGCGCAGTTGCAGGAGCGGTTGCAGCAGATCTTCCAGCGTCATGGATGCAGCGAGGCAGTGGCCGCAGTGCTGGCCGCCAACTGCGCCAGCGCCCAGCGCGATGGTGCCCACAGTCATGGTGTGTTCCGCATGCCGGGTTATGTCTCGACCCTGGCCAGCGGCTGGGTCGATGGCGCTGCGGTGCCCGAGGTCACGGATGTCGCCCCGGCCTTCGTGCGGGTCGATGCCAGGGGCGGTTTCGCCCAGCCAGCCCTGGCGGCGGCACGCACGCTGTTGGTGGAGAAGGTGCGGCAGGCGGGTATTGCCGTGCTGGCTATCCATAACTCCCACCATTTCGCGGCGCTCTGGCCAGATGTGGAACCCTTTGCCGAAGAGGGCCTGGTTGCGTTGAGTGTGGTCAACAGCATGACCTGCGTGGTGCCCCACGGCGCGCGCAAACCGTTGTTCGGCACCAATCCCTTCGCCTTCGCGGCGCCATGCCAGGGGCTTGCCCCGATCGTCTTCGACATGGCCACCAGTGCCATGGCCCATGGCGATGTACAGATCGCTGCGCGCCAGGGTGAGCAATTGCCGCCAGGTGTCGGCGTCGATGCCGAAGGTGAGCCGACCACCGATCCCAAGGCGATTCTCGAAGGCGGCGCCTTGCTGCCGTTCGGTGGGCACAAGGGCTCGGCGCTGTCGATGATGGTCGAACTACTCGCGGCGGCGCTGACGGGCGGGCATTTTTCCTGGGAGTTCGACTGGTCGCAGCATCCAGGCGCCAAGACCCCCTGGACCGGGCAGTTGATCATCGTCATCGACCCGAGCAAGGCCGAAGGCGGGCGTTTTGCCGAGCGCAGTCGTGCATTGGTGGAGCAGATGCACACGGCGGGGTTGTCGCGCTTGCCGGGGGAGCGGCGGTTCAGGGAGCGGGCGGTTTCGCAGCGCGAAGGCGTGGCGGTTAGCGAGCAGGAGTGGCAAGGGCTCGAACGTTTGCTGGCGTCGGATCGACCGCTGTAGCGTACCCATCCTTGCGAGCATCAAGCTGGCGCGCTCCCACAGGGGGCACGCCAGCATTCAGACGCTTTGCTCTGCGCGTAGCCGCGCTAGAACTTCACATCCATCGCCACCTCGAAGGTGCGCGGCGCGCCCATGTAGTACTGCTGCCCATAAGCCTGCTTGGCATACACCTCATCGGTGAGGTTGCGTACGCGACCGGTGAGGGTGGTGTGTTGGTCCAGGCGATAGCGGGCGAAGGCGCCGAAGAGGGTGTAGGCGGGTGCCTTCAGGCTGTTGGCGTTGTCGGCGTAGACCGAGTCGACGTAGCGAGCATCCACGCCGGCCGACCAGTCTTGAGTGAAGGCATAGCTCAACCACAGGTTGGCGACGTTGGCCGGCACGTTGACCGGTGCATTGCCTTTGCGAGATACCGACACGCCGCCCACCGCTTCGTTGAATTCATCGTATCGGGCATCGACATAGGCGTAGTTGGCCTCGGCCAACAGCTTGGGCGTGACCTGCAGGCGCCCGGACAGCTCGATACCGCGCGAGGTCTGCTGGCCCGCCTGCACCGTCAGGTTGGGGTCGTTGGAGTCACGCACCGCGAAATCCTTGCGCACGATCTGGTAGACCGCCACGGTGGCGGCGCCGCGTCCGTCAAGGAAGTCGAACTTGCTGCCGGCCTCCCACTGCTCGCCCTTGGACAGGTCGAACAAGCCGACGTTGGAATAGGTCGCCGATGCCAGCGAACCGGCTGGCAGGTCGGCGGAGTTGCTGTACTGCAGGTAGACACTGGCTGTCGGCGTCAGCTCGTAGGTCAGGCCGATGCGTCCGGACAGCGGCTCCCAGCGGCGCTCGAAGTAGGCCGGCGAGCTGGGGCTGACCGGGCCATAGTTGGTGACCTGCATGTCCAGGTAGTCGTAGCGCAGGGCCGTCAGCAGGGCCAGCCGGTCGGTCAGTTGCAGGCGGTTCTCGGCGAACAGCGCGCGATTGAGCACCTCGTTGCGTCGCTGTTTGGTCAGGCCGCGATTGACACCCGGAATGTCGTAGAAGCTGCCGGGGTCGAAGTGATCCGGATCGACCACGTCGCTGTAGCCGCCCGAGGTCGGGTACAGGGTCTGGTGCATGCTCGACCAGTCCAGCCCCAGCGACCACTGGCTGCTCAGCCCGAACAGGCTGTTGTCGTGGCGCAGCTCGACGCGATCGCCGATCACGCTCTGCTGGTGGCGCTGCAGGTAGGGGCTGGAGCGCACCACGTTGCCGGCGCTGTTGTAGCGGTAGCTTTCAAGATTGCGGTAATCACGCTGGGCATTGTAGTGGTAGAGGGTGTTCTGCACGCTGGTGCTGTCGCTCACCTGGTAATCGAGGATCGAGCGCAGCCAGCGCACTCGCTGCTCGTAGCGTCCGTCGGCGACATTGTAGTTCTCGAAGCGGCGGCTCTTGTCGATCTTCATGGTGCTGCGCCCCGGCAGGATGGGCGAACCCCAGTAGGGGCTGTCCTCTTTGTCCTCCTGGTACTCCAGGGCCAGGGTGTGGGTGAGGTTGGGCGAGAGGTCGCTGAGCAACGAGAAGGCCAGGCTGTCGGTGTTGCGCTGGTTGCGGTCAATGTAGCCATTGCCCTGGCTGTGGCTGAAGTCCAGGCGTGCGAAGTGACGGGCATCGGCGGGGTTCTCGGCCAGGGCCTGGTTGATGCCGAAGGCGACTTCCGAGTCGTCGTAGCTGCCATAGCGGATACGTCCGTCGAGGGTCTGTGCTTCGCGGCTGGCGAGCTTGGTGATGTAGTTGATCGAGCCACCCACGGCACCGGCGCCATGCAGGAACGACGACGGTCCGCCGATCAGCTCGACCCTATCCAGCACCCAGGCATCCACCGGACGGGTGGCGCTGCTGTAGCCCAGGTTGATGCCGTTGTAGAGCTGGGTCACCTGGTTCTGGGTGAAGCCACGGTAGGCGACGAAACCACCGTAGCCGGGGTTGGCCGAGGCGTTGACGCCGGTCATGGCGTTGATCACGTCTTGGCTGTCCTTGGCGTCACGCTGCTCGATCACCCGGCGGTCCGAGACGCTGACCGAAGCGGGTGTCTGCCGTGCGGTGAGGCCCAGGCGCGAGCCAGTACGGATTGGTTCGTCCAGTTGCACGCCGGAGGGCGCCTGCTGTTCGGCGTCGATGGTGGTGGCGTCGAGTTGCACGGGGGCGACGTCGGCCCAGGCACAGGTGCAGGTGGTGCCCATCAGGAGCACCAGAGAAGTGTTGCGGATCATGTTGTAGTGATTCCACGCAAAGGTCATGGCTGACCCGCGGGCACGGGCGTGCCCGCCTGGGGTCAGGCGAGGGGCGCTGCTGCGGGGAAATCGGAAGGGGATGCGCGGGGCGGGATGGCGGGGCGCAGGTAGCGCGGCGGCGGCTGCGCCCAACTGCGCACGATGATCGGCGAGGGGGCCCCGCTATGTGCTGCTGGGAATGACCACAGGCTGCCGGTCAGCGGCACGGCCAGCGCAAAGGAGGAGCACACCGGGCAATCGAGCTGGGCCATGTGCTGGTCGCTGCTGCTGTCGCCAAGGTCGATGGCCGGGCCTTTGCCGGTGCTGTCGAGGGCGCAGAAACCACCGTCCAGGCCCGACAGACGCAGGCCGCTCATCTGGCCGTGGTGCAGGCCACAGAGCAACAGGCTGAACAGAACGCTGGCATAGAGCGTCCAGGCGGTCAGCGAACGTGTCCGACGGGTGGTTTTCATGGCCGCGAATCTACCATTCGGATGGCGGGGAGGGTGGCGGTGTTGGTGTGGTCGATTGTCGCAGCGCCATGGCGAATATCGCGGTGCCGTTTTCGCGGGTAAGCCTGCTTGAAGCACTCTGCAGCCACTGACGCAGCCCCTGGGCCCATAAGCACCGAAACCGGGCTCAAGGCCGCTCCGCGGTTGTGCGCGGCGCCCTATCCCGGAGCGGCGACCGAAAAATTTCATCTTCGTTCATCTGCGGAGTTGGCCCGCAACCTGCTATATCAGTTCAGCAATTCAGACAAGCGGTCATTGCGTACCCCATCGTAGGTAAACGCGACAGATCAGCCAATATTTAGCCACACCACGGATTTCAGGGGCTGCAGGATGTCGTCCGCGCAACAATTCGAACAATCTGAAGGCGATAGCGGCTGGAGTGCTCACCTGCAATTGCGCTTCGTCAAGCGCGGGGACGTGACTCGCCTTGGTGCGCGCAAACATTACGGCCCTCTTTTGGTGCAGCGCCCGTTCTATCCTGAAGGCGCGCCGTGTCATGTCTACATCCTTCACCCACCCGGCGGCATCGTCGCAGGTGACCGGCTCGAACTCGATATCCATCTGGAGCCTGGCAGCCACGCGCTGCTGACCATGCCTGGCGCGAGCAAGTTCTACCGCAGCATCGGTCCGACCGCGCAGCTGGCGCAACGCTTCCACCTGGCGGCTGACAGCACGCTGGAATGGCTGCCTCACGACAGCATCTTCTTCGACGGCGCCCGGGCCCGGCTCGACAGCCGTTTCACCCTTGAACCCGGCGCTCGCCTGCTGGCCTGGGAAACCTTGTGCCTGGGCCGTCCGGTGATGAACGAGCACTTCGATCATGGCGCCCTCGACAGCCGATTGCAGGTCGAGCTGCCCCACGAGCCGGGGCTCCACGAGCGCCTGCGCGTAGAGGGCGGGCATCTGGAAAAACTCGGCGGTTATCCGCTGGTCGCGACCTTCTGCGCCGCACCTGCCGATACGCACCTGCTCGAGCAGGTACGCCTGGTGCTCGACGACGTTGACACTCCGGCTGGCGCGACCCTGCTCGGGCCGTTGCTGGTGATTCGCCTGCTCGATAACGACAACCAACATGTGCAACGCACCCTGCAGCGCCTCTGGCATCTGTTGCGCCCGGCCGTCCTGGGCCTGGCGCCGAGCCCGCCGCGCATCTGGGCCACCTGAGAGAGCCTCCCATGGAGCTGACCCCGAGAGAGAAAGACAAACTGCTGCTGTTCACGGCCGCGCTGGTCGCCGAGCGCCGCCTGGTCCGTGGATTGAAGCTCAACTACCCGGAAGCTGTGGCACTGATCAGCGCCGCAGTGATGGAGGGCGCGCGTGACGGTCGCACGGTCGCCGAACTGATGAGCCTGGGCCGCGAGGTGCTCAGCCGTGACCAGGTCATGGAGGGCGTGCCGGAACTGATCCCCGACGTCCAGGTGGAGGCGACCTTCCCCGATGGCACCAAGCTTGTGACGGTCCACGAGCCTATCGTCTGACGCTGCCCAGGAGGCATTCATGATTCCCGGAGAAATCCAGGTCGCCGCAGGCGACATCGAACTCAATGTCGGCCGTGAAACGGTCAGCGTCAGCGTTGCCAATCATGGCGACCGCCCGGTGCAGGTCGGCTCGCACTACCACTTCTACGAAGTCAACGATGCGCTGGTGTTCGAGCGCGAACCAGCCCGGGGTTTTCGCCTGGACATCCCCGCCGGCACCGCCGTGCGTTTCGAGCCTGGCCAGTCACGTACCGTGCAGTTGGTGGCCTACGCCGGCAAGCGTGAAGTGTATGGCTTCCAGGGCAAGGTGATGGGCGCGCTGGAGGGCAAGGCATGAGCCGTATTTCCCGTCGGGCCTATGCCGATATGTTCGGACCCACCGTCGGCGACCGCGTGCGCCTGGCCGATACGGCGCTGTGGGTCGAAGTCGAGAAGGACTTCACGATCTATGGCGAGGAGGTCAAGTTCGGCGGTGGCAAGGTCATTCGCGATGGCATGGGGCAGGGCCAGATGCTGGCCGCCGAAGCCGTGGACCTGGTGCTGACCAATGCGCTGATCATCGATCACTGGGGGATCGTCAAGGCCGACATCGGCGTGCGCGGGGGGCGTATCGTCGCCATCGGCAAGGCGGGCAACCCGGACATTCAACCCGGCGTCACCATCCCGGTCGGCGCAGCGACGGAAGTGATCGCCGCCGAGGGCAAGATCGTCACCGCAGGCGGCATCGACACACACATCCACTTCATCTCCCCGCAGCAGGTGGATGAAGCCTTGACCAGCGGCGTCACCACCTTCATCGGTGGCGGCACCGGCCCTGCGACCGGCAGCAACGCCACCACCTGTACGCCGGGGCCCTGGTACCTGGCGCGCATGCTCCAGGCTGCCGACAGCTTGCCGATCAACATCGGTTTTCTCGGCAAGGGCAACGTCTCCAAGCCTGAACCGCTGCGCGAGCAGATCGCCGCCGGTGCCATGGGCATGAAACTGCACGAAGACTGGGGTTCGACGCCGGCGGCCATCGATTGCTGCATGAGCGTGGCCGAAGAGATGGACATCCAGGTCGCGATCCACAGCGATACGCTCAACGAATCCGGCTGCATCGAGGACACCCTGGCAGCGATTGGCGATCGCACCATCCACACCTTCCATACCGAAGGGGCGGGCGGTGGTCATGCGCCGGACATCATTCGCGCGGCGGGGCAGGCCAACGTGCTGCCGTCCTCGACCAACCCGACGTTGCCCTACACCATCAACACCGTGGATGAGCACCTGGACATGCTCATGGTCTGCCACCACCTGGACCCGAGCATTGCCGAAGACGTGGCCTTTGCCGAGTCGCGTATCCGCCGTGAGACCATCGCCGCCGAGGACATCCTCCACGACATGGGCGCGTTCTCCATGACGTCGTCCGACTCCCAGGCCATGGGCCGGGTCGGCGAAGTGGTGCTGCGGACCTGGCAGGTGGCCCACCAGATGAAGGTGCGTCGTGGGCCCCTGGCGCCGGACGGCAGCTACAGCGACAACTTCCGGGTCAAGCGCTACATCGCCAAATACACCATCAATCCGGCGCTGAGCCATGGCGTCGCGCACGAGGTCGGTTCGGTGGAGGTAGGCAAGCTGGCCGACCTGGTGGTCTGGTCGCCAGCGTTCTTCGGTGTCAAGCCGTCGGCGGTGATCAAGGCCGGCCTGATCGTCACGGCGCCCATGGGCGATATCAACGGCTCGATCCCGACCCCGCAGCCGGTGCACTACCGCCCGATGTACGCAAGCTTCGGTGCAGCTCGCCACGCCACGCGCATGACTTTCCTGCCCCAGGCCGCCATGGACCGTGGGTTGGCCGAGGAGCTCGGGCTGCGCAGCCTGATCGGGGTCACCCGCGGCTGTCGCCGGGTGCGCAAGGCCGACATGGTGCACAACGGCCTGCAGCCGTTGATCGAGGTCGATGCCCAGACTTACCAGGTGCGCGCCGATGGCGAGTTGCTGGTGTGCGAACCGGCCAGCGAACTGCCGCTGGCCCAGCGTTATTTCCTGTTCTGAAGGAGCAAGCATGATTGTCCTGACCCGCCGTGTCGCCGAGGCTGCCTCGGTCACCGGTACTGTCACCCTGGATGTGGACAGCCGAATCAAGAGCCGCCTGCGCGTGACCCTCGACGATGGCCGCGAAGCCGGCCTGATGCTCGAGCGCGGCCATCTGCTGCGCGGTGGCGAACTGCTCGCCGATGCCGACGGCCAGCATCTGGTGCAGGTGCTGGCGGCACCGGAGCGTGTGTCCACGGTGCGCTGCGCCGATCCGTTGTCGCTGGCGCGTGCGGCCTATCACCTGGGCAATCGCCATGTGCCGTTGCAGATCGAGGCCGGCTTTTTGCGCTACCAGCATGATCATGTGCTGGACGAAATGGTGCGCGGCCTGGGCCTTGAGGTACTGATCGAGCAGGCGCCGTTCGAGCCGGAGGCGGGCGCCTACCAGAGCGCCCCTCACGGCCACGCCCACGATCATCCCTTCGTTCGCCTGTAATCCTTCCGAATTGCTTTGGAGCACACGATGAAAAAAGCCCTTGCCCTGGCGTTACTGCTGATTGCCTTGCCAGCCTTCGCCCACCCCGGCCACGACAACAACCCGCTGCAGGATGGCCTGCTGCACCCGCTGACAGGCCTGGACCACCTGCTCATGCTGCTGGGTACCGGCGTATTGGCCGCGCTGACCCGACGCAACCTGAGCTTGCCCCTGGCCACGCTCTCGGCGATGTTCGGCGGTGCGGTGCTGGGGCATCTGTTCGGTGACCTGGTGGGTATCGAAACCATGATCTCCATCTCGCTGGTGGTGGCCGCCTGCGCCATGCTGCTGCCTAATCGCCAGGTGCTGCTGGCCCTCGCCATGCCGGTGTTCGCCCTGTTCCATGGCTGGGCCCATGGCGTTGAAGCAACGCCCAGTGCGTTCTGGCTGTTCAGCGCTGGCTTCGTCACCGTCAGTGCGCTGCTGCTGGTGGTCGGATTCGGCGTAGGCTGCCTGCTGCGCCGCCACAGCAAGCTGCAGAAGCTGTTCGGTGGTGGCTTGCTGGCCGGCGCCGCGTTCGTGCTGGCCGGCTGATGAGCAGCGACCTGGCGCTGTTGCGTCTGCTGCAACTGGCGAGCCCGGGCCTGCCGGTGGGTGGTTTCACCTACTCGCAAGGCCTGGAGTGGGCCGTCGAGGCCGGTTGGGTGCGTGACACGGCCGGCTTTTGTGCCTGGCAGCGCGAGCAGTTGCACGACACCCTGGGCTGTCTCGACTGGCCGTTGCTGGCGCGCCTCTACCGCGCATGCCAGGACGATGATGCCGAGGCCTTCGCACGCTGGACCCAGTTTCTGCTGGCCAACCGCGAGACGGCCGAGCTGCGGCTTGAAGAGCGCCAGCGGGGCAGCGCCCTGGCGCGGCTGCTCGATGGCTGGCAACTGGCCCAGGCGCCGGCCTGGCGTGAGAGCATCGAGCTATCCCAGCTCGGTGGCATGGCCTGGCTGGGCGCGCACTGGTCGATCCCGCTGCGCGACTTGGCCCTCGGCCATGGCTTCGCCTGGCTTGAAGGCGCAGTCATGGCCGGGGTCAAGCTGGTGCCTTTCGGCCAGCAGGCGGCCCAGACCTTGCTGCGCGACTTGGGCGCCGAGTTGCCCGCCGTGCTCGACCAGGCCCTGACCCTTGGCGATGACGAACTGGGCGGCGGCCTGCCGCTGCTGGCCATCGCCTCGTCACGACACGAAACCCAATACACCCGTTTGTTCCGTTCCTGAGGACTGCCAACATGCAAAGCTATCAGCAACCCCTGCGCGTCGGTGTCGGCGGCCCGGTCGGCTCCGGCAAGACCGCGCTGCTCGAGGCCCTGTGCAAGGCCATGCGTGATCATTACCACATCGCCGTGGTGACCAACGATATCTACACCAAGGAGGACCAGCGCATCCTCACCGAGGCCGGGGCCTTGGAGCCTGAGCGTATCGTCGGTGTCGAGACCGGCGGCTGCCCGCACACCGCGATTCGCGAAGACGCCTCGATGAACCTGGCGGCGGTAGAAGCGCTGGCGCGCAAGTTCGGTAACCTGGAGGTGATCTTCGTCGAGAGTGGTGGCGATAACCTGAGCGCGACTTTCAGCCCGGAACTGGCCGACCTGACCATCTACGTGATCGACGTGGCCGAAGGCGAGAAGATCCCGCGCAAGGGCGGGCCGGGCATCACCAAGTCGGACTTCCTGGTGATCAACAAGACCGACCTTGCACCTTATGTCGGTGCTTCGCTGGAAGTGATGGAGCGCGACACCAACCGCATGCGCCCCGAGCGACCCTGGACGTTCAGCAACCTGAAGAAGGGTGACGGGTTGCAGGCGGTGATCGATTTCATCGTCGATCGCGGGATGCTGGGGGTGAGGGGGTAAGCCTTCTCTGAGCTTGACTCAGTCCCTGTGGCGGGGGGGGGGGGGGCCCCCCCCCCCGGCGCGCCGGCGGGGGGGGGGGGGGAGCGGGGGGGGGGGGGGGGGGGGGGGGGGGGAGGGGGGGGGGGGGGGGGGGGGGGGGGGGGGCCGCGGGGGGGGGGGGGGGCGCGGGGGGGGGGG
>NZ_JACVTY010000015.1:0-126755 GCF_016624805.1 Pseudomonas sp. S44
CCCCCACCATGTCAAGGTGGTGCTCTAACCAACTGAGCTATGTGCCTGTCGATGAGGGCGCATTCTACGCGCTAGAAAATCCCTGTCAACAGTTTTTTTCGAGCTAACCTACTGATTCTAAAAATGTTTGCGCCCATGGGTGGCAGTAACGCTCCTGTAAAGGATTTTCACCATACGACTAGCGGGTGTTTATTATTATTGATAGCATCGGTACATTCGTTAAAAATATAAAACACGAGGTTTTCCGAGCATGGCTAACACCCCCTACCCCCAGTCCTACTACGCCGCCTCGGCCAACCCGGTGCCGCCACGTCCGGCGCTGCAGGGCGAGGTGGAGACCGATGTATGCATCATCGGTGCCGGCTACACCGGCCTGTCGAGCGCGCTGTTCCTGCTGGAGAACGGCTTCAAGGTGGCCGTCGTCGAAGCCGCCAAGGTCGGCTTCGGTGCATCGGGCCGCAATGGCGGGCAGATCGTCAACAGCTACAGCCGCGACATTGACGTCATCGAACGCACCGTCGGCCCCAAGCAGGCACAACTGCTGGGCGAGATGGCCTTCGAAGGCGGACGCATCATCCGTGAGCG
This sequence comes from Pseudomonas sp. S44, assembly GCF_016624805.1. Taxonomy (NCBI): domain Bacteria; kingdom Pseudomonadati; phylum Pseudomonadota; class Gammaproteobacteria; order Pseudomonadales; family Pseudomonadaceae; genus Pseudomonas; species Pseudomonas sp. S44. The sequence continues at coordinate 586 of NZ_JACVTY010000015.1, forward strand.
CGTGGCCAAGTACAACATCCAGTGCGACCTGAAAGACGGCGGCGTATTCGCGGCCCTGACCAGCAAGCAGATGGGCCACCTGGAGTCGCAAAAGCGCCTGTGGGAACGCTTCGGCCACACCCAGCTGGAGCTCATGGACCAGAAGCGCATCCGTGAAGTGGTGGCCTGCGACAGCTATGTAGGCGGCATGCTCGACATGAGCGGGGGCCACATCCATCCGCTGAACCTTGCCTTGGGCGAGGCCGCTGCGGTCGAGTCGCTGGGCGGCGTCATCTATGAGCAGACGCCTGCCGTACGCATCGAGCGTGGCGCCAACCCTGTGGTACATACCCCACAAGGCAAAGTGCGCGCCAAGTTCATCATCGTCGCGGGCAACGCCTACTTGGGCAACTTGGTGCCGGAACTGGCCGCCAAGTCCATGCCCTGCGGCACCCAGGTGATCACCACCGAGCCACTGGGCGAGGAACTGGCCCGCACTCTACTGCCACAGGACTATTGCGTCGAAGACTGCAACTACCTGCTCGACTACTACCGCCTGACCAGCGACAAACGCCTGATCTTCGGCGGCGGCGTGGTCTACGGTGCACGCGATCCGGCGAACATCGAGGCGATCATTCGTCCGAAGATGCTCAAGGCCTTCCCTCAGCTCAAGGACGTGAAGATCGACTACGCCTGGACCGGCAACTTCCTGCTGACCCTGTCGCGCCTGCCGCAGGTCGGTCGTATCGGCGACAACATCTACTACTCCCAGGGTTGCTCGGGCCATGGCGTGACCTACACGCACCTGGCGGGCAAGGTACTGGCCGAAGCCCTGCGTGGCCAGGCCGAGCGTTTCGACGCCTTCGCCGGCCTGCCACACTACCCGTTCCCGGGTGGTCAGATGCTGCGCGTACCGTTCAGCGCCATTGGTGCGTGGTACTACAGCCTGCGGGATCGCCTGGGGTTCTGATGTAGCACCGTATTGTTCTTTTCGCGGGTAACCCCGCTCCCACAAACGTGCATCTGTGGGAGCGGGTTTACCCGCGAAATGGAATCAGTACCGCCAGCAACTACTGCCCTAAGCTGCGCAGCGCCTGTTTCGCGGCAATCTCCTGGCCATCGCGCGCCAGCTCGTCGGCGGCCTTCAGCCAGCGCTGGCGATCGACCTGGGCCGGCAGGCGCTGCGGCGGTTGTACCAGCACAGCCCAGCTCCCCTCCTTGGCCCAGGCACTCTCGAAAGTGTCGAAGTCCAGCAGATGCCGCCGGGCCATCCCTGAACGCAGCAACACCCGCTGCTTGTAACGGTCGTAGCCAATCAACACCGCATAGCGTGGCTCGCCCCAGAGCGCCGAGCCGTCGTGATAACGCAACAGTACTGGATGACCGGCGGCCACCTGGGTGAGCAAGGCATCCAGGCGCTTGTCCAGCGGATAGACCACCATCCCGTACTCGCGGGCGACCCGGGGGATGCCGGTCTCCAACGACGCCGCGTCCTGCGGCAGGTTCAGTGACTTGTCCAGCAGGCCAGGCGTGATCGGCGCGCCCTGCTGCGAAAGCACGGCGGCCAGGGCCATGGAGCCGCTCAAGTTGGCATTGCCACGATAGAACGGCACGCTGCTGATCTCGACCCGCTGCGGCAGTTTGTCGAGCGCCGCCGGTGGAGAACCGGCGCAACCGGCAAGGCTGGCGGCCACCAGGCAGGCCGCCAGCAGGCGGCGCGGGCTCAGGGAGGTGAAGAAATGCTGCGACATGGACACTCGCTTGTTTCGACGCCCGGCAGACAGCGCCCGGCACTGGGCTCCGATCATAGGCGCCTGCGCGGCGCGGGTATAGCCCGCTTCGGGCTTGTAACGAAACGACCCAAGCAATAGACCTTCGGTCAATGGAACGTCACACGCCTGCGGCTAGACTAAGTAAGTGTCTGGAGGGAACAGCCCACAGCTGTCCCGAGAGAAGGAGGCACGCACATGAGCCTGACAATGGCAATCTTCATGCTGGTCGCGATGTGGTTGAGCGTCGCCACCGCCATGCTCTGGGGGGTACTGCGCATCGCACGACGCCATGCCCGACCGCATCACACCCAAGCGGCCACCATGCCCAAGCCGCAGCCGCTGCATCGCACCCGCCGGCACGCCGGGGCACATTGACCTGATCCGCAAAAGAACAAGGGGCTGCCTGGCAGCCCCTTCTCTTTTACCTCAGCCTGCTGTCAGCCTTGCGCCGCCTCGCGCTTCAGGCGTGCCCGGCGAACCATGATGTTGAGAATCTCGATCACCGTGGAGAAGGCCATCGCTGCGTACACATAGCCTTTCGGTACGTGGGCGCCGAAACCTTCGGCGATCAGCGTCATGCCAATCATGATCAGGAAGCCCAGTGCCAGCATCACCACGGTAGGGTTGTCGTTGATGAACTTGGCCAGCGGGTCGGCGGCCACCAGCATCACGATCACGGCACTGACCACGGCGATGATCATGATCGGCAGGTGCTCGGTCATGCCCACGGCAGTAATGATGCTGTCTACCGAGAAGACAATGTCCAGCAGCAGGATCTGGCCGATGGCCGCAGCAAAGCCGAGGGTCACGGTGGAGCCGGCCTTGGACTCTTCCTTCGCACCATGCGGGTCGACGCTTTCGTGAATCTCCTTGGTCGCCTTCCACAGCAGGAACAGGCCACCGGCGATCAGGATCATGTCCTTCCAGGAGAAGGCGTGGTCGAACACCTCGATCACCGGCTCCGTCAGCTGGACGATCCAGGCCACCGTAGAGAGCAACGCCAGGCGCATGATCAGCGCCATGCTGATACCGATGCGTCGCGCCTTGGAGCGGTAAGCCTCGGGCAGCTTGTTGGTGAGAATGGAGATGAAGATCAGGTTATCGATACCCAGCACGATCTCCATCGCCACCAAGGTAGCCAGGGCGACCCAGGCGGCGGGGCTCGCGGCAAGTTCCAGCAAGTATTCCATTTAGTGTTCCTTCGCTCAGATGTCCTGGGTGTCGTTCTTGTCTTGCTTGCTCTCGGGCTTTTGCCCTTCACCACCAAGAGTGTCGTTCAGCGCTTGCTGGGCCGCCTCGTTGGTCTTGTCGATCGCCTGCTTGGCCGATTCGGCAGCCTGGTTCAGCACCTGCTGCGCCGATTTCTCGGCCTGGTCGCACCCCGCCGTGGCCAAGAGCGCCAGCGCCAGTACCAACGGGGTGCCGATGGATTTCAGTTGTAGCATAGGGTCCTCGCTTATCGATATTCGGCTGGCGCGCGCACCGCGCCTGATGGAGTCGAATTCTAGAGAGGAGAACAGTTCAGGAAAATTCGTATTTTTAGCGGTTATACTTCGGTTTTTACGAATCGAGTAGCGTCTCCATGCTCAACTACCGGCAGCTTCACTATTTCTGGGTAGTAGCCCGCACTGGCAGCATCACCCGCGCCAGCGAGCAATTGAATCTCACGCCGCAGACCATCAGCGGCCAGATCAGCCTGTTCGAACAGACCTACAACCTGGAGCTGTTCCAGCGCGTCGGTCGCCAACTGGAGCTGACCGAAACCGGCCGCCAGACCCTCGCCTATGCCGAGCAGATGTTCCAGATCGGTAGCGAACTCGAGACCCTGCTACGGGCCGGCCCCCAGGAGCAGATCCTGTTCCGCGTCGGGGTCGCCGACGTGGTGCCCAAGTCCATCGTCTATCGCTTGCTGGCACCGACCATGGAGCTTGACGAAGTACTGCGCATCAATTGCCGTGAAGACAAGCTGGAGCGCCTGCTCGCGGACCTGGCGATCCAGCGCCTTGACCTGGTGATCTCCGACAGCCCCATGCCCAGCCACCTGGACATCAAGGGCTACAGCCAGAAACTCGGCGAGTGCGGCCTGAGCTTCTTTGCCACTGCGGCACTTGCCACTCGGTTGAAGCAGCCCTTCCCCGGTTGCCTCAACGACGCACCGCTACTGATCCCCGGCCAGGAAACGGTGGTGCGCAGCCGCCTGTTGCGCTGGCTGGCCGAGCAGCAGGTGCAGCCGCGTATCGTCGGGGAATTCGACGACAGCGCCTTGATGCAGGCATTCGGGCAATCGGGCAGCGGCATCTTCGTGGCACCAAGCGTGATCGCCGATGAGGTGTGTCGGCAATACGGCGTGGAGTTGATCGGGCAAACCGAGGCGGTGCATGAGTCGTTCTATGCGATTTCGGTGGAGCGCAAGGTCAAGCATCCGGGGATCGTGGCGATTACCGAGGGGGCACGCAGGGAACTGTTCAACTGGTGAGGCCATGCTGGCTTTTTCTGGCAGATTGCACCGCGATCGCTGCAGTGCGTCGGAGGAACAATACCGTCAGCCCTGTCCTACAGTGCCTGTGCTAAAGTCCGCGATTCGTTCAAACCCGAGACCCCGCTGCACATGAGCCCTGTTTTTCGCCTTCTCAACCGCACCAGCCTGGTGACACAGATCATCATTGGCCTGGCTGCCGGTATCGCCCTGGCGCTGGTCGCCCCGAGCCTGGCCCGGGATCTTGCATTCCTCGGCAAGGTGTTCGTCTCGGCCCTAAAGGCCGTGGCACCGATCCTGGTGTTCGTGCTGGTCATTGCCTCCATCGCCAACCACCAACAAGGCCAGCAGACCCATATCCGCCCTATTCTCTGGCTCTACCTGCTGGGCACTTTCGGTGCCGCGGTGGTCGCCGTGGTGGCGAGCATGGCGTTCCCTTCGAGTCTGGTGTTGAGCGCACATGAAGCGACGCTGAGCGCTCCCGGCGGCATTACCGAAGTGCTGCAGGGCCTGCTACTGAGCGCGGTGGACAATCCGGTGAGCGCACTGGTCAATGCCAACTTCATCGGCATCCTGACCTGGGCGATCGGCCTGGGCATAGTGCTGCGCAAGGCCGGCAAGGCAACGCGCGGTGTGGTCGACGACCTGTCCAACGGCATCACGCAGCTGGTTCGCGTGGTGATTCGCTTCGCCCCGCTGGGGATCTTCGGCCTGGTCAGCTCGACCCTGGCCGAGGCGGGCCTGGATGCCCTGCTCGGCTACCTGCACCTGCTGGGGGTGCTGATCGGCTGCATGCTGTTCGTGGCGTTGGTGATGAACCCGTTGATCGTGTTCTGGAAGATTCGTCGCAACCCTTACCCGCTGACCCTCCTGTGCCTGCGCGAAAGCGGTATCACCGCGTTCTTCACTCGCAGCTCGGCGGCAAACATTCCGGTGAACCTGGCATTGTCGGAGCGCCTGGGCCTGCATGAAGACACCTACTCGGTGTCGATCCCGCTGGGTGCGACCATCAACATGGCCGGGGCAGCGATCACCATTACCGTGCTGACCCTGGCGGCGGTGCATACCCTGGGGATCACCATCGACCTCCCGACCGCGGTGCTGCTCAGCGTGGTGGCTGCGGTATGTGCCTGCGGTGCCTCGGGCGTGGCCGGCGGGTCGCTCCTGTTGATTCCTCTGGCTTGCAGCCTGTTCGGCATTCCCAGCGAGCTTGCCATGCAGGTGGTTGCCGTCGGCTTCATCATCGGTGTGTTGCAGGACTCGGCGGAAACCGCGCTCAATTCATCGACCGACGTACTGTTCACTGCGGCTGCGTGCGAGGCCATGGAGCGGCGTGCTGCCTGAGCCGCAATTGCTTAAGCCAGACGCAAGGCCTAGGCTAATGGCCTTTTCCTAGTAACGAGACAGGGCCATGTCAGAACACGAAACCGCAGGCGAAGGCCGCCTGAACAGTATCGAGGTCCGTATCCTCGGCGCGCTGATCGAAAAGCAGGCCACCAGCCCGGAAAGCTACCCACTGACACTCAATGCGCTGGTCCTGGCCTGCAACCAGAAGACCAGCCGGGAGCCGGTGATGAACCTCTCCCCCGGCCAGGTCGGCCAGGCCCTGCGTGCACTCGAAGGCCAGGACATGGCCCGCCTGCAGATGGGCAGCCGCGCCGACCGCTGGGAGCAGCGGGTGGACAAGGCGCTGGAACTGGTGCCGGCACAGTTGGTACTGATGGGCCTGATGTTCCTGCGCGGGCCGCAGACTCTCAACGAATTACTGACCCGCAGCAATCGCCTGCACGAATTCGAAGACGTCGATCAGGTCCAGCATCAGCTGGAACGCCTGGTTTCACGTGGGCTGGCGTTGCACCTGCCACGTCAGGCAGGCCAGCGTGAAGACCGCTACACCCACGCCCTGGGCGATCCGGCCGAGATCGAAGCGATTCTTGCCGCGCGTCAGCAGGAAGGTGGTTCACGCAGTGCGTCAGGTGCGGCTTCGGACGAGCGGATCGAGGCGCTGGAAGCCCGGGTCGCGGCACTGGAAGCCCGGCTGGCTCAGCTTGAGGGCTGAGTCAGGGCTGGTCGGGTTCGGGGAAGTTACGGCAGCTCTTGCGCTCGGCCAACTCTCTGTCGCTGGGGCGCTGGTCGACGAACACGGTGCGGCCGTCGGGATAGATTTCCAGATAGCCCCAGTGCAGGTCCTGCTCCTGCTGGCCGGGCTTGGGTGGCACCAACCACCAGGGTTCTCGACTGATCGGGGTCATGACTGTACCTCCTGGGAGCGTCTGCAGTAATCATAGACACCCTCGGGTGATACTTGGTTTGGTCGGCCATATCACGGAAAAGCCCACCCCACCGGTAAAGCGCAGCTCTCGAGAACTTCGCTTTATCGGTGGGGTGGGCTTGTCCCGCGATGAGGCCCGCGCTGACTTACGCCGGCGCCGAAGTCCGGATCAGGTGGTCGAAGGCTGCCAGCGAAGCTTTGGCGCCCTCGCCCACGGCGATGACGATCTGCTTGTACGGCACCGTGGTCACATCACCGGCCGCGAACACACCCGGGATGCTTGTCTGGCCTTTGGCGTCGACGATGATCTCGCCGCGCGGCGACAACTCGACCGTGCCCTTGAGCCAATCGGTGTTCGGCAGCAAGCCGATCTGCACGAAGATACCTTCGAGCGCCAGTTCGTGGATCTCGTTGCTGGTCCGGTCTTCGTAGCGCAGGCCGGTGACCTTCTCGCCGTTACCCAGCACTTCCTTGGTCAGGGCGCTGGTGATCACCTTGACGTTCGGCAGGCTGTGCAGCTTGCGCTGCAGCACCGCATCGGCACGCAGCTGGCTGTCGAACTCGATCAACGTCACCTGAGCGACGATACCGGCCAGGTCGATGGCTGCTTCCACGCCAGAGTTGCCGCCGCCGATCACCGCCACGCGCTTGCCCTTGAACAGCGGGCCGTCGCAGTGCGGGCAGTAGGCCACGCCACGGGAGCGGTATTCCTGCTCACCGGGGACATTCATTTCGCGCCAGCGGGCGCCGGTGGCGAGGATCACGGTCTTGGCCTTGAGCGACGCACCGCTGGCCAGGCGTACTTCATGCAGACCGCCATCGGCGGCCGGGATCAGCGCTTCACCGCGCTGCAAATTCATGATGTCGACGTCGTACTGCTTGACGTGCTCTTCCAGCGCAGTGGCCAGCTTCGGCCCTTCGGTCTCCTGCACGGAGATGAAGTTCTCGATCGCCAGGGTGTCGAGCACCTGGCCGCCGAAGCGCTCGGCGGCAACGCCGGTACGAATGCCTTTGCGCGCAGCGTAGATGGCTGCCGCAGCGCCAGCCGGGCCACCGCCGACCACCAGCACGTCGAAAGCGTCCTTGGCGTTGATCTTTTCAGCCTGGCGGCTGCCAGCACTGGTGTCGATCTTTCCGAGAATCTCTTCCAGGCCCATGCGGCCCTGGCCGAACACTTCACCGTTCAGGTAGATGCTCGGAACCGCCATGACCTTGCGCGATTCGACTTCATCCTGGAACAGCGCACCATCGATGGCGACGTGCCGAATGTTGGGGTTGAGCACCGCCATCAGGTTCAGGGCCTGGACCACGTCCGGGCAGTTCTGGCAAGACAGCGAGAAGTAAGTCTCGAAGCTGAACTCGCCTTCCAGGGCCTGGATCTGCTCGATCACTTCGGCGCTGGCCTTCGAAGGGTGGCCGCCGACCTGCAGCAACGCCAGTACCAGAGAGGTGAATTCATGGCCCATGGGGATGCCGGCGAAACGCAGGCTGATATTGCCCCCGGGACGGTTGAGCGAGAATGACGGGCGACGGGCGTCGCTGCCGTCCTCGCGCAGGGTAATGAGGTTCGACAGGCCGGCGATCTCAACCAGCAGGTCGTGCATTTCACGGGACTTCGCGCCGTCGTCGAGGGAGGCAACGATCTCGATCGGCTGGGTGACCCGCTCCAGGTAGGTTTTCAGTTGCGATTTAAGCGTGGCGTCCAACATACGGGGCGATTCCTTTTTCAAAACTCGGATACAAAAACGCCCAGGCAAGGTCGCCCGGGCGTTTGACGGGGCAGTGAGTACTTCAGCTGTGGCGGCTGCTCACCGCCCTCGACTGGTGCATGGACTCAGATCTTGCCGACCAGGTCCAGCGACGGCGCCAGAGTGGCTTCGCCTTCTTTCCACTTGGCCGGGCAGACTTCGCCTGGGTGAGCGGCAACGTACTGGGCAGCCTTGACCTTGCGCAGCAGCTCGGCTGCGTCACGACCTACACCGCCGTCGTTCAGTTCGACGATCTTGATCTGACCTTCCGGGTTGATCACGAAGGTGCCGCGATCAGCCAGACCGGCTTCTTCGATCAGCACGTCGAAGTTGCGCGAGATGACGTGGGTCGGGTCACCGATCAGCGGGTACTGGATCTTGCCGATGGTGTCCGAAGTGTCGTGCCAGGCTTTGTGGGTGAAGTGGGTGTCGGTGGACACGCCGTAGATCTCGACGCCCAGTTTCTGGAACTCGGCGTAGTTGTCAGCGAGGTCACCCAGTTCGGTCGGGCAGACGAAAGTGAAGTCAGCCGGGTAGAAGAACACGACGGACCATTTGCCTTTCAGGTCGGCTTCGCTTACCTGAACGAACTCGCCTTTGTGGTAGGCAGTGGCGTTGAACGGTTTGACCTGGCTGTTGATGATTGGCATGAGAAACGCTCCTTCGAGGGTTAGTTAACTTGGGGTGGGTAACTTTCGATGGAGTAATCCTATCCAATGACCTCGACAATGGCTCATTGGTAAACCTCATGTTGGTGATTGGTTTTGGCTATAAGCTGCGCGACCGATAGATTTTTTCATTCCTATGCCTCGTCTGCCGGTCCTGAAGTGCAGGTCGAGGCTGCGCCCTCTGCGTAATCCAGCCAGCAGCTCGCATCTGCTTGCTCACCCCAGGAGACCCTTACCCGTCCTCGCGCGTCATGCGAGCGAAAATGCAGGCGGCTGCCCTGCCCCACCATCCCCACCTCGTCACCTTGCACATCGAATACCTGGGCACCGAACGGCAAGGCATGCCCGTGCTCGTTGCGAGCCTCCAGCATCAGCAAGCGACCGCTGCGCGTCGGATAGTGCAGCAGTGTCACCGCACCGGCTCGGGGCACCACCGACTGACCGCTGATCTGCAACTCCACATCCTGTGACATGCCCTTGGGATCCAGGTCGACGGTATTCACGCTGTAGGGGCTCAACGAGGGGACCACCGCAAAGCCCTGGGCATTCAGCCGCACACTCGGATGCTGTTCAATACGCGCCGCTTCAGCGAAGGGGGCATGGACGATAGCGAAACTTTCGCCCAACGGTTGCGCCAACAGTACACCTCCCGGATGGGCGACCACCGAGCCACGCGCGCCGAGTGCGAGCTGGCGGGATCCCTGGCGTTGGGCCACGACGCCGCTCAGCTCTCCCGTCGGGCTGCGATGCACCAGGTTGGCGTCGAGCCCTGCGCCGCCTTGCCTTCCCTCCTGGTACACACTGGACAGGCCATACCCCCATTGCCCATCCTCGCCGGCAGTCGCGCTCCAGCGCACATTCGTCCTGGCCCCGCCTTCGGAGTCGCGGCTCATGCTGGAGCTCAGCGATCCACGACGCTGCAGACCCAACGGCAAGCTCGCCGTCAGTGTCAAAGCGCTTACGGCCTGTCCGTTGCCTCGATACTCGCGCCCAAGCGTCATGCCGTAGGAGAGCGAGCGCAGATTGTTGTAATACCCCACGTTGTACTCACGATTGCCCACCCCAGATCCCCACTGCTTACCTGCGCTGGCCCTCAGGCTCAGACGACCGCTCCCGGGCAGGCGCTGCTGAAGTGTCAGCGCTGCCCGCCACTGCTGAGGCGAACGCTGATTTGTACGCTGCGTTTGCTGGCTGGTGCGGGCGAACTCGTCAAAGCTGTAGTAGCCAGCGTTATTGCGGTGGGTAAGGCTGGCGCTCAGGTCGGTGGCCGTTGCCTCCACCCGCTGGCGCCAACTGAAACGCAGCGCCTGCCCCTGCGCGGAGCGACCCTGGCCTAGCGATGCCTGCGCGTGGTATGCGGTCAATCCAAAAGCACCAAAGCGGCTGTTGATCGCCCCCCCCATGGCGCTGGCCAGATAGTCCTCTGCCAGCCAGGCGCCTCCATGTACGCTGAAGGTGTTGTCCACCCCTTGCTGCCAACTGCCTTGCACATGACCTGGGCCAGGACGCCCAAGGTCGTCGCGCCACACCCCCGCACTAAGGTCGAAACGGCTTGCCCCTTCTCGCAAGGCCAGTGGCGCGGCCTGATAGGGCAACGTGAAGCGTCGTACGCTGCCGTCAGCCTCCTCCAGGGTGACCTCCAGATCGTCGTTGAGGCCACTGGCATACAGATCGTCGATCTCGAACGGCCCCGGCGGCACCGTCGACTCATGCAGCAACATCCCTCGCTGGCGGATGCTCAACAGCGCCGTAGTATTGGCCACGCCCCTCACGACCGGCGCAAACCCCCGCTGTGCGCGGGGCAACATGCGCTCGTCGGTGGATAATCGCAGTCCGCGAAAGGCACTGCTGTCAAATACATCCCCAGCAGCGTAGCCATCGCCGAGAGTAAGCTGGGCCGACCACAAGGGAACATCGCGCCGTACCGACGTCGCACCCGGCTGGTACCGGGCTGCGCGCTTGTCGCTCATCTGCGCATTGCCTTCGTGGCGCCAATACCAATCCCCGGTATTGAATCCGGCACGCAGGCCGAGATAGCCCTGCTGGCTACGACTGCCTGCCTGCAGGTCGTGCTGCTCATGCACATTCAGGCGGTAGTCGACAAACCCTGCTGTGACACCTGCATCCCAGGTATGGAATGGCAAATTGTCCTGGGGTTGGCGACGCAGCAAAGACCGGTCAATTTCAAGGCGCAGTTGCAAGGCCCCAAAATCCAGGTCCTCGCTGGCGGCCACCAGCAGTTGAGGCAACATCATGCAGCTGTCGGGGATGATCAGTTGCTTGCGCGGCTGAGCCGCCAGCCTCGCTAGATCAAGCCCCAACTCTTCGAGCAGGATTCGGTCATAACAGGGCGCCGCCTGACCGGATGCATCCCGATTGCGCAGAAACACGGTGCGCCGCCCTATCCACTGCTGGTTGAGGATGATATCCAGGGCAAAGTCGCCCTGGGGAACCGAATCGCTGGCCTGGAAACGCTCGAGATTGATCGTGCTGCCCTGGCGCAACAGGCCGGGATCGAACTCCACGCCAGGTACAAGCCCGACATACCCTCCCGTCATACCGAGAATGGCCCACCACCGGCGAAAACTCATGGGTTTAACGGCCTTGAGGGAACTGCAGGATTGCAACAGCTTCTCGAGAGGCGCCGTAGTCATCCAGGTACTGATAGCGGACCTGGGAAACCGCATCGGGACGAGACGGCGCGGAGCTCAGCGCGAAACGGGCGCTGCTGAGGGGAGCAACATGGCCTACCGATGCTGGCAACGCCGAACCCGGATGGACAGCCTCGAGCTTGGCGAGATTGACGTGATAAGGCGTGGGATTGTCCGCATGCAGTACCCAGCCCTGGGATTCCCTGACCAGGCGCCAGGTAAGCCGAGCATGTGCATCGGCAGGTTTTGCGGCCAATCCCTGCGGCCGATAGAACAGTTTGATACGAGTCCTGAGGGAAATCTGCAGGCTGTTATCGCCACCACCTTTCGGCGGGACATCGAGTACATTCAGCCAGTACAGGCTCTCTCGATCCGTTGGCATGGCACGACTATCGTGAAACACCCTCAGGCTCTGGCGCTTGCCCGGGTCCAGGCGCAACAACCCAGGTGTCACGCTGAATGGCCCCTGTAACTCATCCTCGGCCTCTTCCGGCCCTCCCTCGTCGACCCAGACCTGCACCAGCGACGGATACCGTCCCTCGTTGCTCAACCTGACAGTGACCTCGGAGCTCTCGGCGGGATAGACGACCCGCGTGGTGGCAATCACCACACTGGCATTGGCCTGCGTGCACGACAGAAACGCGGCCAGCAACGATCCCCACCCCATGGCGCTGAGAGATAGCTTCATGATGTTCCACTCGAAAATTGGGAGCGGAGCAGCCCCGGACAGGGCTGCTCCATAGGACTCAGAGATAATCCAGCGAGTAGCGGATTCTGGAACTGACCAGGCCTGGGGTAGTGCGGCCTGTCGAGTAGTACTGGGCGTAGTAGCGCAGCGTCGCGTTACCGTCCACGAGGGTGACTTGCTGGGAGTTCTGCGAGCCTTTGGCTGCAGCGAGATTCATGACGCTCTTGGCGCTGTTGAGCAATTGCAGCTCGACGTTTTCACTGCCGCCGGCATCGACGATCAGACGCCCTTGATCACTGACGCTTGCACCTGGCTCGAAGTAAGTTGAAACTTGGCCGACATGGGTACAACCCGTCAGTTGCAATACGAAGGACGTTTCCCCTTCCACATCGCCTGGACGCACGAGTTTCGCGGCGTTGACATCCGGCAGGGTCACCGGAAGATTGCCGTCCCCCCCATTGATGATGCACGTCGGCGCCAGAACCCGCCCCTGAAAGCTGATTTCGCCATGGTCTGCCTGGGCCCCCCCAGCGATCAGTGACAAACCGCAGAGCGCAAAAACACTTTTGTAGAACCTGTCCATATCATCCTTCCTCAAGCTAGACGATCAGGCACATGCCGAACCGGCGCCGTAGAGCGGCGCGGCAACAGTATCTGCATCAGGCTTGGGAGGCTCTGTCGGTGATTGGTTGATCAGCGGCTAGCGACAACCATGACAGCGGTAGGATTCTCTACTATGCGATTGTGGGAACAATCCCCAGGCCTCATGCTTCGAGGCCCGGAGAATGCTGCGAACTATCAACGAGTTACAGTCCGCATCGTGACGAATTCCTCGGCGGCGGTCGGATGCACGCCGATAGTCTCGTCAAACTGCTGCTTTGTGGCGCCTGCCTTGAGTGCGATACCCAGCCCCTGGATGATCTCGCCTGCATCCGGCCCCACCATATGGCAACCCAGGACCTTGTCGGTCTCGGCATCGACTACCAGCTTCATCAGGGTCTTTTCCTGCAGGTCGGTCAGGGTCAGCTTCATGGCGCGGAAGCGGCTCTCGAAGATCTGGATCTTGTGGCCGGCAGCCAGTGCCTGTTCTTCGGTCAGGCCGACGGTGCCGATCGGCGGCTGGCTGAACACCGCCGTGGGGATGTTCTGGTAGTCCACCGAACGGTACTGCTCGGGCTTGAACAGGTGACGGGCCACCGCCATGCCTTCAGCCAGAGCGACCGGTGTGAGCTGGACACGACCGATTACATCGCCCAAGGCGAACACCGAAGGTTCGGTGGTACGGTACAGGTCGTCGACCCGGATGTAACCGCGCTCGTCGAGCTCCACGCCGGTGTTCTCCAGCCCCAGATTGTCGAGCATCGGACGACGACCGGTGGCGTAGAACACACAGTCGGCGATCAACTCCCGACCATCCTTGAGCGTCGCCTTGAGGCTGCCATCGGCCTGTTGGTCAATACGCTGGATATCAGCGTTGAACTGCAGGTCCAGACCACGCTTTTCCAGCTCCTCCTTCAGGTGGGTACGTACCGAACCATCGAAGCCGCGCAGGAACAGGTCGCCGCGATACAGCAAGGTGGTATCGGCGCCCAGGCCCTGGAAGATGCCGGCGAATTCGACGGCAATGTAGCCACCACCGACCACCAGCACCCGGCGTGGCAGCTCCTTGAGGTAGAACGCCTCGTTCGAAGTGATCGCCAGTTCCTTGCCCGGGATGTCAGGCACCTGTGGCCAGCCGCCCGTGGCGATGAGAATGTTCGCCGCGCTGTAGCGCTGACCTTCTACCTCAACCTCATGGGCACCGGTCATGCGCGCATGACCTTGCAGCAAGGTGACGCCGCTGTTGACCAGCAGGTTGCGGTAGATGCCGTTGAGACGCTCGATCTCGCGGTTCTTGTTGGCGATCAGGGTGCCCCAGTCGAAGTGACCTTCTTCGAGGGTCCAGCCGTAGCCGGCCGCCTGCTCCAGCTCATCGGCGACGTGTGCACCGTACACCAGCAACTTCTTCGGCACACAGCCGACGTTGACGCAGGTGCCGCCCAGATACCGACTCTCGGCCACCGCCACCTTCGCCCCGAACCCCGCGGCAAAGCGCGCCGCACGCACACCGCCGGAACCAGCACCAATCACGAACAGATCAAAATCGTAGGCCACTTTCCAGACTCCACAAAAAAAGCCACCCGAGGGTGGCTCTTTTCGTGACGCGCTGCAAGCGTCAGACAGCAAGAAAAGTGGCGCTGCAGCGCAGGCTCGGACTCAGTAGGCCTTGCCGGTCTTGTAGTAATTCTCGAAGCAGAAGTTGGTGGCGTCGATATAGCCTTCGGCGCCGCCGCAGTCGAAACGCTTGCCCTTGAACTTGTAGGCAATGACACAACCGTTCTGTGCCTGCTTCATCAGGGCGTCGGTGATCTGGATCTCCCCGCCTTTGCCCGGCTCGGTGTTGGCGATGATATCGAAGATGTCCGGGGTCAGGATGTAGCGGCCAATGATTGCCAGGTTCGACGGCGCATCTTCAGGCTTGGGCTTCTCGACCATGTTGGTCACGCGGAAGATGTCATCGCGGATCATGTCGCCAGCAATCACGCCGTACTTGTTGGTTTCCTGCGGATCGACTTCCTGGATGGCAACGATCGAGCAGCGGAACTGATTGAACAGCTTGACCATCTGCGTCAGTACACCGTCACCTTCAGGGTTGACGCACAGGTCGTCCGCCAGCACCACGGCGAACGGCTCGTCACCGATCAGGGGGCGACCGGTGAGGATGGCGTGGCCCAGGCCTTTCATTTCAGTCTGGCGGGTATAGGAGAACGAGCACTCGTCGAGCAGGCGACGGATACCGACCAGGTATTTTTCCTTGTCGGTGCCCTTGATCTGATTTTCCAGCTCATAGCTGATGTCGAAATGGTCTTCCAGCGCGCGCTTGCCGCGCCCGGTGACAATGGAGATCTCGTTCAGACCGGCGTCCAAGGCCTCTTCAACGCCATACTGGATCAGTGGCTTGTTCACCACCGGCAGCATTTCCTTGGGCATGGCTTTGGTAGCGGGCAGGAAGCGGGTGCCGTAACCGGCTGCCGGGAACAAGCATTTTTTGATCATATACATCCTTAAACAAGGGCTGGGCCTGTGGTATTCGGCGCAGTCTAATCAGGCGGCAGTCACCTTACAATGCCCCGCCTGTGGCCGACCGATGCCATGATAGAGATAACCCAGTGTAGATAGTTCCGATGGATCGTAAATATTACGCCCGTCGAACAGTACCGGCTTACGCATCAGGCCCCTGATCCGACGAAAATCCGGCTGGCGGAACTGCTTCCATTCGGTCACCAGTACCAGTGCATCCGCGCCCTCCACACAGGCATAGGGATCATCCCCCAACTGCAATTGACCACTTGCCAGCGCCTGCGGATAAGCCGCCGCGGCCCCCTCCAGCGCCGCCGGGTCACAGGCCCGCACCCGTGCCCCTGCCGCCAGCAGGGCGTCGAGCAGCACCAGGCTGGGTGCCTCGCGCAGGTCGTCGGTGCCAGGCTTGAACGCCAGGCCCCACAACGCCACATTGCACCCGCGCATGCTACCCCCGAAATGCTCCTGCAGTGCCTGGAACAACAAGGTCTTCTGCTGCGCGTTGCGCGCCTGGACCGCGCGCAGGATCGACGGCTGATAGCCATGCTGCTCGGCTGTGTGGATCAGCGCACGCACGTCCTTTGGAAAGCATGAGCCGCCATAGCCGCAGCCTGCGTAGATGAAATCGCTGCCGATGCGCCGGTCGCTGCCGATCCCGCGACGCACCTGTTCGATATCCACGTCCAGCTCGGCGCACAGGCCGGCCAGCTCGTTGACGAAGGAAATCTTGGTGGCAAGGAAGGCATTGGCGGCATACTTGCTGAATTCGGCGGCGCGCGGGCTCATGACCAGCACGCGCTCCCGGTTACGTACAAAGGGCGCATACAGGCGCTGCAAGCATTGAGTGGCGGCGTCACTGTCGGTGCCGATGATGATCCGCTGAGGGCGCATGAAGTCCTCGACGGCGCTGCCCTCCTTGAGAAACTCCGGATTGCTCGCCACCGACACCGTGAAACTGGCCCCGCGTGCGCGCAAGCCGCTGTTGACCTGGCGGGCAACCCGCTCGGCCGTGCCCACCGGCACGGTCGACTTGTTCACCACCAGGGCTGGGCGCAGCAGGTGCCGCCCGAGGCTGTCGGCCACCGCCAGCACATGCTGCAGGTCAGCCGAGCCGTCTTCATGGCTGGGCGTGCCCACGGCGATGAACGCCACATCGACCCGCGCCAACGCATGATCCCAGTGCTCGGTGAAACTCAACAGGCCACTGTGCAGCCCCTCCTGCACGAGCGCAGCAAGCCCGGGCTCGTAGATCGGACACTGTCCCTGACGCAACTGGGCCAGGCGCGCGCGGTCATGCTCCAGACAGACCACGCGATTGCCCATTTGCGCGAAACAGGCCGCCGTGACCAGCCCCACATACCCCGCCCCAATCACACAGAGTTCCATGGCCGCACTCCTTCAGGAAGATACGACATTGCAACCCGCAGGCGATTGCAGGGCCGTGACAGCGACACGGCGGGAATATGACAGGTGCTCGGTATTCAGCCGCCCGTGCCCTGCCCGATCAATACACCCTCGACCTTTTGCCCATACAGGTTGACGCCATCGTTGGCATGGAACTTCACCCGCGTCTTCTCGATGGAGCCCTCTACCAGGCGCGGATCCTGCGGGCGTTCGTGGCGGTTGATCCAGGCCGCGACATCCCATGCCTGCTGGTCACTCAGGCTGCCTGGCTTGCCCAGTGGCATGTTGTGCTTGATGAAGGACGCGGCGGTGTTGATCCGGTGCATCCCGGCCCCCCAGTTATAGGCATCGCGCCCCCACAACGGCGGCATGACGTACTCACCTGCAACTTTCTGCCCCTCGCCCTTGCCACCGTGGCAGATCGCGCATTGCTCGCTGTACACCTGCTCGCCACGCTTGAAGTTGTAGCCGTCCTTGGGTTGCGGCACCTCAGGATAACCGCGACCGGGCGTCTCCACGCCTGTGCGAGTGCCGGTCGCCAGCCAGTAGGCATAGACGCTGAGCGCGGTCATCTGCGGGCTGTCGGCCGCCGGGGGCTTGCCGTTCATGCTGAACTGGAAACAGCCCTGGATACGTTCGGCGTAAGTGTTGACCTTGTCGTTTTTCTTGCGATAGGCGGGATACATCGGGTAGGCGCCCCACAGCGGCGCGGAGTGGGCCATGCGGCCTTGGTCGAGATGGCAGTTGCTGCAGTTCATGCCATTGCCGACAGCCTCAGGCATCAAGCGGCGAGTATCAACGAACAGCGCATGCCCCTGCCGGACCATCTGGCCGAACGCGTTGTCCGGCAACTCGCTTTCTGCAGGAGGCACGAATACCGGAGTGGCCTGGCTGCCGGGCACCTTGAGCTGCGACTGGTCTTGCATGGCGATCTGCGTCGCCTGGGCGACGCCTGCGCCGAGCCACAATGCTGCGATCAGGACTTTTTTCATGGTGCGACCTCCTGGCGGGCGGCGTGGGCGAAGTAGTCGGCGATTGCCGTCACCTCGGCATCGGTCATGGCCTTGGCCACACCGACCATCAGTTGGTTAGGGTCGTTACGCCTGCTACCGTCGCGCCAGGCATTGAGCTGCGCAACCAGGTAAGCCGCCGGCTGTCCGGCCAGTGGCGGAAAGTGCTCGCCAACCCCCGCACCACCTGGGCCATGGCACTGCACACAACCGGGAATCTGCCGGCTCCAGTCGCCGTACAAGGCCAGGCGTTCGGTCGGATCGCTGGCCATTTGCTGACGGCGCGAACCCGTAACCGGGTCGGAAGGCTGCTCGGCCAGCCAAGCGCTGACCGAGCGGATCTCCTCGTCGCTCAGCGCCTTGGCAAGTGGCTCCATGACCGGCTGCTTGCGGCTGCCCGAGCGAAAGTCCTCGAGTTGCTTGCTCAGGTATCCGGCGGACAAGCCGGACAGGCGGGGAAAACCAGCGGCGGCGATACCCTTGCCGTCCGGGCCATGGCAACCGAGACAGGCCATGGCGGCGGGATTCTGCCCGCCCTGGGTGAAGATTTTCTGGCCATCGACGGCATGCGCCGCGGGCCAGGCCAGGATCAGCAGACTGCCGATCATGACGCGACTCATCGGGTTCATCAGGGACACTCCATTTCCTTGTTATAAGCTTAGTCTTAAAAGACATAAGGAAATGGATACTAGTCCGGATAACTAAAGCGGAACAATGTCCCTACAAGTCATAAGGTATTGAGCGGGCGTCTAACGACGTATTGCTTGCGCTGGATCAAGAACCGGAGATGCACTGGGTCGCTGCGGAGCGCACATCACCCAGACGCAGAGGGAAGTTGTTCAAGCGTTCATGCAGCTTGATGGCACTGCCACTGCCACGCTTGTCGACATCGACAAGCGCTGCCGGGCCGACACCGGCACTGAGTTTCTGCGGCACGATCAGGCGCAGGCCATCGCCACGCGCCTCTTCCACCAGCGGATCACGGCTGTCGCCCAGCTTCTGCTTGACACAATCGGCATACTCACGCGGCGTCTTGCCGGAGATCACATCCAGCGTCTCTCGCGACTGCTCCAGCTCCGAGACGCTGACGCAACCACCCAGTACCAGCGTCGCCGCCGCCATCACCCACTTCATCCGTTGCACCTCTGCCAATCAAAGAAATCGTTCGACAACGTCCGGGCGGTTTTGCTCCCTGCTTTGGCAGATTTCTCCCTGGCCCGGCCGTGCAGCCCGCCAGTGTACCCTGACATCGTGGTATCTTGGGCATTTGCAGAATCCCAACCTCGCGGAGCCCCACATGAAATTCGTCCACCAGCGCGAGCACCTCAACGAGGACGACATCGTCGTTATCGAGTGCTCCCAGCGCTGCAACATCCGCCTGATGAACGACGCCAACTTCCGCAGCTTCAAGAACGGCGGTCGCCACACTTACCACGGCGGCCTGTTCGACCGCTTCCCGGCGAAAATCACCGTCCCCAGCACCGGTTTCTGGAACATCACGCTCGATACCGTGACCGCCCGCCCGATCTCGGTGACGCGCAAGCCGACCTTCACCCACAAGATCAAGATCATCCGTCGCTCGTCGTCGAAACTCGGATAAGCCCTGCCATGACCCAGAACCTCAAATACGTGATCAAGTACAAGCTCGACGGCCAGCGCCGCTGGGACTTTGCCGTGATGCCCGATGCCTCTCAGGAACAAGCCCTGGAAGCGTTGCGCAAGATCCACGGCGAAGACGCCGAGAAAATCAGCGACATTCAGGTCAGCAAGGCGTTGTAATCCAACAGCCACAGCGCTCAGGGCGTGCCCGCCGCCCTGGGTGCCTGCACCGCCGATACAGGCCTGGTGCCCCGATAGCACCCTGCCATGATTTCACCTCTTCCCGGCGAACGGCTTATCGCTATATATTTCGCAATATAACGATAACCCTCCGAGGAGCCCGTTTCATGCGTATTCGCCTGTCCCACCTGGCCGCCAGCGCCCTGGCCAGCCTGATTTCCCTCAATAGCGCCTGGGCCGATGAAGTTCAGGTGGCCGTGGCGGCCAACTTTACCGCGCCGATCCAGGCGATCGCCAAGGACTTCGAGAAAGACACCGGACACAAGCTGGTCGCAGCCTTTGGCGCCACCGGACAGTTCTACGCGCAGATCAAGAACGGCGCGCCGTTCGAAGTGTTCCTCGCCGCCGACGACAGCACCCCTGCCAAACTTGAGCAGGAAAAGGAAATCGTCGAAGGCTCGCGCTTCACCTACGCCATCGGCACCCTCGCCCTGTGGTCCGCCAAGCCTGGTTATGTCGACGACAAGGGAGAGGTGTTGAAGAAGAACGACTTCAAGCACCTGTCCATCGCCAACCCCAAGGCCGCGCCCTACGGCCTGGCCGCTACCCAGGTGCTGGACAAACTCAAGCTGACCGAAGCCACCAAGGGCAAGATCGTGGAAGGGCAGAACATCACTCAGGCCTTCCAGTTCGTCTCCACCGGCAACGCCGAACTGGGCTTCGTCGCCCTGTCGCAGATCTACAAGGATGGCAAGGTCGAAAACGGTTCGGCGTGGATCGTCCCGTCCACCCTGCACGACCCGATTCGCCAGGACGCGGTGATTCTCAACAAAGCCAAGGATAATCCGGCGGCCAAGGCCTTGGTCGAGTACCTCAAGGGTCCGAAAGCCGCTGCGGTGATCAAGTCCTACGGCTATGAAATCTGATGCCACTCGACGCCAGTGACCTGGGGGCGATCTGGCTGACCGTCAAACTGGCCAGCCTGACCACACTGATCCTGCTGGTGGTGGGCACGCCCATCGCCTGGTGGCTGGCACGCACGCGCTCATGGCTGCGCGGGCCCGTCGGGGCAGTCGTGGCACTGCCCCTGGTGCTGCCACCGACAGTGATCGGTTTCTACCTGCTGATCGCGCTCGGCCCCCACGGCTGGCTTGGTCAGGCTACACAGGCGCTGGGCCTAGGCACCGTGGTGTTCAGCTTTACCGGGCTGGTGATCGGCTCGGTGGTGTACTCCATGCCGTTCGTGGTCCAGCCCCTGCAGAACGCCTTCAGCGCCATCGGCCAGCGCCCGCTGGAAGTGGCCGCAACGCTGCGGGCAAGTCCGTGGGACACCTTCATCCACGTGGTGCTGCCGCTGGCCAGGCCGGGCTTCATCACTGCCAGCATCCTCGGCTTTGCCCATACCGTCGGCGAGTTCGGTGTGGTACTGATGATCGGTGGCAACATCCCCGACAAGACCCGCGTGGTTTCGGTGCAGATCTTCGATCACGTCGAAGCCATGGCCTATTCGCAAGCGCACTGGCTGGCCGGTGCGATGCTGGTGTTCTCCTTCCTGGTGCTGCTGATGCTCTATGCCGGCCGCCGTGGCAAGGCTGGCTGGAGCTGAGATGAGTTCACGCATGCACGCACGCCTGAAACTGGCGCGCGACGACTTCACCCTGGATGTCGACCTCGACCTGCCGGGCCGCGGGATCAGCGCCCTGTTCGGTCATTCGGGCTCAGGCAAGACTTCCTGCCTGCGCTGCCTGGCCGGCCTGGAACGCGCCAGCGAAGCCTACATCGAGATCAATGGCGAGGTGTGGGAAGACAGTCGCCACGGCACTTTCCTCGCCCCGCATCGACGCCCGGTGGGTTATGTGTTCCAGGAGGCCAGCCTGTTTGCGCACCTCTCGGTGCGCGGCAATCTGGAATTCGGCTGGCGGCGGGTCTCAGCCGGCGAACGCAAGGTCGGACTGGACCAGGCCTGCCAGTTGCTGGGGATCGGGCACTTGCTCGAACGCAAGCCCATCACCCTCTCCGGCGGCGAAGCGCAGCGTGTCGGTATCGCCCGCGCCCTGCTCAGCAGCCCCCGGCTGCTGCTGATGGATGAGCCCCTGGCCGCCCTGGACGGCCCGCGCAAGCGCGAGATCCTGCCCTACCTCGAACGCCTGCACGACGAGCTCGACATCCCTGTGGTGTACGTCAGCCACTCCCAGGACGAGGTCGCACGCCTGGCCGATCATCTGGTACTGCTGGAGCAGGGCAAGGTCATGGCCAGCGGCCCGATCGGCCAGACGCTCGCGCGCCTCGACCTCTCGCTGGCGCAGAGCGAGGAAGCGGGTGTGGTGCTCGAAGGTGTGGTGATCGGCCACCAACCCGACTATGGACTGTTCGACCTGCGCTTGCCGGGCAGCGACGGTGCGCTGCTGCGCATCGCCCATCCCGACCTGCATGTCGGCAGCACCCTGCGCCTCAAGGTACACGCCCGCGATGTCAGCCTGACCCTCGCCCACGACGGCGCCTCGAGCATCCTCAACCGTTTGCCGGTGACCGTGCGTGAATGTCGCCCGGCCGAAAACCCGGCGCACGTGCTGGTCAGCCTCGACGCTGCCGGCAGCGCCTTGCTCGCGCGCATCACCCGGTACTCGGCAGACCAGCTCGGGCTGCAGCCGGGCCAGATGCTGTGGGCGCAGATCAAGTCGGTGGCGCTGTTGGCCTGAGCAACTCAGGCACTGTCGTTGTCCACAGATGACAACTGGTCGATGGACTGCGCCATGCCCGAGATCACCCTGCCCCGCACCCTGCACTATGTCGACGACACCCAGCCAGGCCTGAGCCGACGCCTTTGGCGTGGGCGCTTCATCTACCTCAGCCCTGATGGGGTGCGGGTGCGCGACACGGATACGCTGGCGCGTATCGCGGCGCTAGTCATCCCGCCCGCCTATACCGATGTGTGGATCTGCCTCGACCCACAAGGCCACCTGCAAGCCACCGGTCGCGATGCCCGTGGGCGCAAGCAGTACCGCTACCACAGCGAGTGGCGCACGTTACGCGACGAGCACAAGTACGGGCGCATGCTGGCCTTTGCGCAAGCGTTGCCAAGGCTGCGCCAGCACCTGGACCAGCACCTGGCACGCCCCGGGATGGACCGGGAAAAGGTCATGGCACTGGTGGTCAGCCTGCTCGACAACACGCTGATCCGCATCGGCAACCGTCAATACCTGCGCGACAACCAGTCCTACGGACTGACCACCCTGCGCAACCGACATGTCGAGGTCAGGGGCAGCACCATTCGCTTCCAGTTTCGCGGCAAGCGCGGCGTCGAGCACAGCATCACCGTGCGCGACCGGCGCCTGGCGCAACTGCTCAAGCGCTGCATGGAGCTGCCTGGCCAGGAACTCTTCCAGTACCTGGACGAGGACGGCCAGCGCCATCGCATCGGCTCCAGTGACATCAACCTGTTCCTCCAGCAACTGACCGGTGCCGACTTCACCGCCAAGGACTACCGCACCTGGGGCGGCAGCGCCCTGGCCCTGAGCCTGCTGCGTCCGCTGGCCTGGCAGCCTGAGGCCGAGGCCAGGCGCCAGGTTGCGGCCATCGTCCGCGAGGTTGCCACGCGTCTGGGCAACACACCGGCGGTGTGCCGACGCTGCTACATCCACCCAGCGCTGCTCGAGCACTTCCACCTGGGCCGCCTGGCCGAACTTCCGCGAGTGCGGGCACGCAAAGGCCTGGAGCAGGAAGAGGTGGCCCTGCTGCGTTTTCTGCAGGCACTCGAAGCGCTGTGAAGTTTCATTGACCAGAGCTATTTACGACATAAAGCAGAGAAATTTCCCATATTCGCTCCGGCCCCCTATCCTTGCCACCGAGCACCTTCGCCGATTGATCTGACCCGGTTGATTTCGGCACCTGCAACTGAAGACCGCCAACAGATTTTGTTCGCTCAGGAATTAATATCTTCCGAAAGCGTCTTTAATGAGAAGGAAGAGGGACAGGCTCCCACCGCTGCGGCACATGGCCCCACGGATTTCTACATCACCAAGGAGAACTACATGCTGATACTCACCCGCAAGGTTGGCGAAAGCATCGTCATCAACGATGACATCAAAGTCACCATTCTGGGCGTCAAGGGGATGCAAGTGAGGATCGGCATCGATGCGCCCAAGGATGTCCAGGTCCATCGTGAAGAGATTTTCAAGCGCATCCAGGCCGGCAACCCCGCTCCGGAGAAAGCCGACGACCAATACTGACCACCCTTCGCCTCAAGCCGCACGGACGCGCTTGATCGCACGGCACGTCCCCGCGGGATCCCGCCTGCGGCTCAGGGACTCAACAGTTCGCGGACCTTGGCGATCATGCGGTCCATGTCGAACGGTTTGTCGAACACCGCGCTGAACAGTTCCGGCAGCCTGTGCCCCTCGTAGGCTTGTGCGCCGCTCATGAGAATGACCGGCAGATCGGGCAGCTGCAGCTCATTGCGAATCGCCCTGACCAGCTCCTCGCCATTGAGCACCGGCATCATGTAGTCGGTGATCACCAGGTCCACCCGCTTCTCCCTCAGGGCCTCGAGCGCCTTGCGCCCATTGCTGGCCTTTTCTACCAGAAAACCCTCATCCTCCAGGGCGAATCCGAGGATGTCGGCGATCAGGTATTCATCATCGACGATCAGGATGCTGTTCATTGCCAGGTACCGTCAGCGGTCCCCCTGGGGTACGGCCGTGCCCGACAGCACACCGCTGGCCCCCGCGAATGCGTTGCGCAGGGTAATGCCATCGGCGCCGATAGCCAGCTCGTGGAGTGCCGGATCATAGTGGCTGTCACGGACCTTGAGAATCGACAACACACGCCGCAGCTGCGACTCCAGTTCGACGAAACGCATCAGGAACAGGTTGTCGACGATGCTCGACAGGTCCGGTGCCGGTGACGTGATTTCCGAGCCGAACAGGTCGCGCATCTCCCAGGTCAGCATCACACTGACACCCCGTGCGCGCAGCTCGCCGGTCAGGGCTCGGAAGAAACCGTTGAGCCGCGCCTGATCGAAAGCGAGTCGAGCGAAGGCGCCCAGGCTGTCAATCACCACACGCCTCGCCCCCAACGCCTGTACCTGCGCGAGCAAGCGTGCGCCAACCTGATCGAGCAAGCCCTCGGTGGTCGGTTGCCAGCTGAGCTGCAAGGCCCCCTGGCGTTCCATTTCGGCAAAGTCGTAGCCCAGCGAGGCAGCCTTCAACCTCAGGCGAGCAGGCGGCTCGTAGAAACCAAAATGCAGCGCCGGCGCCTCAGGCGTAGCCGCTGCAAGAAAGCCGAGCCCAAGGGATGACTTGCCCGCTCCCGACGGCCCCATGAGCAGGCTCACCGACCCTTCGGCCAGACCACCATCGAGCATCCCGTCCAACGCTTTCACACCCGTGGTGATACGCACCAAGGTGTCAGAACCCAGGTTGCTCGGGTGGCTGTACAACGCCTCCAGGCGCGGATAGACCTGCAGCCCTGCCTCGTTGATCAGGCATTCATGAACCCCCGACAGTGCACCGCTGCCTCGGGTTTTGCGCAACTGTATATGACGCACTGCGCGGCTGCCCTCGAGCTGTTCACCCAACTCGATGACGCCATCGACCATGGTGTGCTCCGGGCTGCCCTCATCGAGGCGAGCACTGGTCAACAGCAACACGGTGCAGCCGGCAAATGCCGCGTGCCCTTGCAGTTCGGCGACGAATTTCTTGGTATCGAGACTGGTTTCGGCCCGCGCCCGAGCATTGAGCAGGCCATCGACGATCAACAAGCTGGCCTGCTGCCTGGCGATCTCCTGGCGCAACAGACGCACCACAGCTTCCAGCCCTTCGTCCTGCAACGTATCGAAGGCACTGACGAACTGGATCTGGTCGCCCACCAGCGTCTGATCGAAGAACTCCAGGGTCGAGAGGTACTTGAACAGGCGCTCATGGGACTCGCTGAGCAGCGTCGCCACCAGCACCCGCCCGCCGTCACGCACATGGCCGCAGGCCAACTGGTTGGCGAGGATGGTCTTGCCCGCCCCGGGCGGCCCCTGGACAATGTACGAGGATCCGGCTACCAGGCCGCCCTTGAGCAGCGCATCCAGGCCCTCGATACCGGTCGCCAGTCGCTTGAGTGTTTCTACCATGACGTACTGTCCACCTCGTGTCTCAGGGTTCGGGCACTTTCGATGAAACCGGCAGGTAAAGGCTCATGCGCGTGCCCTCACCGACCGAACTTGCTACGCAGATCGCACCATTGCTCTGCTTGGCAAAACCATAGACCTGACTCAACCCCAGCCCGGTTCCCTTACCAAAAGCCTTGGTGGTGAAAAAAGGCTCGAAGATTCGCGGCAGCACCTGCGCATCGATCCCGTGGCCGCTGTCCTGCACATCGAAACGCAGGAAGCGCCCGTGCAGCGCCTCTACCTCACCCGCCAGTTCAACGACTGTCACGTCCAGGCCGATCGTCCCCTTGCCGCTGATGGCATCACGGGCATTGAACAGCAGGTTGAGCAAGACCATCTGCAACTGCCCGGCATCCACCTCGATCGTCGGCACCTCTGGCGCCACCTGCGCGATGAGGTCGATGCCGTCAGGCAAGGCGTGCTCCACCAGGCTGCGGGTGGACGCAACCAACTCGTCAGGGGAGATGGTGCTGACGTTCAGTTGCCGGTGGCGAGCGAAGCTGAGCAACTGGCCTGTCAATTGCGAGCCACGCTGTCCGGCCTCGAGAATATGTTCGAGCAGGCGCTCTATCCGCTGCGGATCGCCACTGGCACGCGCCAGGCGCGCCGAGCTGAGGATGATGGTCAGCAGGTTGTTGAAGTCATGGGCCAGGCCACCAGTCAGCTGCCCCAAGGCCTCGAGCTTCTGCGCCTGGAACAGCTGCGCTCGCATCGTGTCGAGCTGCAACGCCGACTCACGTCGATCCGTGATATCGCGCGTCACCTTGGCCAAGCCGATGATCTCGCCATGCTCATCACGCACCACATCCAGCGCCGCCAGGGCCCAGAACTGCGTACCGTCCTTGCGCACTCGCCAACCTTCGTCCTGCGCCACGCCCTGCTCCAGCGCCTGGCGCAGCAGGCGTGCCGGGCGACCGTCGGCGCAATCCTGTGGCGTGAAGAACAACGAGAAATGCCGACCGATCACCTCGTCGGCACAATGGCCCTTGATCCGCTCGGCCCCTGGGTTCCAGGACACGACGTGACCGGTCGGATCGAGCATGTAGATGGCGTAATCCACCACCGCCTGCACCAGCTGTTCGTAGCGATTGGCAGTCATGAGCGGCGGGGCGGGACGATCGGTCGAAACCATGCGGGCTCCACGAGCACGACAAGAGGAACTGTAGAAGAGCTTAGTGCACGGCATCAGTGTCCGATATATGGCGCAATGACAGCAAGCCGGGGATTACCCTATAGTACCCCAGCCCCTCACCCGTCATGGAACCTATATGGCCATCAATTTCCGTCTGCTGGGCCTGCAGGACGACCTGCGCCACACCGCCCGGCAGATCGACCACCTGTGCCAGGCACTCGATGGCCATACCCGTTTTCTGCGACACTCGGTGCATCAGGACGATGCCACCGCCATGGGCGAACAGGTGCAGGACCTTCGCCACAGCGCTGAAGACATGCGCGAAATCGCCCAGCTGATCCGGCCCTGAACCCGCAGCGCGGTTGACTCACCTATAACGATGGGTTATAAAGCGCGCTTGATTGTATGGCCCTTCAGCATTGAAGCGTGCCGGTCCCGGTGACCCGGTCAAGTGTGCGAGTGTGGTGGAATTGGTATACACAGCAGACTTAAAATCTGTCGGCGCAAGCCTTGTGGGTTCGAGTCCCACCACTCGCACCATATTCCTCGTCAAAGGCGCCTGAACAGGCGCCTTTTTCGTTCGTGCAGCAAAGGCTTGCGCACCTGCTAGAGTGGATGCTTACACTGTCCACCGGAGCACAGACATGCGCTACACCCTCTTCGACGGTCAACGCGATGCCATCATCCTTCTGGCGCGCATCCTCTTGATGATCCTCTTCGTCCTCTCTGGCTGGAGCAAACTCACCGGCTTCGAAGGCACCGTGGGCTATCTCGGATCCCTGGGCGCCCCAGCCCCGACGGTCGCGGCGGCGGTCGCAGTGATCATGGAGTTCTTCGTAGCCATCCTCCTGATACTCGGTTTCTACACCCGACCACTGGCTTTGCTGTTCGCCCTGTTCGTGCTCGGCACGGCGCTGATCGGCCACCCGTTCTGGAACATGGTCGAGCCTGCGCGCGCAGCCAACATGACCCAGTTCTTCAAGAACATGAGCATCATCGGCGGGCTGCTGCTATTGGCTGTGACAGGCGCCGGACGCTTCTCGCTGGACCGGCGCTGACTCAGTCGTCAGGGTGGTCATGCCAGGCGGGATGGTCTTGCTCGTCATCGTCGAGATCATCCTGTAGCGCCTCGTCTTCCTCGATCTCATCCTCGGCGCCCTGGGCATCGGCCTCAGGGTCGAAGTCCTCGTAGAGAAATTCGTGATCGAGCAAGTGATCGTGCTCAGGTTCGGGGAGATCGTCTTCTTCGTGCATCGCGCAGCTCCGTGTTGGGGGGCCTGTATAGGCTTATCGGAAGTCGCGGTCAATCATTGAACCGGGTTAACGCTCGCTTAACTGCGCAAGCCGTAATCTTGCGCTGCTCCCTTCAGAACGTCTTGCCCGCCGCCATGGCGGGCTTTTTTTGCCGCTCATGGATCAGCTGAAACTTGCGCCGCTCCTCCAGGTTCGCACTAGGTGTAGGACCTGTCTTTTTTGCAAGGAGAACAGCAATGGCCGTGAACATGGAAAACCTCATCATCACCACGCCCGTACCCAAGTCACCCAGCAATCCGGTGGCGCTGGAACTGACCGGGGCCCAGGCCCTGGCCACCCTCACCCAGGTAATCGCCCGCCTCAGCGACGGCTCGATCCGCATGAGCGCTCCGACCCGCGGCGCTTCGAGCAAGAGCACCCACCGCACCCGCTGCGAGTGGAAGGAAGCACGCTATTGGTCCCTGACCAGCGCTACCCGCCACAGCAATCATCAGCGCATGACCCTGGAAAAGGTCAATTCGGCGCAAAAAGTGGTGATTTCGCAGATGCACGTCAAGGACGACGACAGCCCCGTGATCAAGGTGTTCTGGAACAAGGGCAAGATCACCCTGGGGTTTCGCCAGGACTTCAACCAGCTCACGCCGCTGAGTAGCAACGTACTGACCGACGTGCCGCTGAACACCCCGTTCGAGATCAGCATCGAAGTCACCAGCGCCGGTGCGGCAACGGTCAGCGCCACCTGCAACGGCCGTACGGGCAGCACTGGCGTCCTGCAGATGGCCCAGAGCTGGAACGTCCGCGCCTTCAATTTCCATGGCGGCGTGTATAACCAGGTGGACTACAGCGACTCCACCGCCGCCGAAGACGGCTCGGTGTGCGTGATCAGCCGACTCGAACTCAGCCACATCTAGAAACAGTCTGTCGACATGCCTTTCACGAAATGCTGACATTCACAGGGGCATAGTGACCAGGCTTCGATACGTTCTTGAACCCGCCCAATGGCGGGTTTTTCTTTTTCTGCGTCGACGCACTCGCCTTCATCGGCTCCGACGGCGCCATTCGCGGAGCTCGCTTCGAACAGGCATGCCATGAATACCGCGCCAGCGCCACACCCCCCTTCATGAGCGACCGACAACTGGCGCTGGCGATCACCGCCACCTATTGATCAGCGCTCAACGCAGGGGGATGTAGATATCCGTCTGCCATTGCTCGAGCGGCGTCTGCGGATACACGCTCAAGTATTCGAAGTACAGCGGATGGTCGCGCAGTTCCTCACCACTGCCCGGCAACCAGTCGCGATAGACCGGATAGATCGTCTCGCCAATGGCATGCGGCGAGCCGACATGACGCACCACCGCACAACGCCCGGCAGGGATGATGAGCTCTCGCACCGCTTCGTCATCAGGCACCAGCGGCTGATTGATCTCGCCACAGATGGCAAAGCGAAAATCCTGCGCTGGTGTGGTGTCGGGGTTGCCGTAAGGGATGCCGAATGTGCGACTGCTCTCCACCGGCGACTGGCCCGTGCGCTTGCGCCAATCGATGAAGCGCCCGACGGTCTGGTCCAACAATGCCGGTGCACCATGGTGCTCCAGCGCTACAACCTTGACCTCGACAAAGTCCACGATCCTGACTTGCATGACGATACTCCTGGAAAAATGAGGAATGGCAAATACCGCATTCCACAGCTGCCAGCTCGGCGCCTGGCGAAAGGTGCTCGGCGACATGCCAAAGGCCCGGCGAAAAGCACGACTGAACGCCTCGGGGCTTTCGAAGCCGGCGTCCAACGCAGCGTCCAGTACCGAATGGCTGTCATCCCCCGCCAGTCGTTGACCAGCCCGACGCAGTCGCATCAGCTGCACGTATCGCGCGACGGGCACGCCGACATACGCAGTGAACTGCCGATGGAAGTGAAAGGTCGAGAAGTTCGCGATCTCGCTCAGGGTGTTCACCGACAGGTCACCCTCGAGATTGGCCTGGATATGGGTGAGCACCGCTTCGAAGCGCTTGGCGTAGATCGCGTTGGGAGGTGTGCAGGACATCGGTGGCAAGGCCCAGTGGTTGCGGTGAGGCAAGGATCGTCGATGCTCGGAAAGCGTACCTAGCCGGGTTTGCTCAATGCATCCGGCGGTGAGCACCCAACCACGCCGGGCATGGCTAGCAATGCGAGCAGTATTTCATGTATCCCCCTTTGAGAGAGCACTGTGGGGGCGTAGTGTCGCCAGATGCAAAAAGCCCAGCGCGGAGCTGGGCTTCGTGGTTAACCTCAAGGGTCATGCCCTGGCTGCAATCTTCCTGGGCACACCCTCCATCGCAATCCTCCTGGCGCGTCCCACACCCCATGCAAGAGCGCGGGTCATCGACTCTCCAGGACGTTCATCGTAGGCCTCTTCAAGAAGCCTGGCGCCTGAAGACGAGTAAACGCCGATGAAAAGCTGCGTGCCCCCTATTCGAGACAGCCTCGCCTGAACATCGATCACGGTTCCGTCATCCAGCGCCTCTACGTGATCGCGGTGATGCAGGGTCGGGTCGGCCCAGCCCCAAAACACCTCTCCTCTGATAATCATGCCGGCCTCCTTCGACATACGCGTTAATGTAAGTGACGTACCCACATTAGCGCTGCCTCCGGCGACATTCATAAAATTGGCGTCAAAATCCGTCGCAGTCTGACAGGCGGCCCTGAATCTTGTACGCCAGCGAAGACCATGTACAAGAAACAGGTTTCTAGCCCACAAATAAACTCCCGAAGGTCGACGCCGTTAGAACACAGTTCGCCCTAACGCCAGCTCACGGCAGACTGCCCCTGAGCCAAGGCGAGTGGGTACAAATTGGAACTTGTTGTGGATTCAAGCGTTCTCAACAGTCGTACTCACGCACCTCGGCGATAACCCATGA
The DNA here is from genome assembly GCF_016624805.1 of Pseudomonas sp. S44. Classification (NCBI taxonomy): domain Bacteria; kingdom Pseudomonadati; phylum Pseudomonadota; class Gammaproteobacteria; order Pseudomonadales; family Pseudomonadaceae; genus Pseudomonas; species Pseudomonas sp. S44. The sequence continues at coordinate 31,591 of NZ_JACVTY010000015.1, forward strand.
GCAAGCCCGTCTTCCCCCAGCCCTTTCTAGCGATTGGCTGCTCCCAATGTCGCGACCTTGCGAGCCTGGGTTTCGACATTACGATGGCCTTCCAGCCCATCATTCACGTTCCTTCAGGTAGGCCGTATGGCTATGAAGCATTGGTTCGCGGTCCAAGCGGTGAAAGCGCTGCGCAAATCCTGGCCAAGGTGTCGCCCGATAATCTGTACCGTTTCGATCAGGCCTGTCGAGTGAAGGCCATCGAGCAAGCGGCAGCACTAGGACTGGGACGGCATGCGGACTGTAAATTGAGCATCAACTTTCTGCCCAACGCCGTCTACCGTGCCAGTACCTGTATCCGAGCTACCCTGGAAGCCACCCGGACATTCGACTTCCCTGCCAATCAGCTCATGTTCGAAGTGACCGAGGGTGAGCGGATCGACGATACCGAGCACTTGAAAGCAATCTTCAAGGAATACGGCCGACAGGGCTTCACCACTGCGATAGATGATTTCGGCTCGGGTTACTCAGGCTTGAACCTCCTCGCAGAATTTCAGCCAGACGTACTGAAGCTGGATATGGCACTCACGCGGAGAATCAGCCAGGATCCGGTTCGGCAAGCCATCGTCGCGGGTATCGTTCTGGTAGCCGAACGGCTAGGCATTACACTGATCGCCGAGGGGATTGAGACAGATGCAGAGTGCCAAGCATTGGCAGCATTGGGGATTGATTTGATGCAAGGATTTCTGTTCGCTCGACCACAGGTAAATGCATTGCCATTGGTCGAACGACTTTCTTAGTTTGACCTGCTTGTAGCAGAAGGCATTCAGCGCAGCCCAACCCCGAGCCTTCGAGGCTCGACGGTTGGTAATGCCATCTAGCGGACCTGAGAGAGCGGGATGCGACAGCTAACGGCCTTCACCTGAATGCGGCTCGGCCGAAAGCAGCAGCCTGAAAGCTGTGCGTGTCAATCATGCTCAGCCGTTCTGACTCTGCACGTACTGTTCGACCATTACCTTTCCTTCGATAACTGCTTCAAACGGGGAGGAGAATGGTCGATTCACACGCATGGTGCGCGCCGTAGCGCCTGGTCTCCCTACTTCAACCAGCATCCCGGTGGGAAAATCAAGGCTAGCCTCCCACAGCACGTAGATAGATGCCTGGTACCCAAGGTAGGTGTGCTCGTACAGGTTATGGCTTATGGACTGAAGGCTCATCATTTTCTCCAATTGTGCGCCTCAAATGCGCCTCCGATGGAGATACGACTGATGTCTTTTCAAGAGCGTTCCGTTTTCCAGCATCCTTATCTGGAAGTACGTGAAGGCCTGCGTCCAGAGGGTTTAACTTCAAGGCCGGTAGGCGCAGGCGGAAAGCTCTCGGTGATCCAGTCCAGGGCGCGCTGCCGCCCCCATGCCATGGCCGCAGTCATGGTCTGACGCAATCTCCCTCCCTCACAACCTTTTTCAACTGCCGCGATATGGCCTTCTGTTGCGGGTCCGGTGTAGCGCATGCTCCATGCCTTTTGTTTCGGAACTCTTGGCTTTTCGGACCCATAAAGAAAAACCCCGCAGACGTTAATCTGCGGGGCTTTCGAATGGTGGAGGCCGAGGTCGGAATCGAACCGGCGTAGACGGATTTGCAATCCGCGATGCATTTCCTTTGATTTCAATACCTTACGAGATTTCAATTTCCGCACCGGCCTGATTCTAGATGGCCTGCGGCCCTTTAAAATCAAGGGGTCTGTATCGAGTTGCGGAACTGATTTTGATCCCTCGTCAGCGGTTTTCAAGACCGTTATACAAACCAAGGCGTGGCATGGACTGCAAGCCGAAATCAATTCCAAAACTAGGAAGAAACGGCACGCCTACAAGCCGCATACTGTAAGGGTCGCCGTTTCAGTTTTGGAACCGATTTTTCCGTATCTCCCGGCCGTCCTGGCCAATAACGATCCGTCCTGGTTCGTCCGCCTCCCACTCAGCTTTCGATTCAAATCTGAAGATCCCCAGCACCCAGGCTTCTTCATGCTCAAGCAGAGCCCACTGACGCGCCGACTCTACGAACTCGAGCATGTCAGAGAGCTCGCCCGCGCTCACCTCTTTCCGCCTGCGCGCCGCAAATGCCATCTCACGGAGCACTGCAGCGCGCCCGTCAGGGTCAGTGACAAGCTCGCTCTGGTCGCCAAGCTCATCAAGCCATGCCCGAGGAAGACCGATAGCCATCATTCGGACCTGCACCACCACGATTGCGCATAGAGCACGCCATCCACCTCCTCAACACCCGTGACGTTCATTCCGCCTTGGGCCATACCGGTCACGCGCGCGTCGTGTAGCCGCGGGATAACGTCGGGGCCTGGGGTTGGGTTGAACACCCAGGCGCCCAGGCACTGCCGACCGAGCACGGTACTGTGTCCGTACTCGATGTGAACGTCAGCCCGCAGCGGCTGGATTTTCGTGAGCTGTCCACTGGGGATCGCAACGCCGCGTACTCTGCGGCGAACAAGGAGGAAATACATACGGCACCAACACTGTATATCGATACAGTATTTGAGCACTGCATGCGCAGCCAGCGCCAGTACCGCCTGGCGGGCGATGCTTCGTGCTCTAGCAAGAGGGCGGGAAATGTGCGGAGCCAAGGACCGGAGCTGATAGCTCGTCTTCAGTGACGATTCAGCGGCGCTCGCCCCATGGCATTGGAATGGTACTGATGGGCCGCCTTGATCTGTGATTCCAAAATCAGCCGCAAGCGCTCCACCTCATCCGCAGGCAGGCCGGCCTCTTGTGCCTCAAGATGGCGCCTCATAGCCTCCTCAACATCCTTGTAGACCTGATGGTCTGGCATCACGACTTCGCGCTTGTCCTTCATGCTCGCCTCCATGGCGATCAGTGGATGATATGAGGTGCCTCGCCGACGGCGATGAGCTGATGCTCGGTCACCTGGCGGTAAAGCCGATCGGCCAATACTCGATGCCGCTCGACCTCCTCGGGGGACTCACCATCAGCCTCGACCTGCCGTAGGCGTCGATTGGCGTCGAGCGCCTGGCGAAGCAGCTCTTCACCTGCAGTAACCATCCCTTCTAGTGTCCGCTTCATTGGACCTCTCCTTCAATCAAACCATTAATGACTATCAGAAGGGACTGCATCAATAATGGAGCAGCGATACTCCTCAAGTTCTTTCGCAAGCCTCGCGGCCTCTTCCCGCAGGGCACGTATCGTGCACGCCGACTCACCATGTTCAATCGCTTCGCAATATCTCTCCAGTGCGTCTAGGCAGGACGAAACGAGCTGCTCGGCCTTGAGTAGTTGCGAAAGGTTTGTGCTATTTGGCATCTGGTTTTCATCGGCGTTGGGAGCTATATGTCCACTTTACCGGCAAACGGAAACGGCCGCCTCTAACATCTTCTCGTAACCAATACGCTGTCTGCGCTCAGCCAGCAGCGCCCGCGCCTTCACCTCCAGGCTGTCGGTCTTGCGCAGGCCGGCAGCTGCCCACGGCGGCACAGCCACCTCCGGCGCGCGACACGGCACCTGCACCGGCACCTCGACGCGCACGTAACGGATCTCCGGCGCAGGCCTCGCCGTACAGCCAGCCAGCAGCAGGCCGGCCAGCAGCACCTGCAGCACCTGCACGCTCATAGGCCAAGCTCCTTGTCGATGATAGAGGAAGCAGCGGCACACTGATCGCCACCTGTGCGCTCCTGCTGCAGGCGGTTCGCCGCCGCGTATTCGTCCTGTGCGCTGGCCCTGGCCTCACTCACCGCTTGCTCTGCCCTGGCCTGCCGCTCGTTCGCGGCCATGGTCAGGTCGCCCAGGGCCTTGCCCTGCTCCTGCGCCAGGCCAGCGAGGTTGTCTCGTGCCGTTGTGCACTGTGTGACCTGGTCCTGTTCAGCATCGAGCAACGGCCGGAAGTGCTTTGTGGTGGACCAGGTGCCAACGGCGATGCCCAGCAGAATCAGCAGGCCTGCGCTGGCGAGGCGAAGCAGCCAGGCTTTCATGCCAGCACCCCCACAGCCAGGTCATACAGCGCTTTACGCTCGGCAGCGCCATGCGGCACGCGCCCAGGCTGACCGGTGTTGATGATGCTGCCGATATCCTGGATGCGTCCGGCGTCGGCCAACTCATTCAGGCCGCGCTGTGACCACCACCAGGCTGCCGACTGCGCAGCGTGCTCGGGCTGCTCGAGCAGCTCAGGTTGTTCGAGCAGGGGCAGACCCAGGGCCTGGCCAGCGGCGCGGTAGTTGTCGCGACCGGTCAACTGGATCAGGCCGCGCCCGCGGTACCGCCAGCCGTCGCCAGAGGCCTCAGGACCATTACCCATGCGCCCGCCATAGACGCGGTTCGCGATCTTCTCTGGCTGCCGAGCGTAGGCGCCAGCGGCCTGCAGAGTGAACCGACTTGGCCAGGTGCGCACCAGGGCCTCGGCGCTGTAGTTGAGGTTCTCGACCAGCGATCGCAGCTGGCCAGACTCATGTCCGACCTGGGCAAGGAAAGCAGCGATGCGCAGGCGGCTATCGATCTTCCACCGCAGCATCGCTCGGTTCAGTGCAGGCACAAAAATGCCCGCGACTGGGCGGGCATTGGGGAGGATCTGCAGCAGCTGCTGCTCAGTGATCGGCATTCGGGTTTCTCCAGGCAAAAAAATACCACCAGCGGCGGTCTTCTTTCGGATGTGTAGATTTAGGCGATTGGTGTTTCTGGGGGCTCGGCGGGCAGGATCGCCGGCATCTGGAGCCGCACATCAATCCAGCTGTTGAGGGGCACATCGAGCGGGGCGCCTTTGCCCAGATGCATCTCGCCTTCCTCATCAAGTGTCCAGCGCTGCTTGAACAGGCGTACGGTCACGACGCCCTGCTCGTCCTGTTCGCTCTCTGTGATGCCGAGCGTGCGGCCGCCGTCAGGTGAACATGGGTCCTGTATCCGCCAACCTTCGACTGCCAGGCCGAGCGCGCCAGCGATCCGATAAACACCCGCATCGACTCGTGTGACGGTCACACCGCTCGCTTCACCGTTTGCTGCCCCCCACGGTCCGGCCGACTGGAATTCCTGCTCGAGGAGGTCACGTCGCTCGCTCTTCTCGACATCAGCGATGCGCACAACTGGCGATGCTGCCGACAGGGCACCACCTGAGCCAATCGTCGTGTTGCCGGTGTGATAAATCTTGCACCATGGCCCAGGGGCACCCTCGGCGCTGAAGTGACGGTAGCCAAGGTATGGATTCGAGAGCGACGCGGGCAGCGACATTGAAAGCTGCTGAATGTAGTTGCCACCCATCGAAGAAACGATGAGCGAGCCCTGACTGCCGTTCGGAGCACCCGCTGCGGAGGCGCTGTACTTGTAGAAACCTGACGTGAATGCGCTGTTTGGTGCGATGCTTTGGCCGCCACTGGTGCTACCCAAGCCGAACGCACCTACTTCCATCACATTTCCGGCGCTCGTGCCGACAAAGCGTGTTGAGGCCGATCCGAGCGTTGCAAGGAAGGCATAAAGGTCTGTGAAGTTGAAGTTGACCTTCGTGAAAGCGCTGCGGGGCGTGTCACCGCCAGCCCCGGTTGGGGTGGTGCCCAGGTTGATTATCTGCTGTGCCATGTTTACTCCAGTTATAAGTTTCGCATCGGCCTTGCTGCGAACAGCGTTCTTCCGTTTGCGCTAATACCTGTTGCCGGGCTGTTGGCATAATTCTGAGCATACATCTTGATTATGCTGCGATTGCCCGGTAGAAAACCGCCCCAATTAATAATTATTGGATTCTGCGTTTGCTGAATATTTGTATGGGAAAACAGAGCATTGGCTAAAACATAATCACCAAAGCTGCTAGTCCATGGCATACGCGAAGATGAATGATAGGTAGCACCAGCCTCAATTGGCTCACCGTCATTATAAAACGAGTTATTTGAAGGCTGGCTATTCAGGAGTGCAAGATTGTCAGTTGACGCAAAAACCCGATTACCTGATGCGTCTCGCAACAGCACGCCGTATAAACCAGCAGAGCTTGTTCGAGTCTGATAGCTGGCGAGAAACCATTTCATCTTCATATAGTCGGAGACTTGGAGGCCATGGTATTGATAATAAATACCAGCATGGCTTATCCCCCAGCCCGTCCAGCTCCCCGGTTGTCCTGTCACATAGAACCCGGACACCATCATATAGTCCTCGGCATTCAGAAAAACCAAGGGTCTTTCAAACGTCGTAACCGGCTCCGGAAACTCGTAATAAAACCCTGGAGAAATCTGCGCCTGCATTCCCGGACGCCAATAGACCCCAAACTCAAATGAACCGCTGTACCTAACACCTAGCACTCTATTAGCAGAATCTACCTGATTCAGGATTCCGTTATTCCTTGAACGGAACCCGTACTCACCTACCGCGCTGAACGGTTCTGTGCCATTAGATAAGATCATCACCTGCCATTGTCGAGACCCCGCCCCTCGCAAGTGCAATTGCCCATCTGTCCAGAAGGCCTGCGGGCTCCAGTTGCCCCCTGCTGTCCACAGTAGGGAATCCACAACAACGAAGGAATTGGCCTTGATATCTGGCACTGAGAAATACTGGTTGTAGTTACCATCGCCAGTGACAGTAAGCATTTTCAACGAGCGTATCGGCATAACGCTCGTATCCAGAGTGACCCGATTGGACTCATCGCGAGTCCTGAGCCCGTAGATATCTGCCATCAGGTTAGTTTCCCCAGCGCCGCACGCTCGATGTAGTTGAGGTCGTAGACATAGATGCCACCGTTGTTGATCAGCAACGAGCCATTACCATCTGCTCCCCGGAACGAGAACGTACCGTTCACCATGTTCAGCTCGATCAATGGACGACCGAAGGCATCAACTGCTTGAGACCGCAGCGTCATGCCCAGGATGATTTCCCGAATAAAGGCCGTATTGATCAACGCCTGGTTCAGGAACAACTGCCCATTCTGGAAGACAAACAGATTGCTCTCGGGTCCGTTGATGCCATTGATGATCGCGACTCGATCAGCCGACAGCAGGATTTCACCGACCTGGCCATCACTTCCTTGCACAATGCCTGTCGCGACTTGCTTGCCGTTGACGTTTGTCTCGGTCTTCCAGGAAGACATAGCCGACACTTTTCCGTTGAGCCCAACAACGGCCTGGTCTACACGCTGCACTGAAGCGTTCGTTTCCCCTTGCTGCGCTTGCACAACGTCGAGCCTGCGCGCAGTTGCAACGCCATCCTCAATTCGGGCGGATTGCTCCGACCACACGCCCACAAGGGTTTGCTCAGAACCTGCAAAGCCATCAGTCGTGCCTGCCAACGCCGGGTTCACCTGGACGTACACACCGTCCAGCCTCTCTGCGGTAGCGTTGAGCTTGCCGTCGATCGTCTCGACCTCGCTCTTCATTGAGCTGAGGCCGTTTGCCGTAGCAGTGAGCCCTGTGACAGGGTCATCAAGCTCACTGCGTACAGCAGCCAGACGCTGGGCATTAACCATGATGCGCCCGTCTTGCTCCTCGATCGACGCAGTGTTGCGCTCCACCTGTGCTGCGAGACCGTTTGCTGCTTCGACAACCTGGCCAATGTCGAGCCAGTAGGTCGGATTCGGCGGCGCGTTCTCCCCACCTGGAGCCGCAGGAACGGCCTGGATGGCCTGATACAAGCGCTGCCCTCGGCGCACGCTGTCGCCGTCTGCATAGGCCTTGTTCGGGTCGTAGGCCAGCGCGTCCACGAGGTCATCAATCTCATCGCGCAGCTCGCCGATGCGTTCATTCACCGAGCCCGGACCGTCACCGTCGATCAGGTCGATACGCTCCGCGAGCTCGGGATATAACTGACCCTCTCTGATCTGACCATCGAGAGCATCGAGCATGTTGCTCACGTCGTTCGAGGTTGAAGCCGGCACCTTCAAGTAGCCGCTGATCCCGTACGCGTTGCGCGCCCGGATGAAGTAGAAGTAGTTGGCGAAGAACGCCAGGCCAGTATGCGTCAGGCTCAAGCCCTGCCCGAGATACTCTGCCTGCCCTACCGGGGCGGATCCGTCGCGGGTGTAGAAGTACTCGTATGTCCCGCCATTGAGCTTGTGCTGAACGTTGGTTGGCGTGAGAGTTATGGTGTCCAACGAAGCCTGCACGATGCAGCCTTCTGGCACAGGCGGGCCATCGATGTTGACCGTGATGCTTGCCTCGCCCGACCGTGCCTGCGGCCCGAGTGCAGCAACGCTCATCGTATAGTTGCCCGAGGCCAGGCCGGCCAGCGGCACCTGAAGCGTGGTCTCCGGCACTTGCTGGGCCTGCACGGCCACACCGGCCTGGCGCACGGTCACTGCATAGCCCGTCACGATGCCGACCGGCGCCGACCAGTTCAGCACGCCCTGGGTTACCTCGGCGGTATCGTCCACGGTCCAGACCAACCCGGTAGGACTGCCCAGGCCGTTAGACGGCAGGCTGATGAAGCCGATCGGGTTGTAGGGCTTGCCCACGGCATCGTCGAAGATCGCCGGATCGTAGACCTGCAGGGATGCTGTGCAGCCCTCGCTCGTACCCATGGACCAGCCGGTGACGATGAATTCGCCCAGGATGTTCAGCGATGGCAGGTTCGCCCGCACCGCGCGACCCGGCCGGCAGTTGTAGCCGAGTAGGTTGAGCGGAACGTTGATCACCCCGCCCGCGCGGCGCCGACGTAGCTCGATATTGGCCAGGCGCTGGGCCTGGTACGGGTTGGTGACGTAGGAAAAGGTCAGCGTCTCCGCCGCCTCGCCACCATCCGCGACCACCCACTCGGCCACGCTGACTTCCGGGTAGTCCGTCTCCGTCCAGGACTGGGTCGTGTCGGTGAAAGTGCCACGGATCGTGTTGATGGCCGCGTCGTTCGTCGGCTCAGTGCTGCCGGTGATGGTGCCGATCACCATGTCTTCGGTGATTTCGAAGTCCCACGGACCGTAGTAGGCGCCAGCCTGGAACATCCAGCGACCGCCCACGCGAATGACCTTGCCACCGCACGCCGCCTTGAGCTTCTGCAGCACGTTGGTGCGCTGCTCGTCTGCACCAATCACGCAGCTGCTGCGGTAGCGCGGGCTGGTGGTGCCGTCAGGGTTGGCCACCGACTCATCGCACACGTTCGCACCACTGGCGAAGGTCTCGAAGACGATCTCGTCGTCCGGCACGCCGCAGCGTGTGCGCAGGAACCACAGGATGTGCAGCGCGGTATTCTCGCTGTATCCGGCCATGCCGGTGCGGGGGTCGTAGAGATCATTGCGCCCGCGCACGACGAACCGCGCATCCGGAATGCCCGATGGGAATTTCTCGGCGTTGTACCGCAGGGACAGGCGCACGAACGACAGGCCGCGGCCGATCTGCTCGTCCTTCCAGTCCGGGCAATTGGCCTTGAGGAACGCATTCACCTGGGTTGGGTTCACCACCAGTTCATAGGTGGCGTCGGCTCCGTAGGTGTTGATGACCTCCTCGCCCAGGTAGATCTCCTCCAATGCGTCGACGGCGCCCTCACAGAGCACGTACACCAGGTGCAACCACTCCCCATCACGCTGGGCGCCGGCCTCCTCTTGCGCCCACACCAGAACCCCGCCGGTACTGACTCGGCCCAGGATGAAGCGCGCCGGGGCCTTGGACGAGCGAACGGTCTGTGCTGATGGCTCGTTGTCGCGCAGCGGCGACTTGGTGTTGAGCTTCTCCTGCTGCTCCGAGGCGTAGAACGCCAGGCCCGCGCCGATCGCGGCACCGATCGGACCGCCCTGGGCGAAGCCGATGACCGCACCTACGGCGATCTGTGCAATCTTCCTGACCCCTCCGCTCATTCAACTCTCCACACTGCTGTCGGTTCGCACACCACCCGCGCGGCGCCTTCTTCGGTCGCTGCCCAGAACTCACCCGCCCAGAACACGGCGATGGCCTTGCCTTGCGGGCCGTCGTACATGGCGATGTCGCCACGCTGGATGAACGCCGGCGCCACCCGGGTGAAGCAGGCATCCCAGGCCGCCTCGAGGCTGCCGTGGTTCTTCTTCAGCGCCCTCTTCGCCCCCGCCTCGGTCTTGTACTTGCCTCGGTACGACGCCGCTGGATCAACCCCGCAAACCGCTACCGAGCAGTCAGCCGCGAACAAGCAGCAGTCGAATTCGCCCCATGAAAAAGGCCGCTCGGAGGCGGCCTTGATCACTTCGGTCAGACGTATCGTCCAGTCTCGATTGCGCATCGCTATTTCTCGTAGTTGAAGGTCGGCGCGTCCTTGCTGGAGCCCCAGTAGATCGGCCATTCGGACAGCTGAGCGACCGCATAGAAGAAGCGGTCACCCTGGTGCCGGGCGCGGTGGTTCTCGTCGGTGAACCGCTCGGTGCCGGTGCGGCTCCACTCGGCCATGCGATCGACGATGGGCACCATGATCTTGTTGCCGTCCTCGCCATTGCCGGCGTAGGAGAAACTCGCCGCGTCCATGCGCCCGGAGAACAAGATGTCGACGGCGTAGTTGCCCGCCTCGTCGAACACCACGAACAGCAGCTTGCCCGAGCGCCCACGACAACCGCGGATGTTCGTCTCGGTAATGATGTAGCTGTCCAGACCGTTAAGGCTCAGCTCCACGGACATGGGCGAGTTCGAGTTGTCGCTCTCCTGCGACTGGCCGACCTCGCCGAACTGCCCGACACCCAGGTAGGTGATGCCGTCGATCACCAGATCCCCGGTGCCCGTGTGCGCGTACACCGGGCCATCCTCGAAGTCGAGCTGGCAGGCGTACACCGTCATGAATCGGCCACGGGCGATGATGTCCACCACGCTTTGACTGAAAGGGAACGAAGTGGGCATCAGAAGGCCTCCCGGAATTGGTAGCTGCCATTGGACACGACCGGCTGAATGCTCCACTGATTGGTGTCATCCACCCGCCTCATCTCGCAGTAAGGGTTTCGGTATTCGACGGCGGTGCCGGCCGCAATGGTCTTGCGGACACGCTTGTTAACCTGGATCGTCGCAACGCCGCCGCTATCGGAATCGACGTGCTCCACCACTTCGAACATCTCACCGAGGATGGTGATGTGATCACCGCGGCTGAAAACCCTGACGCTGGGCGTCATGCCGCGCAGCTGAATCTTCGTTGACTGCCCTACTGCAGAAGCCACAACCGGGGCACCAATGTTGTCAGTCCTGATCCTGGTGATGGACGGAATGTTCACTGTCCCGAACATGCCTTGCAGGCGCCCCAGCAGCGAAGTCAGCTCGCGCTCATCCTCCTCGTAGAGCACGCCAAAGTTGAGCGTGCAGGTCCAATACGCACCGGGATGGGACGTGATCTGCTGCGCATTGGTCAGCGAGGAGGTGAAAGCCCGGTTGTTGTAGACCACACCCCAGGTCATATCAGTGGGCTCCAAGTCTTCGGGCCATGCTTCCGCCATTTGGCAGCTCCAATAAAAAACCCGCCGAAGCGGGTTGTGTGCTGTGTGTGCCGCGTTATCGCTTGCTCAGCAATTGCCGACCGGCACCGTTGGTTTTGAAGTCGCGCAGCATCATGTCGTAGCCACCCTTGGCCCCATCTAGAGCCACCTGCCGAATTTCTTCCTTGGTCAGCGATCCGGTTCCGCTGCCAAAGTGGAAATGCTGCGTGATACCACCAAAGGTGATCGGCGCCTGCTCTCCGCCGCCTCCACCCGCTCCCATCGCTACCACACCGAGAGAGCCATCCGGGCCGCGCGCCAGCGGCATGATCGCCTCCGGCCCAGCCTCGGCGAAGATGCCCGCGCCCTTGGCGAAAGCGAACATCTGCGGCGAGTCGTGCACCTGGTTCGAGAAGGATGAGAGGCTGGGCGAGTCATAGACGCCACCCTTGGCATTGGCTACGAATGAGCCCTCGCTGAAGCCGGTCATGGTGCCCTGCCCCAGGGCCGAGCCCCCGCCACCCAGGAAACCAAATGCCGAGCTGAGGAAGCCTGCAGCAGCCTGGCGCACCTGAATACGGATCAAGTCCTCGATAATCGCGTCGGCGAAGTCCTTGAACTGGAACTTGCCGGTCTTCACGAACTGGACCACTCCATCTTCCAGGTTGCTGAAAGCATTGGTGAACAACTCCTGCGTCTGGCCAGCCACATCAGAGGCGCTATCGAGGTAATTCTCGAAGGCGGCCGATGCGCCATTGCTCCAGTCAGATTGGGCGGCATCGATCTTGTTGAATGTGTCCTCCTGGACCTGCACAAGCTTCGCGCCGTACTCCTGCCTAAGCGCGATCTGCTTTTCGAGCTCCTGGCGCTGCTTCTCGTTCGAGGCCGTGGCCAGTTCGTCACGCAGGGCCAGGATCTTGTTGTTGTTCTCCTGTTCGAGCGCTAGGCGAGACTGAGCACGGCCGGCTCGCTTGTCGCCCATCCCAACCGCGGCCGCTGCGGCGTCTCCCTGCTGCTGGGCAATCGCCAACTGGCGCTCGAGGTCAGCTTGGTACTTCATGGCCTGGGAAAGGCCGGTAGAGGCCTGCACCGCCTGATTAAACTGACCCGCCAACGCCGCTATCGCACGACCGTACTCCTCGGTGGTGATCTTCTTCTGGGAGAGCAGAAGATCCAGCCCCTTAACCTGTTTCTTGAACTCGTCTGCCGCTGCTCCAACAGGGTCGTAGACCTTCTTCAACTGCTGGTAGGCAGTCTCTGCCTCTTTGAGCTGCTGGTTAAGCTTTGTCTGCTCCTTGGTGGCGTCCTTGGCCTCATCCTTGATCGCCTTGTTGGCTTTCTTGAGAACCTCAGCAGCATTGGCCGCAGACAGGATTGCAACGCGATCTGTTTCAGTGAGCTCAGTGTGTTCGGCGATATAGCGGTTGGCGATCTTGATTTGGTCGCCATTATCCTGCAGCGAGGCCACCTGCTTCTGCAGCGTCTCAAGATAAGTCTTGCCAGCGGTACTCATGCCGGTTTTCGCAGCATTGTTCCCTTCGGTAGAAGCAGTATTGCGATCAGTCTCATTGGTCAGCTCTGCAAGCTTGGATCGCAGGTTGACCAACTCGGTACTGAGGCCCGAGGCCTTGATCTGCCCCGTCTCGATGGCCTGGGCCATTGCCTCGGTGACGCCGGGCATTCCACGCACCTGGTCCGCCACGGCCTTCCAGTCCACCACTGCGCCGGTAGCAGCCTGATTCGCGGCCGCCCGCACCAAGTCGAGCGCTTTCTGCGCTTCTTGGGGCATCGGCGCCAGCCCAGCGATAAAGCCATCAACTCCTGCGGCACCCAGGCCGCGCAGGTCATTCTCGAACTTGTCAGCGATGGCCCCAGATGTCTGCCCCAGCTGGCTCTGCAGGTCATCGATCTTGCCTTGCAGTTCCCTCAGAGCAACCGCCTGAGTAGCTCTGTTGAGCTTTCCGAAGCGCTCCACCAGCTTGTCGAGCGGGTCGCTGAGATCGCCAAGCTTCTTCTCAAGTGAGTCAGAGTTGTCTCGCAACAGCAGGAAGCTAGCAGCCGCAGTGCCGGCCAGAATCGCCAACCCCATCGGGCCACCCAGGGCCGTCAGCAAACCGCCGGTAGCGGCACGTGTCAGGTTGGCCTGGGCAATGGCCAGCGCCTCGGTTGACGCCGTGAGGGCAGCTTGTTTTGGCAATAGCTGGGTCTGAACCAGGCTTAGCCGCTGCAGGCCAGTCGCAGCTGCTACCGACGCCTCCGCTTGTTGCACCTGCGCCTGAGCATAGATGCGCTGCGCCTCCGCTCCGCGCAACGCTGCGCGAGCGTTCTCCACTTCAGCTGCGCGCTGAGCCAATGCCGCTTTGGCCGCTGCATATGCTTTCGCGGTGTAGACTGTCAGGGCGCCGGCGCCAGCAGCGCCCATAGCCGCAGCGACGAGATCGATATGATCGGCCAGGACCAGCAAAAACTTAGAGAGACCTGCTACAGCTCCGGTTTGCTCCTCCAGCCCACCCAGGAAGGTACCAACTGCATTGCCGATGTTGTTCAGTGCGTCCTGCACGCTAGTCGACATGTCAGCAGCAGCCTTGCGGTTGACCTCGACAGTACGCAGAAGTCCAGCATTCAGGTCATCCAGGGAGAGTTTGCCCTGCACGCCTAGCTTGCGGATTTCATCAGCACTCTTTCCGGTACCAGATGCGATGGCGTCCACGATGGTCGGCATCGCGCTTTGAATAGAGACCCAGCCGTCAGCCTCGATTTTTCCTGTCTGCAGCGCCTTGGAGTATGCGTCGAGCGCGGAGCCTGCCTTGTCGGCTGACGCGGCGTTAGTCACAAGAAGAAAGCTAAAGCTGTCGGTGATATCTAGGGTCTGCTGGGTGTTGAAGCCTAAGCTACGCATCACGTCAGCAGTACGGATATACAGCTCCTGGGCTTCGGCCAAGGGGCGGTAGGTTTCCTGTGCAGTCTGGATGAGATGTTGTTGGACTTGCTGGTATTCGTCCGCGCTACCAGCTGCCGCTTTAAGCCGGTCGGACATCTGTCCATAAGCATCAACTTGCTTGATTATGCTGCCGATCAACCCCGCACCAGCAACTGCCGCGAAAGCGCCTCGGATCAAGGTTCCTGCCTGCTGCGCAGCTCCTCCCGCCCTGTCAAAAGCAGAATCCACAGTTGCCAGGTTTCGATCAATCGCCTGCGAACTGCGCGCAACCATCTGGTCTGCGCTCGCGAGCTCGCGGCGCAACTGGGCGGTGGTCGCCTCAATCTGAACAAGCATTCCCTGGATTTGTTGGTCAGCCATAATCGCACCCAAAAAAAAGCCCGGCATCAAGCCAGGCTTAGTAATTGATTTCTTTTAACTTGGGTTTATTGTCACATCACCCTTCCATTCAGTGTCAAATGTACAAGCAGCGCGCCACCTAACACTCACCCCATTTAGGTTCTTCTCTTCGAACCCGAGGACCAACCTAACATTACCGTTCTTGGCCTTATGGTAACTTGAGTCTGACAATGTATGAAAGCTCAGATTACTTGAAGCCCCGAGCTTATCACTTACTAGATCTTTACACTTTTCGATTGCGTCAGATCTACCTATAGATCTATCTGAGTTAGCTAGAATCGAACCGCTTCCCGCTAGATCTGAGCTTTTTACTTCAAAGCGCTCACCGTTCTCGCAATCCACCAGAAACTTCAAATTATCAAGCGAGCTTTCCCTGCGCATGAACAGAACACTTACTACATGCTTACATTTCTTGGCCACCATGGTGGCGACTTCATTTTTTTCTCTGTTAACGCGAGGAATATAATCTTTAAACTTTCCATAAGTCGGATCGGACGGATCACTCCCGATTACTATTGAATTGTCCTGATAGTCAGCAAGAATCCAATCGTCGATGATCCCCGCGGCTTCGGCGGCACTCTTGGGCTCAGGATCTCCTGCTCCACAGCCCGCGAGAATCAACATAGCCCCAGCACAAATCCATTCACGCATAACTTCCACCCCTCCAAAAATACGAAGGGTATCAAAATCAGTAGGCTAGTCACTGCGCCTTTCTTCCAGTCAGCGCAGCCCTCAGCTTATCGGCAACGCCTGCAGTACTTGGCTTTTCCTTCGTACCCTGTTGCTTCCCTGAACCGAACGGATTGGTCATCCTTGCCCACTCCACACGCGCATCCATGGCCAGGAACAGTTCGGGAAGTGGCGTGCTCCACGCCACGTCCGGTGCCCAGCCAAGCCAGCCTACGGCGACCGAATACATCCGATCGACGTAGCTGCCATCCTCTACGGCGCTGACTCCTTCGGTTCTTGCGGCTTTCCCGGCTCTCCGCCCCGTGGGTTGTAAAGCGCTCCCAGGAACCTGGTGGCGGCAAGCGTGAGGTCAGAAACACCGTGCTGCCAGACCTCTTCGGTCAACAGCTCGATACCCTCCCCCTCGATCCCTGCTCCAGCTGCGATCACGAACGCCACCGCGTCAACGCTGACCGCATGCAGTCCATGCGAAGCCGCACGCAGGCCGCCGAAGCGGCTCTCGATGGCACGCACCGCCTTCAAGGTTGGCTTCAGCACCAGGGTGCGCTCGCCCACCTTGACCTCAACAGTACCGTGAAGCGTCTTGCTCATGGCGCCCCCTGTTAGGCTGCAGCGGCCGGCAGCAGCTCGAGGATGTCCGAGTTGATGCCGATGGTGACGTTGCGACGCACGACGTTGTCGGCGGCACCTGGTGCGACGGTGTTGTTCATTACTTTCCCGCGCATATAGAACGTGGTGGGGTTGATCACCGGGGTAGCGGTAGGATCGCCGTCGTTGAGGGTGATCTTGATGTTGTAGTCGCCCTTGCTGCGGTCCTTGTGAGCGGTCTTCACCGCATTCTGGCCCGCATCGCCGTTGTCGAGACCCACGGTCAGGGTCAGGTCGCCAGCGTCGGCGGTACCCTTGTATTTGCGCACGCGGCCATCCTTGAGCGACGTGAAGGTCACGCTGCTGAAGGTATCGCCGAACTCGCCCAGGTCTTCGATCTCGCCGACCTCGACATAGGTGTCGGCCTTGTACTCGGTTTCGGTGTCGGCACCGGTCTTGCCGCCAATGGAGAAGCGGCAGCCGGCGGCTGTGTTGAGGTTGTCTTCGGCCATGGGGGTTCCTCCAAAGGCACATTGGATAAAGCCGCAGCGCGGCCGGTGGTTGAATCAGTGGGTGGTGATGACGCGGACCGTGATCGAGCCCTGGTAAGTAACGCCGTCAGCATCGCGCTGGGCGTCCGACTGGATGACGCGGACCGATACGGCGCGGCCAACCTCCAGCGGCAGCGGTCGCTCGTCCAGTGCGGCGATCACCTCGCCGGTGATGCGCTTCACTTCGGCCTGGCCGACAGCATCAGACCAGACCGACAGGTACAGCAGGCGCTGCTCGCGCTTGCGCCCGGAGATCGGGCTTTCGTTGACCGAGACCTCGCGGTCGATCGACACGTAGGGCATATCGGCGTTCATCGGCGCGCCGTCGTAAATCGGGCAACTGACCTCGGCGAGGAGCCTCGCAAACAGCGCCTCTTGCAACGCAACAGACGGATCAGCCATTACCTACCCCCTGGCTCGCTTTACGGAGCGTGCGCCGTACGGCGGTCTCGATGTCAGCCATGACGTACTCGCGGTTCACGTCGATGGAGGGCCGAAGCCATGGGTGCGCCGGCCGGGCCGGAATGTCCGGGTACTTGCCGAAGAAGTGCTCGCCGTCGCTCTTGTTGGTGGCTCGACGGTTGCGATTCCCGGCACGCTTGCCGCCGATGTAGCCCTTGGTGCCGTACTCGATGAACCGCAGGTAGAAGAACTTGCGGTTGTCGCGCTTGCCGCGGATTCCGATCTGCGCATCCAGGCCGCTGGGCGCGACGTAGATCTTCAGCGCTGCAGCGGCGGCCCCCGTGTCCTTGGGCATCAGCTGCTGCTGGGTGGCCAGGACACGCTCAGCGGCGTGGCGCATGGCCGGGGCCAATTCGTTGTCCATCGTCTTGTGGATGTTGCGCAGCGTTCGCCGAAGGCGGATATCGCCGCGCATCTTCGAGCGGCGCGCCATGGCCTACTCCTTGGCCTGATCAGCCTTGGTTGGCTTGGCGGTCCTCTCGGTGGCAACCTCGGTCACCTCCTCGGCATAGCCGCGGGCAATCAGCCCGGCGCCATACTCCTTGTCGACCACGAACTCTTCACCCTTCTCGCGATCGCCAGAGGCGCCGGAAAGAATGCCCAGTGCACGAATCTTCATGTTTCACCTCAAGGGTTTGGGACGCTGGAGCACAGTAGTCGCAGCATGTCCCGTTCGTTGTTGAGCAGTGGCGCCTCGATGGTGTAGGTGGCCCCGGAGCGCAGATCAGTGAATCGCCAACCAGCGACCACGTCAGCCCTGGGCCGGATACGAATCTCGGCACTGATCACTGCTTTGAGCTGTTCTGCCACTGGCATGATGCGACCGGTGGGCATCGTGATCTCTGCCCACACCTTGCCGACATCTACCCAGTGCCGGTCGTAGCCACCAGAACTGTTCTGGACGCGCTCCTCCTTGCTCAGGAGGCCACGGTGCCTCATAGGGCCTGCTTTCATCAGAAGCGCTTCCTGTACCAGAGCAGCCTTTCGACTGCGAGCGGCATGGCCGTGGCAATGGTGCCCACGGCCACAGCCTCACGGTTGGCGTACCAGTGCCCCACCAGCAGCAGGATCGCCTGCTCAACATCGCGGGTAAGACCCATTTGCTCTGGTTCAACTGGGTCGCCATCGACCAGCTTCCGGTCGCAGTGCTGCTCGACGTGCGCCTTGGCGGCTTCGACGTAGCCGCCGATCAGCAGGTCTTCATCGTCACCATCGACTCGCAAGTGCAGCTTCACGGTGGCCAGGTCCAGCATTTACTTGGCCTCGGCAGCGGCTTTGTCAGCAGCGGCCTTGTCAGCGGCTGCTTTGTCAGCTGCGGCCTTATCAGCAGCTGCTTTTTCGGCGGCTGCCTTCTCCGCTGCAGCCTTGTCGGCAGCGGCTTTTTCAGCAGCGGCCTTGTCCTCCTTCGACGCCGCGGGCTTAGTTTCCTTCGGCTTTGCCAGGCGAGGCTTGCCGTTGGCGTCGAGCTCTACCGCCAAACCTTTGCCGATCAGGGTGCAGGCGTACTCATCGTCGGCGTCATCGAAGGTTTCGCCGGCCCTCACCTTGTTCGAGGTGGCACCCAGCAGAGCACCATTGCCGACAAAGCCCCACAGAATCTTGATTTTCATGCTGCCTCCAGAAATGAAGAGGCCGGGAATGTGCCGGCCTTCGGTGGGGTTAGGCGGTCGGGAAGCGACCTTTCACCAGGGCTTCCTTGCGGCGCACGCCCAGGCCCAGGCGCTCCTCGACCAGCAGCGCACGTTCGTTCTTGATGAACTGATCGTTGATCAGGCCCATCTTGAACACGAACGACATACGGTCGAACAGCGTGGTGGAGCGAGCGAAGTTCGCCACCAAGAACTCGCCACCGGTGGTGCCGTCGCCCTCGTCCATGCTGTCGGAGGTGATCACCGGACGGCCCCACAGGATAGGAGTGACCAGGCCCTGCAGGTTGGCGAACAGGTAGCGGTTTTCGCCGTCCTTCTGCAGTTCGATGTTCATCCAGTCGAGCTCAGTCATCACGGTGCCGTCAGCGGACATCTGCGACTGCTTACGCACCTGGTAGATGGCACGGCGGACCAAGTCGATGGCGGTGTCGCCGGCTTTGCTGAGGGCGGCGTCGTAGGTGGTCGCCTGGGTCATCAGGCCAGGCAGGTTCTCGCCGGTACCGTCACCCTTGAGAATCTGCGCCTCCTCCTCAAGCTTCAGGTCATAGCGCAGCAGCTGCTGCAGGTAGGCGAACATCTGCGGAACATCGTCCAGCGCCTCGTCGGTCACCGGCATCCAAACCGCAATTTTCTTCACGCGGTCAGTCACAGTCTCGAAGGTGACGTTACTGGTTGGCTTCAGGCCGCCCTCCGCCACAGGCGCAGCGCCACGGGTGTGCAGCTTCTCGCGGAAGTAGGTGTAGCTCTGGCCGGCGACCGGGACGGAGGTCAGCAGGTCGCGGATACGCAGCTCCTGGCGAATTCCAGGCTGAATCACTGGATCGTAGACGGGCGCAACGATGCCAGCGCTGGTCACCTTCATTTCCTTCATGCTGGCCATGTCGGACTTGGTGACTTCGAGCTGTGCCAGCGCGGCGTTTTTCTGGCTGAGCGCTTTGTAGCCGTCGTCGCCCTTGATCAGGTCGATGAAGCTCTTGCCCTCGCCGGGCTGGCCGCGCAGCTTGACGCCCTTCTGCTCCAGATCCACGACCTGGTCGATGACCTTCTGCAGCTCGCCCTTCTGATCTTCGATCTGCTTTTTGAGATCACCGGCAACCTTGTTGCCCTTCTCGACCTCTTCCATGGCCGCGTCGTACTTCTTCTGCAAACCCTCGAAGCCGCTTTTCAGTTGCAGCTCGAGGGTATCTTTCAGCTCTTTCACTTCGCTCATGGCGATACTCCAAAATGGTGGGTGAACAGGGTGGAAATGTCTTTCAGCTCATCCACGATCGCCGTGGCCTCGCTACCGCCATCACGGCGTAGCGCGGTGTAGCCGAGCGAAGCGACTGCCGCCGCTTCCTTCTGCGAGAGGCCCATGCGTTCGCGCAGCGCCTTCTCGAAAAGCCTGATGTCCGACTTGACGCTGAGGACTTGGGCGTCGGGGTTCATGCCGAACGGTACGAAGGAAGCCTCCCAGAGTTCGGCCTCCTTGATGATGCGGACGCGCCGGCCGGCGCGATCCTCGAAATCTGCCTTGATGGTGTTGAAGCCGATCGACATGCTGTCGAGGACTTCGTCCTTCATCAGCTCGTAGGCGTCACGGGCGTAGCTGACCTTGAGGTTCACCTGGCCTTTCAGCAGCAGGCCATGGTCATCCGAGGTGAAGTCGGCGGCGCCAACCAAGCGGGTCAGGTCGTGGTACAGAGCCAGCTTGAGCTTGCCGCCGCGTGTTGCCTTTACCCGGGTGAAGGCTCCCGGCACGATCACGTCGTCGCCCAGGTCTACGTTATTGAATACCGCGGCGTAGCCCTCGAAATTGCCGGCTTCGTCAACGGACTTGAGTTCGAATGGGCATTCAAGACTCGCCATTTTTCTGAACCTCCCACCGGGTCACCCGGTTGTATTCTTCGCCTTCCAAGAGAGGCAGATTTTCCTTGGCGCGCGCTTCGTTGATGGTCATCCAACCAGAGCCACCCGAGCCGCCGAGGGCAGCCCCCAGGTAGGTAGCGCGGCCTGCGCTGTCGGCACGCAGCAAGCCCTCGACCACAAACTCCACGAAGCGTGATGTGTTGCCGAACAACTTGCTGTTCAGCTCGTCTTCAATGGTGTCGATGTAGGGCTTAAGGCCGAAGGTGATGAACCCGATGAGCTGCTGCTCCAGGTTCGAACCCATGATTGATGTCTTGCCAGCGCGGTTGGCCAGCCACAGCGGCACGCCGTATATGCCGGCCAGGGCTTCCTCCTGAAACTGCTGCGACTCGATGAACTGGGCATCTTTCTGGCTGATCCCAGCCGGCACGATCTTCGGGCCGCCCTGCAGAATGGCCATCTTGCCGATATCGTCGGTATCAGCCTTGCGCACATCAGGAAACCGCTTGAGCACCTGAGCTTGCTGCTGGTCGGTCAGGAAGTTGTCATAGATGACGTAACCACCAGTGAAGCCACCCTTCCTCATGAAGCGCGCCGACCATTGTTGGCCGGCCTTGGCCAGGCCCATGGTTTCTGACTGGTACTCAAGAGGCGAGAGACCGACTACACCGTCAAGGCTGAACAGCTTGAAGTGCAGCATGTGCTCTGGTGACACCGGGAAGGGATCGCCCTCGGATGGCGTCACGGTGTACAGCAGATCCTCCTCGGTATCGATCTTCACAGTCCGGCCGTCCAGCGGCACCAAGCCGATCACGTCGCCCTTGCCGTTGCGCTCGATCAAGGCGAAGGCGTTGCCGCGTAGCGCCATGTTCACGACGACGAACTTGAGGAAGTTGAGCATCGTCATGTACGGGTTTGGCTTTCGCAGCAGCTTGAGCACCCGATCGTTGCCGCTGATCAGCTTTCGACCGCCGCCCGTGTCGTCGTATAGCTTGAGCGGTAGGCCGCTCAGCGACTCGGAGAGGATCTTTACGCAGGACCAAACCATGCTGATGGAGAGCGCGGTCTTGGTCGTGATGCGAACGCCGGCCTTGGTTCTCTTGCCACCCACTTCGAGATCGGCTTCCACGTATTCCCCCGTGGTTGGGTCGGTATAACCGAAGAAGCCCCACGTCGCGGGGTTGTACCATTTGAATGCCATGGTCAGCCTATGAGGTCGAAGAAGCCGTTATTGAGGTAGTTGTCCATGCCGCCCTTCGCCTCCGGATTGAGCGCCATCAGCGTCACAGCGTTGAACAGCGCCATCAGCGGGTCGATCTTCGCCGAGCCGCTGGCCTGCTTTGTGATCAGGATCGAGTTGCCGCGAGGCTCGACGCGGGCGTTGCCGCAGCACCAGGCCATCAGGGGCTGGCCACCGTGCAGCAGCGTCCCCTCGGCCAGCTTGCGCTCGGCGGTCTTGATTGCTCCGCCCAGCCGCCACCCCTGCGAAATGCCGTCGATTTTGTCGCGCGGAATGCCTACCGCCTCGAGCGCATCGAGGATGGCGCCCACACCGGCCGGGTCGAGGCCGACTTTGTCCAGCAAGCCGGCCTGCTCGACCTTGGCCGCCAACTGAGCAACATCCTCGATGTCATCACCAATGCGCTGCACCAGGGTCAGGTGGCCGTCCTTGGCGAAGTCGCGGATGCGCGGCGCCTCGGACTTGCGCCGCTCCAGCACCGACGGGTGCGCCCAAGCATGCGTCCAGGTCAGCCAGCGACGGGTGCCGCGCTCACGGCCAATGACCGCCAGGCCCAGCAGGTCATCAAGCCCACCGCCGTCGATGCCAATGTCGATCACCTCGCAGCGCTCGACCAGGTCTTCCAGGGTGGCGCACTCCGCGGAGGCTTGCTGCTCCCAGAAATCAGCGCCTGCCCATCGATCCGAAAGCAGCGCCAGGCCAATCTCGACATTCAGATGCTTGGCCAGGAAGCCCCGGAACGACTCTTCGCCATCGAGCTGCGCCTGCGCATACCCGCGCTCGATGAATGGCTCATCGACCGACAGGCCCAGGTTCGGGTTGGTGATGTAGGCGTTGGAGAAGTCTCGGTGTGCACCGGCATCGAGCATCGCTTTGGGGAACTCGTAAAGCACCGGCAGGAACGACTTGTCGATGATCTCGCCGTCCCGCACCTTGCGGGCGTACATCAGCTTTTGCCGGAACACGCCCGCCGGTGGCGCATCGGACTGGGTGGTGGCCCAAATGATGAATCCCTCGGGTCGAGACGCCAGACCGCCAGTGGCCTCGCGCAGCATCGCCTCGGCGTTGGCACGCTTGCCGAACACCCACAGCTCGTCGACGAACACGCCGATGGCCTTCTTGCCCGACACCGTCTCGCTGTCGGCCGCCACCACTTTGAGCGTGGCGTTGGTCTGCCGGTGGGTGACCGTGCGAAGGTGGTCCTGAACCTTGAGCAGGGCGTCCAACTCATCGTCCGCCCGAACCATGTCGCGGATCGGGATGTATGAGTTG
Source organism: Pseudomonas sp. S44 (assembly GCF_016624805.1). Taxonomy (NCBI): domain Bacteria; kingdom Pseudomonadati; phylum Pseudomonadota; class Gammaproteobacteria; order Pseudomonadales; family Pseudomonadaceae; genus Pseudomonas; species Pseudomonas sp. S44. Next base: position 54,538 of record NZ_JACVTY010000015.1, read on the forward strand.
TCGGCGATCTCCTTCGTCGGCGCCAGGATGATGAACTCGCCGGATGGTCGCCAGTTGAGGACCAGGGCAGTGAGCATGATGCCCGCCGCGATGGTCGACTTGCCGTTCTTCTTGCTGATCAGCAGCATGAACTCGCTGACCAGACGCCGGCCCTCGTCCGGGTCATAGGCGCCGAATATGGCGGCGACGAACTGGTTGACCCAGTCGCGGACCGTCTCGCACATCAGTGGGCTGCCGGTGGCATCGACCATTCGCAGGGCGCCGAACACATCTAGCGCTTCCTCGGCTTCGGCCGGGAACAGCGGAGCGAACGGGATCAGGCTCTGGCGCGCAACAATGCGCTGCTCCCAATCGGGGCATGCGGTTGTCCACTCCATCATTTGACCGCCCTCAGCGGGCCGCGGCGCGCCCCGAACTTGCCGGTGCTGGCCTGCTCAGCTTTGGCCTGCGCCTGGTCCTTCTTGCCGCTCTCCCCTTTGCGGGGGTGCACGAACGGCATCAGCGCCTTGGCCGCATCAACGCGCAGCTTCGCCTCGGTGCCCATGTCGTTCATCACCGAAAGCAGGAAGTCTTTCGGATCGCGGTGCAGGAGGGCCTGGGCGAGGTCGAAACCGGCGGGCTCAGGTTCGGCGTGCTCATCAGGTGCAGGGGCTGATTCAGGCCCCGAATCGGCTTCGCTGGCGGCCTTCGTAGCAGGCCGGGCTTTAACATCCGCTTTAACATCGCCTTTAACATCTGGAGGCATCAGGCCGAGCGCTCGTAGCTTCATCAGCTCGGCCGCCACGTCCTTGTCCTTCACCAGTCGAGAGCCCGCCGCAGACGCTGTCTTCTCGGAATAGCCGGCTGCCACAGCCGCGTCCCGATTGGACGCACCTTCCCTCAGCGCGGCGATGAATGCGCGCTTGCGGGATGTTAAAGCCATTTAACAAAAATCCTGTGGGGGAAAAAAATCTGTACGTGGGGTCGGTGGCGGTCTAGCTAAGTGAGAACGGCTATATTTTGACCACCCCCGGGGTTGATGCACGTCAAAGGCGTGCTTCGAGCCGATTTCGTCCGCCTCTCCAGCCCACGAGCCATCAGCCGACCAGACCAGCAGCCTCCTCGGCCTGCTTGACCGAGTCGTGGCAGGGCTTGCACAGCGACTGCCAGTTGTCCTGGTTCCAGAACAGAACCTTGTCGCCTCGGTGCGCGACGATGTGGTCAACGATGAACGCTGCAGTGGTTCGGCCTTGCTTGGCGCAGTAGACGCACAGCGGGTTGTCCATCAGGTACTGCTCGCGCGCCTTCTGCCACTTGTAGTCGTACCCACGCTGCGAGCTGGTCATGCCGCTGCGCCAACTGCTGGGGTTCACCACCTTGACCCTGGAAGTGGTGCTCTCCTTTAGGCGCGGGCCGAGAGTCTTAAGCCTGGCCATCAGCCTTGCGCCTTGCGGGACAGGAACAGGTCGGAGTAGCCGCGAAGCTTCTCCACTCCCATGAAGCCGACAGCACCACCAGCGAAGGTGGCCATGCCCTGCGGCAAGCCCATCCATTCCAGCAACGGCACTAGGGCGAGCGTGATCAGGCCGCACAGGGCGCCCTCTAAGATCACCTGCCGTCGCGTGCCACCGCCATAAACCACTCGAAGAGCAGCGATCGCGACCGACAGGCCAGCGGCATACAGCTGGGGCTGGTGGGCCAGCACCCAGGCGAGCACAGCGGCCCACAGGCCAGGATCTTTCTCAGGCATGTTTGGCATCTCTATCCCTCCCTTTGCGGGGAGCAGAAACGAAAAAGCCCCGGCAGATGCCGAGGCTTATGGTGGATGTCGGTGATGCCGAGTTTGCTCTCGCGCACCTACCGCAAAGTAACACGAAAGATACGGGTGAGGACCGGGGATGTCAAGCGGCTTCACGTCGAACGTCGAGGGCGCCATCAACCCATGCCACACCGGCCTTCCACAATTGCCGGGTCTTCTCCTCGCCAAACCCCAGCTTCTTGCCCACATCACGTAGAGAAGTATCCCGGGAGGTGTAGTACTTCATGATCACGGCGCCGCACTCGGCGTAGCGCTGCAATAACCGACCAACCAGACGATCAACAAACAGCGCCTCGTCGTCGGTGATGATTGGGTCCAGGACCGTGTTCTCACGCGATGCACAGCACGACACGCCCGACCCCAGAACAACCCACCTCCCCCAATGCTCCAGCAGTTCCTCGGCACTTCTTTCCAAATGGCTCATGTCCTTCCCCTCAATCCCCGGTGTAGTTGGTGCCGCCAGCGCCGCGGCGATTGTTCTGTTGATACTGCTGCTCAGGGCCTGGTGCTGCCCTGTCTGTGCCGAGTAAGTGGCGAGCCTTCGCAATCTCGCTCAGTGCATCCTTCAGGCGGTGATTCAGCACTGGAACGATGTCGCTCAGTGGAAGCGTGGCCAGCGTGCGCCCACACACCCAGCCCGACCCCAAGCAGTGCTCGCACTCCAGGTAGTGAAAGATCCCAAGGCGCACTCCCCTGCCCAGGCAGGCGTTGCACTCGACGATGAATTTCAGTTCCCGCTGCTGGAGCGACCCGTGGAGCTTCTTCAGCATTTCGAATCCTCGCTTATGGTGGATACCGGAAGTCCGCCGAAACCCGCACGCTCTGCGGCCTTCGAGAGAATCCATGAATCCGTCGATCTATCACCGGTCAAGCCGTGAACCGACTCGAAACCCTTCTGGTCAAGGTGTGCATGCCACTTCTCCAGCGCCTCCCGCTTGCGGGCCATCACATCGGACTGGATGTACACCTTCACGTTGTGGCCCATGGCGTGGTTGATCAGCAGCTCACCCACAAGGTGGTCAACGCCCAGATCAGCCCAGCCGGTGCGGGCCAGCTTGCGCAGGTCGTGACTGGTCCACTCGCCCTGCCCCATGACGGTGAACACGGCTGATGCCTTGGCCTCGCTCATCGGCTTGCCCTGGCGCCCCGGGAACAGGAACTCGCCGTCGTAACCCTCGTTTCGCTGGATCTCGCGGTAGGCCATCAGCAGGAAGCGCACCTGGTCAGTCAGCGGCAAGCGGTGCTGCACGCTGGTCTTGGTGTGCTCAGCCGGAATGAACCACTCCCGCTCAGCCAGGCTGATGTGGCTCCAGCGGGCCAGGCGGGTTTCTCCCAGTCGGGTGCCGTGGCACAGCATCATCAGGGCCAGCACGCCATGCTGTGGACGGTTCGCCAGGGTGCTCTTCATGCGGGCCATCAGGTCCTCAAGGTGCACACCACGCAGGCGCGATGGCTTGACCGTAACCTTGGCCTTGGAGAAGTCACCGAAGCGGATGCCGGCCATGGGGTTGGAGGTGATCAGGCCCAGCTTGAAGGCTTGCCGGAACGACAGGGCCAGCAACTGGAAGACCAGCCGCACGTAGTCGATCGACAGCGACTCCTGCAGCGGCCACATCAGCTCCCGGTCGAGCAGAGCCTTGTCGATCTGGGCCAGCGGGATCTGTCCGAGACGCGGCACCAGGTGCTGCTTGATCGCCGACGCGGCAGTGCTCTTGCGCTTGCCCGACAGGTTGCGGTCACGGGACATGCGCTCCGCGAACCAGGCCAGTAGCTCGCCGGTCAGCAGCCAACTCGACAGGCTCGACCCCTCGCCCGCCTCCAGGCGCAGGCGGATATCCGGCAGCGCAGCGGCCACCTTGGCAGCGCTCAGCTCAGGGTAGGAACCGATCAGGTTCCACTTGCCCTTGTGGATCAGGTACCAGGACCCGCGCTCTCGAGAACGGTGGAACCGGAAGTACAGGCCGTGGTTACCCAGGGCGCGGAGGTCACGCACCTGGCCGGCGGCCTGCCGGCGAATCTCTGCATCGCTGATTTTCACAGCGGCGGTATTGGTCATGCTGCAACCTCCGTTTTTGGCAGTGCCAGGTACACCCTGAGGCACTCCATGGCGTCGAAATGCCCCCGGCACACAACGGCCAGGTAGCCTTGTTCGTTCAGCCGGCGAATGCACGCTTGCTGGCTGGGTGATACGGGCGCCGGATCGACTGTCGCCTTGAACTCGATGTACAGACCGAAATAGCCGCCTCGGGCCATGGCCAGCACCAGGTCCGGAATGCCGGCCTTCACGCCCTGCGCCTTGAGTTTGACCGCGACCTCTTTCAGCCGGTGTCCACCATTCGGAACGTGGTAAATCAGCTCGAAAACCTCGGGGTAGCACAGCTCGACCTCCCGCATCAGAGCGGCTTGCTCCGGCCCCTCACGATCGACGCGCTTGGCGCTGGCCTTCTTGGGCTTGTAACGGCGCAGCGCTGGGGCTTCATGCGATCAGCATCCCTTCCTGGAGCAGCACCGCCTGGGTGCGCATGACGCCCTCGGCGTGATACTGCCGGGCGGTGTCGCGGTCTATTGCACGGCTTCGCCCATCGCAGGCGTCATGGCAAGCGCTGCAGGACCATGCACCCTGCAGGTCGTGCGGCTTCTTGCCCACGCCGCAGGTTCCGGCCAGGCGGTAGTGGGCCAGGACTGTGGTCTCAGGATTTCCGTTGCATACGCCCGGGATGCGCACTTGGCACTCCCGGCCGCGCGCGGCCTTGGTCAGTTTGGTCTGGCGCACGGGTCGCCTCCTTACAGGTTGATTGATCAACGGCCAGCCAAGCGGGCGCGCATGGCAGCCAGAGCGGAATTGCCAACCTCTGGTGTGCGGCTTCCAGCAACCTCGGCAGGCAGCGCCAGTGGCATTTTTTGCAGCGGTTCCCCGGCCATAATCCGGCGAACCGCAATGGTGTAGTTACGTTCGAACAGCTTCGAGCTGGCGTCGGCGGGCAGCTTGTTCAGGTTCTCGAACCCGCATTCCTTGGCGGCGTGCCACACCGCGTCATGACTCCACTTGCCCTTCCCTGCCATCGCCGGGTGAGCATTGCGGGTAGCCTCGCGAAAGGCGGCTGCCTGAGTTGGCAAGCCGAGCATTTCGGGGGATGGTTGGCACCACCCGATGAACGTGCCTGGCGACGGGATGAACTCGCGGCCCGACTGACGGCAGCGCATCAGCCCGAACTGCAACTGTTCGGTGGTGTTGATGCCCGCCTCGAGGAAAGCCGTCAGCCACTGCTGCTTGGCAGCCTTGTACGTGCTCATATCGGGCCAAGCCTGTTTCCAAGCGCTGAAGATGGTCCGCAGGTCACGGAACAGCCGGTTGATCACGGCCGCGGTCTTGCGATCGAGTTCTGCCTTGATCTCGGCGGAAAGCGAGCCCGCAGCAGGGATGTGCTGACCGGTTTGAACTTTGGCCCAAAGGCCATGGGCGATGGTGGCTACCTGGGTCATTGGTCATCACCCCCGCTGAGCCATGAGGTGTCGTCGTCATCGAAGGAGCTCGATTGCTGCGCGGACGGCTTTCCGGTAGCGGATCGCGCCGCGCGGGCCAAGTCCGACTTCACCCAGTTGACCAAGGCCGCGAGCCATTGCTTCTCGGTCTGGGCCAAGCCCTTCGCGTCGTGGTGCAGCACGAACCCGGCGATTGCCTTGGAGCCGAAGTTGTCCAGAGTGAGCCCCGAACGGATTGCATACGCTTTGAGTAGGTCTTGATCCGGAATCCAGTCCAGGAACATTTCGAACGGCTCGCGTAGAGAGTGAGTAGATTGGTTAACTGACGTATTGGGTGCAGCTGCTGCACCCCGTTCTGCGTTTTCCTGCACCCCGTTCTGCCGTGAGCTGCACCCCGTGCGTTTTCCTGCACCCCGCTCAGCTCGAGGTGCAGCAGATGCACCCCGTTTCATTTGAAGGTCGTACACGACTGGGCGCCGGTCACGGCGATCAATGTAGGCTGCAGCGATGGCCTGGTTGCCTTCAGCGATCCAGCCAGCAGTGGCCAGTTCATCAAGCTTGAGCCGCACGGTGCGCTCGGAAAGACCAGTGTCTTCAGATAGCGTTGCGGCAGACGGGAAAGCACCGCGCCCATCGCTGCCTGCGTAGTTTGCTAAGCACAGCAGTACGTGTCGCGCAGCGGGGTTTTCAAGAGAGGACTTGGGCAAAGCAAGAGCCCATGTCATAGCCTGGACGCTCACTGGATGACCCTCAGTAATGGGTTGCCTGCATAGGTTGCAGCATGCATAATCGACCTCGATGTTGTTTCAGAAGACCGCCCTGCCAGGCGGTTTTTTTATGCCCGCAATTCGGGCGTTATGGGTGTCCGGTGCATCCGTGGTAGCTTTTTGCTTCCACACAACAAGGTCCAAGGAGACCGGACGTATGAAACCTAGGGAAGTGAGCTATGGATCGATCTGGGCAAAGGCCGTAGACGACCAGGAGCCGACGGCTCGTAAGAGCACCAGTAGCAACGAATCGTGGGATTCCCAGGCGTGCCGACTTGGCTTCGGCATCTACAAAACAAAGTGCTTCTGTGAGCGATTGGCTAGGGATTACTTTTCGCCTTGGTACCAGCCGACTGACGTAGAGGCTGGGCGCCTGTACCTGATCAACAAGCATCATTGGGCGCCTGGTGAGGTTAAGGACCTTCAAATCGTTGCACTGATGGTGCTTCTTCATGAGGAGCTCATTCAGATGAGGCTGACGAAAGAGGAATGGGAGCCTGTGCACAACTGGACTTCACACATGGACTGCTACCCGCTACTCGCTGAGTCGGCGCCTCTGCCTTGACTATTGGGAAGGCGCGCTCAACCGTCGCATCCAGATAGCTCAATCCTTGAGCGACCGACCTGGGAGCGCTCGTGCATGACACCTTGGGGGCACTCGCGTGGTGTTTGCGTAGGGCGTCCCTCAAGGCCTTCTTTCGCTTTCCCTTCATCTGCTCTCTCCTACTGGTTAAATTCACAGCTGGTTCAGTTCACTACTGGGTCAAGACTTGGTCACGCATACTTCACGCAGTCGACTTGACCGGAGCTATGTCAGCCAACAGTTGTTTTGCTTTGAACGGCTTTCCGTTGGCGCGGGCCAATTCAGCGATCTTTTCCGCGTAGAGGGTCTCACCCGTGTACTCGGTACGCGGCAGGCAGCCAGAGGCCAGCCATTTGTAAACAGCACGCGGTGTTTTCTCGCAGGCGACCGATACAGCGAACACTCCGCCAGCATCGTCGATCGCCTTCTTGAGCGCCGTCATAGGGCCTCCAGGCAAAATATGAACTGTAAGTACATAGTATGTCGGAACTGAAAGTACATGCAAGCGCATGCGATATTGAACCCATGGTTCATATCGAAGAGATCAGGGCAGCCTTTGCGGCGCGCCTCAAACAAGCACTCGCTTCCAGCGACATCCCTGCATGGGGTGCAGGTGCGCGCCTTGCCTCAATCGCAGGCGTCACACCAAAGGCAGCCAGCAAATGGCTGAATGGGGAATCCATGCCAGGTGGCGTGAAGATGCTTGCCCTCGCCAACGCGCTGAAAGTTCGCCTTGAATGGCTTGAGTACGGAAAAGGCGAAATGGTCGAAGACCGGCCAGAGTTTGACGCCAACGTTGAGCCGTCTGCAGGGCCAGTTCGCTACTACGAATACCCTGAGATCAGCTGGGTACAGGCCGGGATGCCTATGGAAGCTATTGAGCTATCGAACGTGGCCTCCTGCGAGGTGCACCCATCCGACGCGTGGGCGGGTCCAAACGGCTTCTGGCTGAAGGTCAAGGGCCCATCGATGACGTCCCCGAACGGCATGTCCTTCTCTGAGGGTATGGTCATCCTGGTAGCGCCAGGCTTCGATGTAGAAAATGGGCAATACGTCGTAGCTAAGCTACTTGACTCCAATGAAGCCACGTTTAAGCAATTCGTTTGGGATTCAGGGAAGGCATACCTGAAGCCTCTGAATGCAGCATTTCCGACAGTTGAGATGGATGGTGAATGGTGCCTGGTCGGTCGCGTCGTGGACGCCAAGTGGCCGCGCTCCTCACTTTAAGTTCTCTACACTAACTCCAAGGGCCCGCTTCTAGCGGGCTTTTTTACGCCCCAAGGAAAATTATGTACTTTTGGTACTTGACCAATGTGAACCTTCGGTACATATTTGTCTCGTCGCCGGATAGACACCGGCCGCAGCAAAGGCAGCGATGGACAGGCCTAAACAGTCCAGAGGGGTGGCAACTGCCCCGGGTGTGCAGGGTAAAGCACCGAGATCAGTTATCCGGCGGGAAGGTCCGCGGTCGGAGTCAACAACCAGAAGAGTGCCGCGCAACCGACTCCAGTAGAGGGCCGCGGCAAAGAACACCTGAATTAGCGCCCTGAGCCTCGGCATTGAGGGGCGTCGGACCTCATGCGATGTGCCGATTCATCCCACCCAGGCACAGGGCTGTACGTCGCATGTTGTATATGCCCAACGACCACGCCGGCAACGCTGCTGATCAAGCTGGAGTGAACAGGGAAGCCCACCGCCGCACCATCGATAGCCGAAACCTGCCATCAGCAGCGGGGAATAGGCACATAGGCTGTACCCATATCGTTGACGCAATACCCCGGCCTGTCGCCAGTAGCGAGGCCGGGCACCTTCGACTCACCAGGCTTCATCGGAGAGCCTTCCCGACCCTACATCGAGCATGTTCAGGGAGACAGGCGGGATCGGCTCTCCAATGCAGCCCCAACGGAAGTGAATTGCAATGGCGAAGTCGTTCAAGCAAATGATCAAGGATGGCGAGGTGCGACGCGCCGACGCCATGAAGGTACAGCTGGAAGATCTTCACGAGGAACCCGGCTTCAACCTTCGCACCGAGGGCGAAGCGCTCGAATCGAGCATCGACTCCCTTGCAGAGTTCATCGCCGCAGGTGGCCAAATTCCACCGCTGGAGGTTCGCCCCCGCGCCGAGGGCGGCGTCTGGCTTGTAGATGGTCACCGCCGCCGTCGAGCGCTGCTGAAGCTGGACACAGCAGGCCGTCTCCCAAGAACGCCGAACAAGGAAAACCCGGCGATTCTCGAAGCTTGGGTGCCGGTGATCGCGTTTGAAGGCAGCGATGCCGATCGGGTCGCACGCATCATCACCAGCCAGGAGAACGAGAAACTTTCCCCTCTTGAGCTGGCCGAGGGTTACAAGCGACTGAGGGCGTTTGGCTGGTCAGTCGAGCAGATCGCCAAGAAGGTCGCCAAGACCCGGCAGCATGTCGAACAGGTACTCACTGTCGGCAACGCAAACACCGACGTGCAGAACCTGGTCGCCGCTGGGCACGTCTCAGCTACCACCGCAGCACAGGTAGTGCGGGAGCACGGCGACGGTGCAGGAACGGTACTGGACGCGGAGTTGAAGAAAGCCCAGGCCAGCGGAAAGACGAAGGTCACCGCCGGGTCAATCAAAGGCCCCTCAATTCCAAAACCCCGCCTCGAAGCTGTTCACACAGCATCGCGCAATTTGATTGCATCGCTTGATGCAATCGACGAAGACAGCAGAAGCCTCACCATTTCCACCGCACTCGTCATCGAGCTGCGCAAGGCATTGGAAAGCGCACAACCGAGATAACCCATGGACACGATCACAAGCGGCTCTTGGATGGGCCACCTTGGGCGCGGCCTCGCGCCCCGCGAGCTGGAATGCGTTCTCGATGTTGCCCAGGGCATGACATCGAAGCAGATCGCCAGACACTTCGGCATCAGCGAGGGCGGCGTCGAGAAGCGCATCGCCGCCGCAATGTTCAAGCTCGAAGTGCCCCGCCGAGCCGCCCTAGTCGCCGAGGCCATGCGCCGCAACATCATCAGCCCGATGTGCTTCCTGCTCGTAGCACTTGTCGCAACTCACGCCGCCATCGGCGACAGCGACCCGATGCGCCGCGATCGCCGAGCACCCGAACGCCGAATCGCCCAGGTCCGCGTTCTCCGCAAAGCCGAGTCATTCGACTACCACGCCTGATTCCCCACGAGGAACATCCCATGCAGACAGCAATGCACCCCGCTTTCGCGGAGAAACTTGCCGTGCTCGCCGTTCTACTTGAGCGAGGCAAGACGCTGCGGGCAGAAACCCGCGAGAAGATCGGCGCGCCACGCTTCCAGGTCGCAAGCCATGGTCAAGCATGGGACGTGGTAGAGGTGGCCACCGGCGCCGTTCAGGGCTTCGCCTTCACCTACCAAGCCGCGCTGCGCTTCGCATCTGCGATGGAGGCAGGTACCGCCACCAAAGGCGTGCGGCAATGAGCAAGCGCAAACCCCACAACATGCGGGCGCGCCTGGAGCGAACCTGTCGGGCACTGGTCTCCGCCAATCATGCGGCCGTGGTCAATATCGACCCCAGCGGCCAGCAGGTGCTGATCAACTGGAAGAACCTCAAGCAAATCCGCGTGCGACAGGTCGTCGACGCCGTTTGCGATATCCCGCACCAGTGGACCATCTACTTGAGCGTGCTTTGCCGGACAGAGTTTGGCGAGCGATACAACAAGTCGATCGAGGTCGCGCCGCAGGGCAACTACCGGGCCGAGCACCTGACCGATGTGATCGAGGCCACCTACACCGATCTGCGGGCGACTGCCAACCCTAATCACTTGGTGGCATCCGGCTGGATCGCCATCCCGACCGACACAACGCTCGACGAAGCAGAGGCAGCCAAGATCTTTGCCGCTGTCGGCGCCTGGAATCAGCAACAAGCAGCATGAAACGCACCACCTCACGCGCCCGGCACGGCCGGCGCCAGCAACAAATCAATCTGCCGCCCAGCGGCTTGGGAGGTATCGACGATGGCCGAGGAAAAGACCGGTGTCGCGAAGCACTCGGCGGACTATCGAGCGCGGCAGAAGGAGCAGGCGAAGAAGCTAGGCATAGAGAAGGTGTTCTTCAACATGCCGGAAGGGATCAAGGCTGCGATGGCTGCCGAGATGGAACGCCACGGCTATGGCTAGGTGCAGGAGCTCTGGCAGGATCTGGCCTTGTCGTGGATTGCGCAGGATCCTGAGGAGCGGGCGCGTCGTCTTGAACGACCTGACGCGCCAGATTTTTGCATCTCGCCAAAACTAGCGCGTCAGTTCGAAGCGGCCAGCATGGCCGAGCTGAAGCGCAACCCCGGAGACGAAGTGGTCAGGCCGGAATCAGAAGGATGTGCTTGCCCAGAAATTAGCGGTTGAGAAGCCTTTCGATTTTGCGACTTCGATGTCATCAGTGATGATCGACTCGGTTGCGACGCTGTCCTTTATTTTCTTGCCAGTGCTCATATCCCACACCGAACTCTCGACTTCAAAGAAAGTGTACGAGGGCACTTCCGGGCTATCTGGGGTCGCCGGCTTTAACTTCGACACGAAGGGGCCGCGCACTCGGACGACCAGTCTGTATCGGCTGTTGTATTGCTGTTCGAACGTCTGCCAATCACTACTCATAAAACCACCTCTCAATCATTACTGACCCCCTGTCATACCCCATCCCAAACCAAATTGCCACCATGCCGCCACCAGCACGGAGGGCGGCGCATGCATGGAGAAAGCCATGAGCCAGTTCTACCTTCAGGACAGTCGCAGCCACGTCGGCGACGGAATGATGTTCTGGGCCAAGGAAAGCCGCGGCTACACGACAAATCTGGACCAGGCCGAGCTGTTCACCTTCGATGAGGCATGCCGCCACCGTGACACCGATATTCCCTGGCCGAAGGAGTATATCGACGCCCGGGCGCACTACGGCGTCGACTGCCAACTGATGGAAGACAGCAAGCGCATCGCTGGGCTACAGGCCTGCGCCCGCGTCTACGTGCACGTGCCAGGCGACTGGAACGGTAACGATGTGTACTGGGTTAGCGAGCAACGCGGCAAGGTGACCGAGAACCTGCAGCAAGCGATCTGCATGGATCTGGAAAACGCCCAGTTCACGTATGCCAATCATGCCGGCCAGGGCACTCGAGTATTCTGGCCAGCAGCCTACATAGAGGAGATCCGCCGGCGTCTGGTGCATCGCCAGGACGTCGACCATAAGCTGGCCCTGCGAGTGGCCGGCGTAAAGATGCCCAGACCGCCCAAAGTCGCCAAGCTCCGCCAGCCGATGCTCAATTGCTGCGGCTGCGGACGGTTCATCAGCTGGGACGGCCGATTCCTCAACAACTGCCAGAACTGCGGCGCGAACAACTGCCCCTGACGCGTCGGCACCGCAAGCCTCTTAAAGCCTATGCCTTAAAGGAGTCCTCTATTTCGGAATGGATTCCGTTCCCCATTACGACGTTTCCGGCGTGAAGGGAACCGCTACCGTCATCGATAGCGAAAGCCACGGCGTATTTCAACAATATTTCGCGGAGTTCGGCTAACTCAAAGGGATCTGAGGGCTGTTTAACTAAAATCGTGCCAGCTCCGGCACCTTCAACCGATTTCGGGCTGCTTCGAATGAGAGCCTCATAGCCTGCTAATTTCGCCATGAGGCTCTCGTAACCACCAATGACAGCACCGTTTCGAGCGAGTCGCGCATGCACAGTCCATACGACTGCGTAATTAGCGATAACGGCATCAGGAGGAGATGTCTCCTGCCATTGATCTCCTGGGCGACTTTCAATCCAAAATGGCCCGTCACCAAAGAAATCAGAATGCTTATCTGCGACGTGCGCCACCTCATAAGCGGACTTTATGGATGAGCCTATTTCGAAAACTGGACTTGTAATCGAGACCACGAACAGTGAAGCGGCGGCCAGTTTTCTCAAGTAAGCCAACAAGTCCTTTTTCTCAACCCGCTCTTTCATACCAGCCTCCATTTTTTGAATTATATCTTCGGGATATTTTCATGACCACAGCAATCGACCTGTTCGCCGGCCTCGGCGGATGGAGCACCGGCGCGCGCGCCGCAGGCGTCCAGGTTCTCTGGGCGGCAAACCACTGGCCGGTAGCCGTTGAATGGCACAGCGCAAACCACCCCGAAACGCAGCACGTTTGCCAGGACCTGCACCAGGCACGCTGGGAGCAGGTGCCGGCGCACGACATCCTGCTAGCCTCGCCCTGCTGCCAGGGTCACGCCAAGGCCCGTGGCAAGAAGTCGGGCAACCCTGAGCACGACGCATCGCGCTCAACGGCCTGGGCGCCGGTAGCGGCTCTTGAATTCCACCGCCCCCAAGCGGCAGTGATCGAGAACGTTCCAGAGTTCACTGACTGGGTGCTCTACCCGGCTTGGATGCAAGCGGTGCAGGCGTTGGGGTATCAGGCCGCGCCGCACATCGTAGACTGCGCCGACCTCGGCGTGCCGCAGCACCGCGTACGGTTGTTCATCGTGCTGACGCGCAGCAAGGCGCCACTCATGCTTCAACTGCCGAGAGAGCGGCATGTCCCGGCCGCAAGTTTCCTCGACTTCGACGCCGGACGCTGGTCAAAGATCGAGAAACCAGGCCGGGCCCAGGCCACCCTCGACCGAGTACGCAACGGGCGCCAGCGCTTCGGCGACCGCTTCATAATGCCCTACTACGGCAAAGGCTCCGGCACCACCGGCCGCGACATCCACCGGCCGATCGGCACCATCACCACCCTGGACCGCTGGGCGTTGGTCGACGGTGACCGCATGAGGATGCTTAGCGCCGACGAGGCCCTGGCCGCGATGTCGTTTCCAGCCGACACCCTGCGTCCGGACAACCACCGGCTTACTATGCACATGGCCGGGAACGCGGTGCCCCCTCTAGCCGGGCAGCGCGTTATCGAGGCATTGATGAAAGCCGCCTGACTTCCAGTGCTGCAGGTCAGCTCCGCGCCAACGTTGACAGCCGGCCCCTTGAGCCAACAGCGTCAGTTAACATCCGCACTGTCCTTTGGCTTAGTGAATATGCTCTTTAAAGCCCATCCGGACAACGCAATGACCGCTGCGCCAATCGAAGTAAGCAATAGCATTAAGATCCCCCAAAGCCGATCATAGTCCAACTTAGCTGCGACTACGGAGTCTTTAAATTGCTTTGCAAGCAACTCATGATCTTTGCGGAGCATAGGAACTACCAGCGCTTTCTCAGGATCGCTGGAAATGGCATTTTCCAAAACTTTTAATCGCCGCGCTAAGTCATCAAGCTTTCCGTCCAACACTGACAAATCCATGCTTGGATAGCTTTTGTCCGCTGAAACCCTCATTGATTCAATTAAAGCATTAACAGACTTCAGCTCAGAGTTCATTTGATCAAGCTTTTCTTTTTCAGAAGCGCTCAGTACTGTTGGGCGCATCAAAATCTCTAACCAGTCAGAGTTTTGTCTCTTTGTGTCAACAAACTCCTTTAAGGTGAAGTAAGAAGATGCGATTGTCATCAACATTACTGCTAACACCGAAACGGCTGACAGCGCCTTGTACTTATTTAGATAGCTCTCTGAGATCATCACCAAACTCGCCAAATTCACCCTATTCCTGCCAGCAGTTAGCCAGCAGTCGTGCAGCATACAAAAATTGGTATCCCCATGCCCACAGAAAACCGATCCAGCAACACAGAGATGGTCAGTGTGCCGCGCGACGAGCTCGAGCGCCTGGTCAAGCTCCTTTCCTACCAAGCCCACCCATACCCCTCGCCGCATGCCGAATACTGGCAAAGCGTGCTTGATCAGCCCGTCGAGGATCGGCTGGGGAATCCAGTGTGGTACATGATCGAGAGCGGTCTGAGCGTGATGCACGCGAAGCACAAGGAACAAAGCGACCTGCAGGGCTGGAACACTAGCGCCTACAGCATTCCCCTCTACGCCATCCACAAGCCCCAGGAGTGCGCCCGCTGCGAAGGACGGATCAAATTAGTTGCTGGTTCTTGCCCAAAGTGCGGATGCTTCTGATCGGCGCCCCAGAGCCGTAAGAGCACATTTGTACTCCACCCAGCTGTAACCCCTCTCCCCTCTATTCACTCAGCGAGGATGGAGGCTCTGCTCCAATACCCAGCCCTTGGCGCGCTCCAGCGCCCATGCCATGGCAGCAGTCATCGTCTGTCCCTTGCAATTTGGGTAGCTTTCTTCAAGAAGCATCAGACCATTCTGGCCATAGATACCGAAGAAGAGCTGGGTGACGTTCTCTTTGGAGGTGCGGACCTGGATGTTGATGAGGGTGCCGCAGGCAAGGCGCTCATCGTAGTTGCGAAAGTGCAACTCCGGGTTGGCCCAATCCCAGTAAACCGTACCGCGATTACGCATGGCTGGGCCTAGTAGTGATGAAGTGTCATTACAGGCTACAGCATGCCCGGCCAATAGCTATCAATTTCCCAATCACTGAATCAATTCACTGCCGCGATATGGCGGCCAAGGAATGCCTGTGTCCGAAGTAGACGAACGCGACCTCGAACTGCTCAAGCTGGCCGCTAAAGCAGCACGCCTTGAGATCGAGCCATGCACCTGCCGCGACCCGAAGTGGCCATTCCGATTGAAAGGTCAGTCGGGTGTACGTGCTCACTGGAACCCGCTGATCAACGATGGTGACGCACTGCGCCTGGCCGTACTCATGGGACGGGGCGATCGCCTGGGCATCCAGATCCACATTGTCGAGCCATTTGATGGCGATACCGACCCGTACACAGTCGTGGATGCCGAGCGATTCGGCGAGTTCGACATCTACCACGGCGATGATCCCTTCCGGGCCACTCGCCGGGCGATCGTAGAGGCGGCTGCATCCATCGGGAGCAGATCATGACCCGCCTCGCCCTCTTCCTCGCGCTGCTGGCCACCGGCGCCAGCGCCCAAGAGAACGTCATCGACGTGCAGCACGACAGCCAGCGCGGCGTCACCTGCTACATCCTCAACCACGTCGGCATCAGCTGCATCCCCGACAGCCAGCTCAGCGCAGGCAACGAGCGCCAGCTCTCCCCGCACGAAACCCAACCCGAACCTACACCCGCTGCCTCGCCGGCGGCATGGATTGATGAGAGGTATCAGCTGTGAGCAAAACAGTCATTCTGACCGGGAAGGCGGTAGTGAACTTCCGGAAAGTCATGGAGAACGTGCCGGATGATGAGGTTCAAGACTTGGTGAGCATGAGCGACACCAGGGAGGACCAGATCACTGAGGACGATCTGCTCGGCATTGAATGGATTCATGACGACGTTGCGATTGAGGTGAAGGAATGACCGACCTGATCGAAGTGAGGGTATCCAACCTGGCCGGCGCGGCGCTGGACTGGGCTGTGGCCATTGCTGATGGCTTCGGCTCAGACCCCGAGTGCAGGACCACAATCTGGCGCACCCGAACCGACCCTACCAGCGTCAGCATCCGCGGTGCGGCCGAGGGCTTCGGCTATCGCCCTTCCAGTAACTGGGAGCACGGCGGCCCGCTGATCGACAAGCACCGCGGCAGCGTCCATAGCTATCCAGGCATGGTCGGGGATGCCGGCCACAGCGGCGGCCCGGAGGGTGCGGGTATCTGGTGCTACGGCCCCACAGCCCTGGTCGCGTTCTGCCGAGGATTCGTGCGGTACAAGCTGGGCGAGTTCGTCCAGGTGCCCAAGGAGCTATGCCAATGAGAGATATCAAGACCCGCGAAGGCTATGACCTCTGGGACAAAGCCCACAAACTCCCCAGGTTCAACTTCTGGCGTGGCGGTGATGATGAAAAAGGCAGCGTCATCCGCGTTCCAGACAAGCACGGCAACTGGATCAACTTCGACGACCTGGCCAAGCTGGCCGATGAGTATCAGGAGGAAATCAACTCGTTGCGCGATCGCCTGGCTAGGCTTGAGCCAAAGACGGTGGAATCATGATCGCCCTCGCCTACATGGCCTACCTGATCGCAAGGGGCCGCGATGAGCAAAAACTGCAACACCTGCAAGTGGCTGGAATGGGTTGACGGCGAAAGCGAGTCGGACACCGGCTTCACGTGCAATAAGCGTCATCAGCAGATGTGGGCCGACGGCCGCGAGCAAGAGCTGCTCGACAACCTGGAGCGCGACGATTACCGCGCGCGCTACAAACGCTGCTTCGAACCAGAAGCCTAACCCCTCCCCCAACAACTCAAGCCCGCCGACTGCGGGCATGGAGAGACTCATGTTCAATTTCTTGGCCCGCCTGTTCAAGCGCAAGAAGAAGCCAGCACAACGCGCCGCGCTCGGCCCTACCGGGTATGCCCGCGGCCACAGCCCCGCATCTGGCCGGCAAGACCCGATGCTCGACCCGCTCAACCCCATGAGCCCAGTCAGCCCTATGCATCCCATACATCTGGCGGACAGCTACGAACCGGCTCGCTCGAGCAGTTCGTGCAGCAGCCGGGACTACAGCAGCTACGACAGCGGCAGCAGCTTTTCGTCGAGCGACAGCAGCAGTTCCGGCGACAGCGGATCCAGCTCCAGCAGCTGCGACTGACCACAAAACTGCCGCCACCGGCGGCGTGGAGACCATCCCATGGAACATGCAAGCGAGTTTCTCGACGAGGAAGAGGTGATCCGCATCACCGGCTACCAGATCCCGAGCAAACAAATCGCCTGGCTGGCCAACAACGGCTGGCAGTACACGCTCACCCGGGCCAGGCGGCCCATTGTTGGCCGGGTATACGCCAGGCTCAAGATGGCCGGTGTGAAGCCAAACGCGACGAATGCAACAACTGAAACCTGGACATTGGACTTATCGCGCGTGGGGTAAAGGATGCGCAACAGGAAGGCATCGAACAAGGACCTGCCGCCCAGAATGCTGCGGCGGGTCCGCAAGCTAAAAAGCGGCAAGCTGTGGGTTGGCTACTACTACGACGGGAGGGATGCTGAAGGGAAGCGGCAGGAAGTGCCGCTGGGGACTGACCTCGCTGAGGCCAAGTTGGAGTGGGCCCGCCTGGAGCACAGGGCGAAGCCGAAAGTGATGGCGACGATGGGCGAGCTGTTTGACCGTTACGAGCGGGACATCATCCCGGGCAAGTCCCCACGCACGCAAAAGGACAACAAATACGAGCTGGAGCGCCTGCGCAAGGCGTTCGCTGACGCCCCCATTGAGGCGATCAACCCGCCTGTCATTGCCCAGTACCGGGACGCCCGCAGCGGGAAGACCCGGGCAAACCGGGAGATCGCCCTTCTATCCCACGTCTTCACCATGGCTATGGAATGGGGATTTGCAGAGCGCAACCCATGCCTGGCGGTTCGCCGCAATAAGGAGAAGGTGCGCGACTTCTACGCGGCCGACGAAATCTGGGATGCGGTGTATGCCGAAGGCGACCAGGGCCTCAAAGATGCCATGGATCTGGCCTACCTGGCCGGGCAGCGCCCAGCAGACACCCTGAAGTTCAGCACCGTCGATCTGGACGAGGACTACCTGTGGGTCGATCAGAACAAGACCGACAAGAAGCTGCGCATCCGGCGGCACGTCAACGGTGAGCTCACCGGCCTTGGCCTGTTCATCGAGGCGCTTCTGGAGCGGCGAAAGCTGCAGGGTGTGCGCAACTCACGCCTCATCACCAACGACTCAGGCCTGCGCATGAGCTGGGAAATGCTGAGGAACCGCTTCAGCGAAGCCCGGGACAGGGCTGCGCGCAAGCTTACTGCCGACGGAAACACAGACCTGGCCATCAAAGTTCGGCAGTTCCAGTTCCGCGATATCCGACCGAAGGCGGCGTCGGAGATTGAAGACATCAGCCACGCCAGTCGGCTGCTTGGGCACTCCAAGGAGGAAATCACCAAGCGCGTTTATCGCCGCGTCGGCGAGGTGGTCAGCCCGACCAAATAGAGGGCTGATGCGGAAACGATGCCTAAAGATGCGGAAACGATCTGGATTTTCTGCGCACAAAGAAAAGCCCCGCAGACGTTAATCTGCGGGGCTTTCGAATGGTGGAGGCCGAGGTCGGAATCGAACCGGCGTAGACGGATTTGCAATCCGGAGCATAACCACTTTGCTACTCGGCCTCAAAGTTCGGAGTCAGCTTTCGCTATCTCCTTGAAACTGCTCAGCTTTTTCAAGTGAGCTGCGTTTCGATGGACGCCATTATGTCGGCATTCCCCTCACCTTGCAACCCCCCTGAAGAAAAAAATCTTCAAGGGGTTCAAGGTGTTAGCGCAAGCGGCCAAGCCTGCTCCAAAGCCCTACCAAGGTGTTCTCCACGGCACCGCTGGCGGCCACGCCGATGCGCTCCTGCAGGGATTTACGCTCGGCGTAGCGGACGTGGAACAGGTTGGCGTCGTGGGCGCGGTCGCTGAGGTATTCGTCACTGGTGCGCAGCTCGTCGACCAGCTTGCGGTTGAGTGCGGCAACACCCAGCCACACTTCGCCGGTGGCGACTTCGTCGATGTGCAGCTGTGGGCGGTAGCGGGCGACGAAGTCCTTGAACAGCTGGTGAGTGATATCCAGGTCTTCCTGGAATTTCTCCCGGCCCTTCTCGGTGTTCTCGCCAAACACGGTGACGGTGCGCTTGTATTCGCCGGCCGTGAAGACCTCGAAGTCGACGTCGTGCTTTTTCAGCAAGCGATTGACGTTGGGCAGCTGCGCGACGACGCCGATCGAGCCAAGTACGGCGAACGGCGCACTGACGATCTTCTCGCCGATACAGGCCATCATGTAGCCGCCGCTGGCCGCGACCTTGTCGATGCACACGGTCAGCGGAATGCCGGCCTGGCGGATACGCGCCAGCTGCGAGGCAGCCAGGCCGTAGCTGTGCACCAGCCCGCCACCGCTCTCGAGGCGCAGCACCACTTCGTCACGTGGGGTGGCGAGGGTGAGCAGCGCAGTGATTTCGTTGCGCAGGCTCTCGGTGGCGGAGGCCTTGATGTCGCCGTCGAAATCCAGCACGAAGACCCGGCCCTTTTCCTCGGGCTTGGCCTTGCCTTTCTTCTTCTGTTTTTCCGTCTTGGCCTGCTGCTTGCGCAGGGCCTTGAGCTCGGCCTTGTCGAGCAGGCCAGCTTCCAGGCGCTCGCGCAGCTCCTTGTAGAAGGTGTTGAGGCGAGTGACCTGCAATTGCCCGCCGGGCTTGCGTCGACCCTTGCCACGCAGGTTGGCGATACCCGAAAGGATGACCAGGATGGCGATCACCACAGTGGCGGTTTTGGCGAGAAAGCTTGCGTATTCGGCAAGAAACTCCACATTGACTCCTTAATGAACCTGCGCCTGCACGACGCGAAACTGATGCAAGCATACCGGTGCGCCTGGGCTGCCGCCAGCATGGGAAAATGCTGGCAACACAGTTCAAACAACCTTTTCAAACGCTTGTATGTTTTTTCATTGACAGCCTCTCTGGCGCATCCTAACCTCGCAGCAACCTCCATCCCGGCCGGACATTCCAGTGGGCAACATCTACCTGATCCGACATGGCCAAGCCTCCTTCGGCGCCGACGACTACGATGTCCTGTCGCCGCTGGGTGTGCGCCAGAGTCAGGCGTTGGGTGAGCACCTGGCTCAACTGGACCTGCACCTGGATCGCTGCGTGGCCGGCGACCTGCGGCGCCAGCAGGACACCGCGCGGCTGACGCTCGACGCAATGGCCGCTACCGGCTGCGCGATCCCGGCCATAGAGACCGACGCAGCCTTCAATGAGTTCGATGCCGACGGCGTGATCCGCGCCCTGCTCCCTGCCCTGCTGCCAGACGAGCCCGAGGCGCTGCACGTGCTGCGCAATGCTGCGCAGAATCGCAGCGAGTTCCAGCGTCTGTTCGCGCTGATGGTGCAGCGCTGGCATGACGGCGAGCACGAGGCTCACGATGGCCTGGAGACCTGGACCGCGTTCACAGCGCGCGTTGGTGCCGGCCTGCAACGCGTCCTGGCACAAGCCTCAAGCCGTGACAACATTGCCATCTTCACCTCCGGTGGCAGCATCGCCGCCCTGCTCCACCTGGTCACCGGAATCACCCCAGCCCAGGCGTTCGCGCTGAACTGGCAGATCATCAACACGTCGCTCAGCCACCTGAAGTTCCGTGGCCGCGACGTGGCATTGACCTCCTTCAACAGCCAGGCCCACGTGCAGCTGTTGCGGATGCCGGAGCTTCTCACCTATCGATGAGCCCGGCCTGTTGTGCCCCGTGCACGCGACTTTCACCCAACAAGGAATACACCATGAGCGACGTAGCTAAAGCAGTCGAAGCGATGAAAGCCAAGTTCAACCCTGCCGCCGCCGCCGGCCTGGACCTGGTGTTCGGCTTCAACATCACCGACGAAGACAAGCACTACGCCCTGCTCGTCAAGGACGGCACCTGCGAGATCCAGGAAGGCGAGAACCCTGACGCCAACTGCACCCTGGTTCTGGACAGCGAAACCCTCAAAGGCATCGTCAGTGGCGAGACCGATGGCATGCAGGCTTTCATGGGCGGCAAGCTGCGCGTCGAAGGCGACATGATGCTGTCGATGAAGCTGAGCGAGCTGTTCCCGTCCTGAGTGATGCGAACACGCGCTTGAAGAAAACCGAGGCCTGACCGGCTTCGGTTTTTTTTTGCCCGCAGCCTGCATGCACCATTCATCAGGGGCAGTGATCGCGCAGCAACACCCGCGTCGATATGACGTTTGGCACGCTTGTCCCAACCCAGGTTGGCCATTAGATTAGCCAATGATCCTTGCGACCGAGAATAAGGAATACGCATGACGCTCACCGACCAGTCCACCCAGGTCCGCCCCGGCGAAGAACTCGATGCAGCCATCATCGATCCTTACCTCAAGGCGCATATCCCGGGCCTCGCAGGCACCCCGAGCATCAGCCAGTTCCCCGGCGGCGCCTCCAACCTCACGTATCTGGTCGCCTACCCCGAGCGCGAGTTCGTGCTGCGTCGTCCGCCCTTCGGGCACAAGGCCAAGTCGGCCCATGACATGGGCCGCGAGTTTCGCATCCTCAACCAGCTCAACGACGGCTTCCCGTTCTGCCCCAAGGCCTATGTGCACTGCACCGACGAATCGCTGATCGGCGGCGAGTTCTACGTGATGGAGCGGGTCGAGGGTGTCATCCTGCGCTCGGACCTGCCCCCGGAGCTGAACCTCGACGCCAGCCGCACCGAGGCGCTGTGCAAGAGCTTCATCGACCGTCTGGTGGAACTGCACCAGGTCGACTACAACGCCTGCGGCCTGGCCGACCTGGGCAAGCCCGAAGGCTATGTGCAGCGTCAGATCGAAGGTTGGTCGAGCCGCTACGAAAAAGCCCTGACCCCGGATGCGCCGCGCTGGGAAGAGGTGATCGCCTGGCTGCGCGAGAAGATGCCCGCCGACCACGCGCGCCCTGGCATCGTGCACAACGACTACCGCTTCGACAACGTCATCCTCGATGCCAACAACCCCATGCGCATCATCGGCGTATTGGACTGGGAGATGGCGACCATCGGTGACCCGCTGATGGACCTGGGCAACAGCCTGGCCTATTGGATCGAGGCCAACGACCCGGCACCGGTGCAACTGATGCGCCGCCAGCCGAGCAACGCCCCCGGCATGCTGACCCGCCGCCAGTTCGTCGACTATTACGCCGAGCGCGCCGGCATTCGCATCGACAACTTCGACTTCTATTACTGCTACGGCCTGTTCCGCCTGGCCGGGATCGTCCAGCAGATCTACTACCGCTTCTTCCACGGCCAGACCCAGGACAAACGCTTCGCCCAGTTCATCCACATGAACCGGCTGCTGGAGCAGATGAGCCTGCAACTGATCGGCAAATCCACCCTGTAACCGGCGACAACAAGGAAAACCAGCATGTCCAAGACCCAACTGTTCGACCTTGACGGCAAGATCGCCTTCGTTTCCGGCGCCAGCCGCGGCATCGGCGAAGCCATCGCCCATTTGCTGGCTCAACAAGGGGCCCATGTGATCGTCTCCAGCCGCAAGCTCGACGGCTGCCAGCAGGTCGCCGACGCAATCATCGCAGCCGGCGGCAAGGCTACGCCGGTGGCCTGCCATATCGGTGAGCTGGACCAGATCCAGCAAGTGTTCGCCGGCATCCGCGAGCAGTTCGGACGCCTGGATATCCTGGTCAACAATGCCGCCACCAACCCGCAGTTCTGCAACGTACTCGACACCGACGTCAGCGCCTTCCAGAAGACCGTCGACGTGAACATCCGCGGCTACTTCTTCATGTCGGTGGAAGCCGGCAAGCTGATGCGCGAGCACGGCGGTGGCAGCATCATCAACGTAGCGTCGATCAACGGCGTGACACCGGGCTTGTTCCAGGGCATCTACTCGGTGACCAAGGCTGCGGTGATCAACATGACCAAGGTCTTCGCCAAGGAGTGCGCGCAGTTCGGCATCCGCTGCAACGCCCTGCTGCCGGGCCTGACCGACACCAAGTTCGCCTCGGCACTGGTGAAGAACGACGCCATCCTCAACGCCGCCCTGCAGCAGATTCCGCTCAAGCGCGTGGCCGACCCGAGCGAGATGGCCGGCGCGGTGCTGTACCTGGCCAGCGACGCGTCGAGCTATACCACCGGTACCGCACTCAACGTCGACGGCGGTTTCCTTTCCTGATCAGCCCTTGCGCGCCTGCAGCGTGTAGCTCAACGGCAGGCGCTCGGGCCGCTCGGCCAGGCGCCACTCGCCGTCGGCGCCCTTGAGCATCTGCCCAGGCAACGCCTCCCACGGGATGCTCGGGTGCTCGACCAGGGCGGTCAATTGCATGCCTTGTTCAAGCAGCGCCGTGATGATTTCGCCAAGGCCGCGGTTCCAGGAATGGGTCTCGGTCTGCGCCAGGCGATGTTCGCTTTCGACGTAGGTCTGGTCGCTGTGGAAGATGAGCGGCGCCTCATGCTCGAAGTACGGAAAGTCGACCTGCAGGCGATCGGCGTGGGTTTCGTCGAGCGTCCACAACATCGGGTGCCCCTCACGCAGGAACAGCCGTCCGCCCGGCTTGAGCAATGCCGCGACATTCTGCGCCCAGCGCTGGATGTCCGGCAGCCAGCACAATGCGCCGATCCCGGTGTAGATCAAGTCATAGCTCGCCTTGGGCAGCACGTCGCTGGCACGGTAGACATCCGCCTCGACATAGTCGATATCGGTGCCACAGCGCTCTGCCAGCAACCGCGCCTGCGCCAGCGATGCGGGCGAAAAGTCCAGCCCGCTGACCTGCGCGCCCAGCCGCGCAAGCGACAAGGTGTCGGTGCCGATGTGGCATTGCAGGTGCAGGGTCTTGAGGCCCTGTATATTGCCCAGGCGCGGCAGGTCGAAGCGCACGACTTCCGAAAGATGCGTGGCAGACTGCACGAAGCATTCGACTTCATAGCCCGGCGAGGCGGCGTGCAATGGCGCCCGCTCGTCCCAATTGGCGCGGTTGAGTTCCAGTGACGGATTCATGGACACTTCCCTGTGCGAAAAACCGCCACGTTAACCGGCCAGGGGGCAGGCCGACAACCAGCCTTCAAGGAGAGAACGCCAGCATGAAGACCTACAAGGGCGGCTGCCTGTGCGGTGCGATCCGCTTCGAGGCCGATGGGCCAGCGGGCAATCCCCACCACTGCTCGTGCCGCTGGTGCCAGCAGCACACCGGAGCACTGGTGGCGAGCTGGGTGGAGTTCGATCGTGCGCAAGTGCGCTGGGTAGGTGTCGGCGGTGCGCCTGACACCTGGCGCTCCTCGGATTATTCCAGCCGGGCATTTTGCCGAAGCTGCGGCAGTTCGATAGGAGCAATCGACGATGCACCAACGGTGGCGTTGCTGCTGGGGTGTTTCGATGAGATCGACGACGAGCACCTGGTGCCGACCGGGCACTCGTTCGAGGACCGCTGCCCGGGGTGGATGCAGCGGGGTTGATGAGGGGCTTGGTTCGGGACCGCTTTGCGGTCCCTCAGGTTACAGCGACAGACTCATGCTCACACTCAGGTTGCGCGGCTCGCCCGGCATGTTCCACGCCGCGTTATAGCCGCGCTCGTAGTACTTGCGGTCGAAGACGTTGTTCAGGTTCACCCCGAAACTCAACTGCTCGCTGGCCTTGTAGTGCGCCAGCAAGTCCAGCGTGCTGTACGCCGGCAGGCGCAGGTCGCCGCCCGCCTGCCCGGAGCGCTCACCCACGTAGTTGGCCGAGGCGCCGACATCCGAGCCACGCAGCCAGCCGTTCTGGAACTCGTGCACCACCATCAGGCTGCCGCTGTGCCGAGGAATGCCCAGCAGGTCGCTGCCCTTGGGCAGTGCGGCATCGCCCTTGGTGACCTCGGCATCGATATAGGCATAGGCACCGATTACCCGCACGGCCTCGGTGAGCTGACCGCTGAACTGCACGTCCAGCCCCTGGCTGTGCGCCTTGCCCGCGGCGATGCTTTCACCAAAGGCATCGGTGGTGACGACGTTTTCCTTGTCGATGCTGAACAACGCCACAGTCGCACCGAGCCGGCTGTCGAACAGGTCGAGCTTCAGACCCGTCTCGTAGCCCAGCCCCTTCTCCGGCTTGTACACCTGGCCTTGGGTGCCGATGGCGTTGGGCTTGAACGAGGTGGAAGCATTGGCGAACACCCCCACTTCCGGCGTCCATTGATACAACAGCCCCACTCGCGGCGTAGCGACTTCCTTGACCTGGCTGTTGCTTACCCCGGTGGCACGGTTCAGCGCCGTCTGCTCGACCCGTTCCAGGCGCACGCCGAGCAGGCCACGCCAGCGCTCGTCGAAGATGATCTGGTCTTGCAGGTTGAGCGCCTGGCTTTCGGTGCGTTCGAAGAAGTCATTGGGGTTGATCAGCGGCGGCTTGGGCTGGCCGTAGACCGGCTGGTAGATATCCAGCCCATAGCCGAGCGACGTAGCGCTCTGTGGGTATTTCTGGCTGTTGCGGTAGTTCTCGTACTCCAGGCCGATCAGGCTCTGGTGCTGCCAGCCGAGGAAATCGAACTGCCCGTGCAGTTCGGCCTGGGTAATGTTGTCGTTCCACTCGAAATTGCGTTCGCGGTAGAAACGGCTGATCGCCTGGCCGACCACCCGCGACGGCTCCGAACTGTTGCCGCGCAGGTGGCCCTGGGTGTAGTGGTTGGCCAGGCGCAGTTTCCAGCTGTCGTTCAGGTAGCGTTCCAGGGCCAGGTCCAGGGTCTGGTTGTCGTTGCGAATGTGGCCGTCGTTGGGCTCGCCGAGAAAGGTCGAGCGCTTCACGGATCCCAACTGGTTGTTGACCGCCGGAATACCCCGGTCGAACACCGACTCGGTGCGCGAGAATTCGGCATCCAGCAACAACCGTGTGTCAGGGTCGAGTTGCCAGCTCAGCGACGGGCTGACGATCTGTCGGCGGCTGTCGACGTGATCGCGAAAGCTGCCGTTATCTTCCACTGCCAGATTGACGCGCGACAGCAGGCGCCCCTCCTCGTCCAGCGGCGTGTTGACGTCGAGGCTGCCGCGGTAGCGATCCCAGGTGCCGGCGCTGGCCTTCAGGCGCGTGAACGCCTCCTCCTGCGGACGCTTGCTGACGATATTGACCAGGCCACCCGGATCGCCGCGCCCGTACAGGCTGGCGGCCGGGCCCTTGAGCACCTCGATGCGCTCGATGGTCGAGGTGTCCGGTGCACTGTAGCTGCCGCGGTTGATGGCAAAGCCGTTCTTGTACAGCTCGCCGGTGGTAAAACCGCGCACGCTGTAGTTGAGGAAGGTCAAGCCACCGAAGTTGTTCTGCCGGGTGACGCCACCGGCAAAGTCCAGGGCACGGTCGATGCGCGTACTGTTGAGGTCTTCAAGCACCTGACTGGGCACCACGGCGATGCTCTGCGGCGTGTCGCGCACATCGGTATCGGTGCGCGTCGCGGTGCTCGAGCGGGTGGCGCGATAGCCCTGCACAGGGCCGTCGGCGCGCTCCTGCAGATGACTGTCGCTGACGGTCAGGGCCTCGAGTATTACAGGTTCGGCTGCATTGCCAGGCAGGCCGAACACAGACAGGGAAAAACCCAGGTAGAACCGGGCGGGGGAAACTTTCATCAACGACGCTCCTAAATTTCATGTAATAACATAACAATTTATGAACGATGCGAGGAGTACCCGGATGAGAAAAAACCGCATTTGCCCGTCAACCTGAAGTTTACGGCTCGGGTATACTCGCGTTTCCGGCCCGCTTCCAGGAACCGCCCCATGGTTGAAAACAGCTTTGCCTTTCGCCTCAAGGAATTGCTCGAACACCACAAGCTGACCCTGCAAGCCGTGGGCACCGCCCTGGGCATTTCACGCACTGCGGTGCACAAGTGGACTCGCGGTGGCGAAATCGACTACGACAACCTGCGCAAGCTCGCCGCCTTTCTCAAGGTCAACTGGATCTGGCTGCGCTACGGTGAAGAAGCCTTGCAGAGCGTGCAGCAGGCCGAGGTGGTAGAGCTGCCGATGACCGACGTGCGGCGCCGCTACACCGCCGAGATCATGGAAAGTGAAACCCGCATGAAACTGGCCCAGGAAGGCGCACGCATCGTCACCTGGGAGTGGAACCTGGTCACCGATGAAGTCACCTACTCGCCCAACGTCGAGGCGGTGTATGGCTGGCCCGTGCAGCGCAACGAAGAGTTCTGGGCACATATCCACCCGGACGACATTCCGCCGATGCAGGCCATGTACGCTCAGGCCGTCGCCGACGGCACCGGTTGCGAATGCGATTTTCGCATCACCCGCCCCGACGCCAGCCAATGCTGGATCGCCTCGCGCGCCACCGTGCTGGCCGACAGCGCCGGGCGCGCGGTGAAGATGGTCGGCATCAGCATGGACACCACCGAACGCAAAGTCGCCGAAGAAGAATTGCGCCAGAGCGAGGCGCGCTTTCGCACCATCTTCGAGTTCGCCTGGGGCGCGCTGGCCTACATCGATCCCGACGGCAGCTGGCAGCGGGTCAACGGCAGCTTCTGCGAACTGCTGGGCTACCGCGAAGACGAGCTCTACGGCACCACCTTCCAGCAATTGACCCATCCCGACGACCTGCCGCACAACCTGCACTTGCTGCAGCGCCTGCTTGACGGCGAGATCGACCGCTACGAAGTGGAAAAGCGCGTACGCCACAAAAACGGCCACTACCTGTGGGTCCGCGCGCGTACTTCGTTGCAACGCCAGGCCGACGGCCAACCCGAGCACCTGATCAGCGTATTCGCGAACATCACCGCCGAACGCGAAGAACATGAACGGCTGCAAGCACATATCGCCAGGCTCGAGGCACGGCTGGGCTGATTCAGGGGGAGAGCTGCGATGCTACCGGGAAGTGCGTCACTCGACAGCCAGCGTCAACAGCGGGTACAGCGCCGCGGCACGGTGGGGCTGTATTTCGTTGCCGCCTTGTCGGTACTCGCCGGCATGACCGATGCCATCGGCTTCATGGCCACGGGCGATTTCGTTTCGTTCATGAGCGGCAACACCACGCGCCTGGCGGTCTCGCTGGGCAGCGCCGAGCTGGGGCCGGTGCTGCGCCTGGCGCTGGTGATCGCGGCGTTCGTGCTGGGCAACGCACTGGGGGTGATCGTTGCCGCCAGAAGCGGCCGGCGCCACTGGCCGTTGCTGGGTGTGATCGCCCTGCTGCTGGCGGTCGCCGGCATGCTGCCAGAGCCCATGCAACTGCTCGCGCTACTGGCGGCGGTGACCGCGATGGGCATGATCAATGCGGTGGTCGAGGAAGTGAACGGCCTGCCGATCGGCCTGACCTACGTCACCGGCGCGCTGTCGCGGTTCGGCCGCGGGCTGGGCCGCACCCTGTTGGGCCAACAACGGCTGGGGTGGCGCGTACAACTGGTGCCCTGGAGCGGCATGTTCATCGGCGCAGTGCTGGGTGTGCTGCTGGAGCAACGCTTCGAGCGAGCGGCGCTGCTGGCCAGCGCGCTGACCGCCCTGCTGCTCGCCGTGGTCTCGTGGAAGATTCCACGGCGCTGGCAACTGCGCTACATGCCTCGCTGACTCACAGGCAGGTTGCCGCAGCAGCCTTGCGCTGCAGCGCAACCATGTCGTTCTTGCGGGCGTAGTAATCGACCCGGGTCCCGCCAGCCTGCGGGTAGACGTCAACGAAGGATTCCGCCTCGCGGGTGTACACCGTCAAGCCACCACCCTTGCGCGTTTCCAGGTAACCACTGGCGTCAACGCCGAAGCGCGATTCTTCCTGCCAGCTGAACTGGATGCACTGGGCCACCAACTCCGGCGCTTTCTGCGAGTCGAGGCGCGCGCTGGGCTGGCCGTTGCGCGCGGCCTCCATGGTCGACGAAGCGCAGCCAATCAACATCAGGGCTGCAGTCATCGGCAGTAGTGCTCGCATGTTCCATCCTCGGGGCAAAAAAGAAGCGACTGTAGCACTGGCGGTGATCGCGCGTGAATGCTCGTGCAGCGCAGCGGCATTCAACCCGACGCTACCTGACCGGTGCCCACACCGGATCCTCTGCCATCAGCGCCGTCACCCAGTCGGCGAACGCCCGGACCCTCGCCGACAACGCCCGGGTCGGCGGGTAGACGAACGACATCGGCATGGTGCCCATCTGCCAATCGCTCAGCACCTCGACCAATTGCCCGCTGCGGATGTGCACCTCAGCCTCGGCCCTGGGCAGGAAGGCCACGCCCAACCCGGCGACCACGGCAGCGGCCGTGGCGCTGCCGCTGTTGAAGTACATGGCCGGTGGATGGTCGAGGGTGAAATGCTCGTCGCCGCGAGTGAGGGTGGGGATGTAGCGGCGATCGGTCGCCGGGAACTTGAAGCCCAGATGGCGATGGCGTGGCAGATCAGCCGGTACCTGGAGCGGCGGTGCCGAGGCAAGGTAGGACGGCGCGGCGCAGAAGCAGAACCGCATCACCCCGATTGGCCGGCAGACCAGGTCCTGGTCTGCCACGTGCCCGCCACGGATCGCACAATCCACGCCCTCCTGCACCAAATCCACCACGCGTTCACTGCAACGCACATCCAGCACGATATCTGGAAACCTGGCGGCGAAATCCGGCAATGCCGGCACCACCAGCAAGATCCCCACCGGCGACGGCATCTCGACCTTGACCCGCCCACGTACTGCGCCACAGCTCTGCGATGCCGAGGCCTCCAGCTCGTTCACATCCTCGAGGATGACCCGTGCACGCTGGTAGTAGGCCGCACCTTCAGTAGTGGTCGAGACCTTGCGCGTGGTGCGGTGCAACAGCTTGATGCCCAGCAGGTTCTCCAGCGCCTGGACCTGGCCTGAAACCGTGGTCTTGGCGAGGTTCAGCGACTCTGCCGCGCGGCTGAAACTGCCCACTTCGACGATGCGGCAGAAGGCGCGCATCGCTTCCAGTCGATCGAATGCCATTGTCCGAGATCCCGTAAGAATAAAACGAATTCAGCTAGTTTATCCGTGAAACACCTTCTCTTAAAGTGCGCTCGTCTGCGTGGCAGATGATTGACCGGCCCTGATAAACGCCCTCATCGACCGCCTGCCACTCCACCTACCGAATCCTATCTAGCGCCTCGCTGTGCGCGTCATTTGAGAGAACGCCATGAAAAACAGTTTCAAGGTCCTTGTCCTGCTGGCCTCTGCCCTGCCCTTCTTCGCCCAAGCCTCCGACGGTGGCGAAGCCCTCGAACGCTTCCATGAACGCTTGCGCGCCACCTTTGCCGAGCAAGCCAAGGACATTGAAAGACACAAGCAGCAGGAGGCACTGCAGGCCGCCGAGCAGCAGGCCAGGCAAAAGCAGCCTGCCGCCGACGATAGCCAACCACGCACAGCGCCTGCGTGCTGAGTCCCGCCCATCAATCCCCTCGTTAAGGATGATCCTGTGCGCGCCCGATTAGTCGCCGTTACCGGAATGATCGCCACGGCCTTGCTGGTCAGTGGCTGCAACCCAGAATCCAGCCAGGCCGCCAGCGCCAGTGCCCCCGATGTCGAAGTGATCCCGGTCACCCAGCAAAGGGTCAAGACCTGGGACACGTTCAATGGCCGGGTCAGCGCCACCGAGACGGTAGCGATCCTGCCCCGCGTCGGCGGCTACATCACCCGGGTGGCCTACCGCGAAGGCGCCGAAGTCAGAAAAGGCGACCTGCTGTTCGTCATTGACCAACGCCCCTACCGCAACGCGCTCGACAGCGCCCGCGCCCAACTGGAACGGGCCCGGGCGTCGCTGGCGTTCGCCAGCCAGCAAGACCTGCGCGCCCAGCAACTGCTCAAGAGCAGCGCCGTTTCCCGTGAAGAAGCCGAACAGAAGCGCTCGGCCCGCGAGCAGAGCCAGGCCGAGGTTCGCGCCGCCGAATCCGCCGTCGCCACGGCGGCGCTGAACCTTGAGTTCACCGAAGTGCGCGCGCCCATCGACGGGCGCACCAGCCGTGCTCAACTGACGCTCGGCAACCTTGCCGTCGCCGACCAGTCCGTGCTCACCTCCGTGGTTTCCCAGGACCCGGTGCACGTCTACTTCGACCCCGACGAACACAGCTTCCTGAAATACCAGAAAGCCCTCAGGCAGGCCGCCAGCACCGAGGTGCGCATCGGCCTTGCCAGCGACGACGACTATCCCTACAGCGGCGAGCTGAGCTTCATCGACAACCAGGTGAACGCCAGTACCGGCACGCTGCGCGCCCGTGCGACCGTGCGCAACCCCGACCGCCTGCTCACCGCCGGGCTGTACGCGAAGGTCCAGCTGGCCGTGGGCGAACCGGCGCTGGCCACCCTGGTGCCAGACCGGGCGATCCTCACCGACCAGGACAAGCAGTACGTCTACGTGCTTGGCAGCGACAACAAGGCCGAACGCCGTTACGTCGAAACCGCTCAGCGCATCGAGCGCCAGCGCGTCATCCGCTCGGGGCTGGTCGCAGACGACCGCATCATCGTCTCGGGCCTGCAGAACGTGCATGCCAGCGGCAGCCCGGTCACCCCCCACGCACTCTCCGGCGACACCCGCGAACTTCAGGTTTCCAGTGCCGCGCAACACGACAAGCAATAGCCAGGGGTTCCAGCCATGGACTTTTCCAAGTTCTTCATCGACAGGCCGATCTTCGCGATCGTCCTGTCGATCATCATTTTCGCCGCGGGCCTGGTGGCCATCCCGCTGCTGCCAGTGGGTGAATACCCCGAAGTGGTGCCCGCCACCGTCGTGGTGAAAGCCACCTACCCCGGTGCCAACCCCAAGGAAATCGCCGAGTCCGTCGCCGTGCCGCTGGAAGAAGCGATCAACGGCGTGGAAGACATGATCTACCTCAAGTCCGTCGCCAGCTCCAACGGCACGCTGCAGGTGGTGGTCACCTTCAACGCCAAGGTCGATCCGGACACCGCCGCGGTGCGGGTGCAGAACCGGGTGAGTCAGGCCCTGTCGCGCCTGCCCGAGTCGGTGCGCCAGTACGGAGTGACCACCCAGAAGCAATCGCCGACGCCGTTGATGTTCGTCGACATGTACTCGACCAACGACCAGTTCGACGCCCTGTACCTGCGCAACTACCTGCGCCTGCATGTGAAGGACGAGTTGTCGCGCATTCCCGGCATCGGCGACGTCATCCTCTACGGTGCGGGCGACTACGCCATGCGCATCTGGCTCGACCCGCACAAGCTCGCCGCGCGCAACCTCACCGCCCAGGACGCCATTGCCGCCATCCGCCAGCAGAACGTGCAGGTCTCGGCCGGGCAACTGGGGGCAGAGCCTTCGCCGCAGGACAACGACTTCCTCATCTCGATCAACGTCCAGGGCCGCCTGAAGACCGAACAGGAATTCGCCGACATCGTGCTCAAGAACGGGCGCGACGGACAGGTAACGCGGCTGTCGGATGTGGCGCGGGTGCAGCTGGACTCCGGCGACTACACCCTGCGCGTGTTCCGCGGCAAGAACCAGGAAGTGGCCGTGGGCATCTTCCTCACACCCGGCGCCAACGCCATCGAGGTGGCCAACGCGGTCTACGCCAAGCTCGACAGCCTATCGAAGGACTTCCCCGAAGGCGTGAGCTACACCAGCGTCTGGGACCCGACGGTGTTCGTCCGTGAATCAATCAGCGCCGTACAGCACACGCTGTTCGAGGCCATGGTCCTGATCGTGCTGGTGGTGGTGCTGTTCCTGCAGACCTGGCGCGCCTCGATCATTCCGCTGATTGCCGTGCCAGTGTCGATCGTCGGCACCTTCGCCTTCCTCTACCTGCTCGGATACTCGGTCAACACCCTGACCCTGTTCGGGCTGGTGCTGGCGATAGGCATCGTGGTGGACGACGCCATCGTCGTGGTGGAAAACGTCGAGCGCAACATCGAGCTGGGGCTGACGCCGCTGCAGGCTGCACACCAGGCCATGCGCGAGGTGTCGGGGCCGATCCTGGCAATCGGCCTGGTATTGTGCGCAGTGTTCGTGCCGATGGCCTTCATGAGCGGCGTCACCGGGCAGTTCTACAAGCAGTTCGCCGTCACCATCGCCATCTCCACGGTGATCTCGACCATCAACTCGCTGACCCTGTCGCCGGCCCTGGCAGCCAAGCTGCTGCGCCACCATGACACGCCACCCGACCGCCTGACGCGCCTGATGAACGCCGCCCTGGGCTGGCTGCTGCGTCCGTTCAACCGTTTCTTCAACCGCAGCTCGCAGCGTTATGAAGGCAGCATCGCCCGCATCCTGCCGCGACGAGGCCTGGTGTTCGTGGTCTACGCCGTACTGCTGGGAGCCACGGGTGTGCTGTTCAATGTCATCCCCAACGGTTTCATCCCCAATCAGGACAAGCTGTACCTGTTCGCCGGTGCCACCCTGCCGCCCGGCGCCTCGCTGGCCCGCTCCGATGCGGTCGCCAGACAGATGTCGGCCATCGCCTCGAGCATCGAAGGGGTGGCCTACGCCAACTCCTATGTCGGCTCCAACGCCCTGCAGAACACCACCACGCCCAACCTGGTGACCTCCTACGTGCTGCTCAAGCCATTCTCCGAACGCACACGCAGCGCCGCAGACATCAACGCCGAGCTCAACCGCAAGTTCGCCGCGATCAAGGATGGCTCGGCCTACGCGCTGCTGCCGCCGCCGATCCAGGGCCTGGGCAACGGCTCCGGCTACTCGCTGTTCCTGACCGACCGCGGCGGGCTGGGCTACGCCGCCCTGCAGAAGGCGCTCGAGCGGTTCCAGGCCGAGGTGGCCAACACCCCGGGCATGACCTTCCCGGTCAGCTCCTACCAGTCGGACATTCCGCAGCTGCAAGTGAAGATCGACCGCACCAAGGCCCAGGCCCAGGGCGTGGAACTGACCGCAATCTTCGACACCTTGCAGACCTACCTGGGCTCGGTCTACGTCAACGACTTCAACATGCTCGGCCGCGTGTACCGCGTCGTGGCCCAGGCCGACACCCCGTTCCGCCAGAACGCCGCGGACATCGGCAGCCTGCGCGTGCGCAACCTGCAGGGCGAGATGGTGCCGATCAGCGCGGTGGTCGATATCGTGCCGACCTTCGGCCCGGACCCGGTGATGCGCTACAACGGTTACCCGGCCGCCGACCTGATCGGTGATGCCGACCCGCGGGTGCTGTCCTCGGGCGAGGTCATCGCGAAGCTCCAGCAGATCGCTACCCGCACCCTGCCGCGCGGTATCGAGCTGGAATGGACCGACCTCAGCTACCAGCAGGTGACCCAGAGCAACACCGCAGCGATCGTCTTCCCCGTCGCCGTGATGCTGGCCTTCCTGGTACTGGCGGCCCTGTACGAGAGCTGGACCTTGCCCCTGGCGGTGATCCTGATCGTGCCGATCTGCATGTTCGCCGCGCTGACCGGCGTGTGGCTGGCCGGCGGTGACAACAACGTGTTCGTGCAAGTGGGCCTGGTGGTGCTGATGGGGCTGGCCTGCAAGAACGCCATCCTGATCGTGGAGTTCGCCCGCGAGCTGGAGATGCAGGGCCAAGGCACCGTCGAGGCGGCGTTGCAGGCATGTCGCCTGCGCCTGCGCCCCATCATCATGACCTCGGTAGCCTTCATCGCCGGCGCCGTGCCGCTGCTGGTCGGCACCGGCGCGGGCAGCGAAGTGCGCCATGCCACGGGGGTCACCGTGTTCTGCGGCATGCTCGGGGTGACGTTCTTTGGTCTGTTCCTGACACCGGTGTTCTACGTGGTGCTGCGCAAGCTCGGCGCCACCATCCCCAACCATCCGTCGCACATGGCGCCGAACAGCACCGAGGGCCTGATCCATGAGTAAGCCGGCAAACTGGTCGCTGGCAGCGGTGCTGGCCCTCCTGCAGGGCTGCGCCGTAGGCCCGGACTACCATCGCCCCCCGACCCCGCAGGTACCCGACAGCTTCTCCCAGGCAACGGCCACGCCTGCCGTGCAGCCACAGGCCAGCGCTGCCGACGACGCGTTCTGGACGCGCTTCGACGATCCGCAGCTCACAGCCCTGGTGAATACGACACTGGCAAGCAACTACGACCTGCGCACAGCACTGGCCAACTACGACGCTGCCAATGCCCTGCTGCGCCTGGCCCGCTTCGACCAGGCCCCGACCGTCACCCTGTCGGCCCAGGCCGGTCACCAGCGCCTGGCCAGCGACGAGGCCAACGGCGCCAGCCGCAGCCACGACCTGTACGCCAACAAAGCCGTGCTGGGCTGGGAGCTGGACTTCTTCGGGCGCGTGCGCCGTGCAGTCGAATCGCAGCAGGCCGAGACCGCCGCCCGGGCAAGCGATCTGCAGGCCATGCAGGTTGCGGTGGTCAGCCAGGTGGCGACGACCTACATCGACCTGCGTGCAGCGCAGCGGATGCTCACGCTGACCAACGCCAACGCCGAAAGCCAGCGTCAGACCCTGGCCGTCGTGCAGGGGCGCCTGCAGGGCGGGCGTGGCTCCAGCTACGACCTGTCCAGGGCCCAGGCCCAGCTCGACACCACCTTGTCGCGCATGCCGCAGTTGCAGGCGCGCATCGCCGTCGACAAGCACCGCCTTGCAGTGCTCGCCGGGCTCGCGCCAGCAGCGCTCGATGCGCAGCTGCAGCATGTGGTCGACATGCCACGGATACCGGCGGCCATCGAGCCGGGCACCCCGGCGCAGATTGTCCGGCGCCGACCGGATGTCGCCACAGCCGAACAGCAATTGCACGCCGCCACCGCCCGGGTGGGTGTCGCCACTGCCGACCTGTTCCCGCGCCTGAGCCTTGGCGCCGCGCTTGGTACCTATGCCTTCACGGGCACAGGTCTGTATGGCGGCGCCAGCGAATCGAACCTGGCTCTGCTGGGCATCGATTGGTCGTTCCTCGACGTGGGGCGGGTGAACAGCCGCATCGCAGCGGCCGACGCCGAAGCGGCCGGTCGCCTGGCGGGGTATCAGCAGACCGTGCTGGTCGCGCTGGAGGATGTCGAGAATGCCCTGGTGCGCCTGGCCAGGAGCAAGGAGCAGACGCTGCGCCTGACCAGCGCGGCCGATGGTTGGCAGAACGCGGCCAACCTCTCCAGTGCCCGCTACGAAGCTGGTGCCATCGAGCTGTTCGAGCTGCTGGACGTACAGCGCTCGCTCTACGAAGCGCAGCTCCAGCAAGCCGACAGCCAGGCGGGCAGCACCACCCGCGCCGTGGACCTGTTCGTCGCACTTGCCGGCGGGTGGCCACAGCACCCGGTGCAGCAGGAGTAGCGCCCGTTCACGAGCAAGCCCGCGCCCACGAAAGTGGCGCGGGCTGTGCCTTAGAACAACGGCAGGCTGTAGGTGATGTAGAGACGGTTCTCGTCCAGGTCACGCTGGTTGGCGTAGGTGCTGCGCAAGCTGGCGTTGCGCCAGGAGAACGACAGCCCCTTGAACATCTCGCCCTGCACTGCGTAGGTCACCCAGAAATCGCGCTCCCACTCATGCTGGTCACCCTGCGCCGACTTGATGTTGTCGCCGCGCTGGTAGGCCAGCAGCGTGGTCAGGCCCGGAATGCCGACAGCGGCGAAGTTGTAGGTGTGCTGCGCCACCCAGGTCCGCTCGCCGGCTTTCTGGAAACGTGCACCGGTCTGGCGGTCGGTGATCAGGTAGGTGGCCGAGCCATCGCCCTGGTTGACGAAGGGAAAGTCGCTGTCGCCTTCAAGCTGCTGGTAGCCCAGGCTGAAACCGTGGCCGCCGAGGCTGTAGGTGAACAGCCCGGCAAACGCCTGGTTATCGACCTTGCCGTTGTTGCCGAAACCAGCACTGCGGTAGCCCTCGGCACGCCCAGCCACGCTGCCGTTACGCCCCGAAGGGCCGCTGTCGAAATAGCGCAGGTCGGTCTTGAGGCTGCCCACCGGCAAGGCCAACTGGTGCACCAGGCCGACGAAGTGCTGGCGATAGAAGTCCTCCAGCTCACCGTAGTAGTACTGCAAGGTCAGGTCGCGGCTTACGGCATAGTCGACGCCGAAGAAGTTGAACGCATTGCTGCGTTTGCCGAACGGCCCGCCCGCCCCGGCAATCGCCATGCCTTCGTTGTTCGACGAGTTGCGGCTCTTGACCCGCTGGATCTGCCCACCGGTAAACGTGAAGTTGTCCAGGTCGCGCGAGGTGACCTGCAGGCCTTCGAAGGTTTCCGGCAGCAGGCGACCGTCGTTGAGGGTCAGCACCGGCATTTTCGGACGCAAAGTGCCGAGCCGCGCCTCGGTCTTGGCAACGCGCAGCTTGCCAGTCATGCCCAGGGTGCTGAACTCGTCCACCGCACGGCCATCGCTGTCGGTGGGAAACACCAGGCCACCGCGGTTGGTGCTCTGCGGGTTGTAGTGGGTGCCCTTGCCCGAATCCAGACGAATGCCAAGCATGCCCAGGGCATCGACACCGACACCGACGGCGCCCTCGGTGTAGCCGGAAGTGAAGTCGAACAGAAAGCCCTGGCCCCACTCCTCCTGCTTGGACGGGTTGGCGCTGCCGCTGCGGTTGTCCTGGTTGAAGTAGATGTTGCGCATTTCCAGGCGCGCATGGGAATCCTCGATCAGGCCAGCGGCCTGGCTGGTCAGGGGGGCCAGCGCCAGGGCGATCAGCCCGGGAGCGAAAGAAGACCGTTTGCAAGACATGCTGTGTGCTCCTCGTTTCTTGTTGTTATGTGCAGCGCGAACGCCGGGCGCAGGCAAGCCGTGCCCGACGCCGCTTCTGTCAGGAAGCGGGCGCTGGTACTCGTTCAGGGATCAGGAGTGCGCGGGAGGTGCTTCAGCCGGCCAGGCCGCAGATGGCCGGATGCTCAGCCGGTACAGCACGAAGATCGCCGCCGCACCTGCCACCACTGGGATGGCCAGCCAGTGGAAGAACACCACCGGCGTACCGGCCGCGGCGATCAGCCAGGCCCCCAGGGTCGAGCCGACGATGGAGCCGGAACGCCCGCAGGCCATGGCCCAGCTGACCCCTGTGACGCGGGCCGTGGTCGGGTAGAGGGTCGCCGACACCAGGTTCAGGCCGTTTTGCGCACCGGCCACGCCGAAACCGATCAGGAACACCGCCGCCGCCAGGCCATAGATATCGCCCATCAGGTAACCGGTTACCGCGATCACCACCGCCGCCCCCAGGTAGGAGCAGGCCAGCACACGGTACGGCCCGACACGGTCCATCAGCAGCGCCAGCAGGATCGCCCCGACCGTGCCGCCCAGCGGAACCATCGCACCGACACGCGCGGCATGGGCGATGTCGTAACCGGCGTCCTTGAGCAGGCTCGGCAGCCAGCTGGTCAGGAGGTAGAAGACGAACAGCGAGCAGAAGAACGCCAGCCACAACAGCAACGTGCGCACCGCGCGGCCCTCGATGAACAGGTGCGAGATCGGCGAACGGACCTGCGCCGGGCGCTCGTCGTCGAGGATGGTCACCCCGGCATAGCTATTGCCGGTGATGCGCTCGACCACCTTGCGCAGGGCATCGCCATGCTTGGGGCTCGAAGCCATGAAGCGCACCGATTCAGGCATCAGCCAGGCCAGCAACGGCAGCATGGCCAGCGGCACGATACCGCCGATCATCAGCACGCCACGCCAGCCGAACAGCGGGATGATCTGCGCCGCAAGCATGCCGCCCAGCGCAAGGCCCGCGGTGAATCCGCTCCAGCTCAGGGTGACCATGATCATCCGCCGCCGCGCCGGTGAGTACTCCGAGCTCAGGGTGATGCAGGTGGGCATCGCCCCGCCCAGGCCGATACCGGTGACGAAACGCAGTGCGGTCAGCGACTCGATCGAGTGGGCATAGGCCGAGGCCAGGGTGCCGACGCCGAACACCAGCACCGACACCAGCAGCACGCGCTTGCGCCCGATGGCATCGGCGATGGGCCCGAACACCAGGCTGCCGACCAACAGGCCGAACAGACCGGCACCGAAGGCCGGCGACAATTGTGCCGGTAGCAGGCCCCATTCCTCACGCAGGGCCGGAGCGATGTAGCCGATCGCAGCGGTGTCGAAGCCGTCGACCAGTACGATCAGGAAACACAGGGTAAGAACGATGATCTGGTAAGGCGAGATTCGTGCGTTATCGATGATCTCGCCGATTCGGGCAGTGTGCTGGCTCAAGGTATTTCCCCTTTTTATTAGGCTTGTGGTTGGGGCAAAGCAATGGCAAGGCGTTGTGGTTTCAGGGTCGCAGCAGGTCCAGGGCAACGTCGACGATCATGTCTTCCTGACCGCCCACCATCTTGCGACGGCCGAGCTCGACGAGGATGTCCACGGTGTTCAGGCCGTAGCGGCGGGCAGCGACCTCAGCGTGGCGCAGGAAGCTGGAATACACCCCGGCGTAGCCGAGCGCCAGGGTTTCGCGGTCGACCCGCACCGGGCGATCCTGCAAGGGCCGGACGATATCGTCGGCCGCATCCATCAGCCGATACAGGTCGGTGCCGTGATTCCAGCCCAGGCGTTCGGCGGCCGCGATGAACACCTCCAGCGGCGCGTTGCCGGCACCAGCCCCCATGCCGGCAAGGCTGGCGTCGATGCGATCGCAGCCCGCCTCCACCGCGGTGATCGAGTTGGCCACGCCCAGGCTGAGGTTGTGGTGG
This sequence comes from Pseudomonas sp. S44, assembly GCF_016624805.1. Classification (NCBI taxonomy): domain Bacteria; kingdom Pseudomonadati; phylum Pseudomonadota; class Gammaproteobacteria; order Pseudomonadales; family Pseudomonadaceae; genus Pseudomonas; species Pseudomonas sp. S44. The sequence continues at coordinate 93,975 of NZ_JACVTY010000015.1, forward strand.
GCGTGCATGCCGGTCTCGGTGGATGGGTCGAGCACCGCCTTGAACGCCTGGAAGCGCTCGCGTACATCCTGCATGTTCATCGCGCCGCCCGAGTCGGCCATGTACACGCAGGTGGCGCCGTAACTTTCCATCAGCCTCGCCTGCTGCGCCAACGGCTCGGGCGCCAGCATATGGCTCATCATCAGAAAACCCACGGTGTCCATGCCCAGCTCGCGGGCGTACTCGATGTGCTGGCGCGAGACATCGGCTTCGGTGCAGTGGGTGGCGATGCGCACCACCCGGGCTCCAGCGTTGTAGGCATCCTTGAGATCATGCACGGTGCCGATGCCGGGCAGCAGCAGCGTGGTGATCTTCGCGTGGCTGATGACCTCGGCCACCGCTTCGATGTACTCGAGGTCCGAGTGCCGGCCAAAGCCATAGTTGAAGCTCGAGCCCTGCAGGCCGTCACCGTGGGCGACCTCGATCGAATCGACCTTGGCCTGGTCCAGCGCGCGGGCGATGTCGCGGGCCTGTTGCAAGGTGTACTGATGGCGGATGGCATGGCTGCCGTCGCGCAGGGTGACATCGGAAATATAGAGTTTCTTGCCGGCGTTCATGTGTTCAACCCTCCACGAACTGGGTAGCGGCGATGCGCTCGGCACAGGCCACGGCCGCCGAGGTCATGATGTCCAGGTTGCCGGCGTAGGCCGGCAGGTAGTGCGCGGCGCCCTCGACCTCGAGAAACACCGAAGTCTTCAGGCCGCTGCGCAGCCCCAGCCCCGGAACATTCACCGGCTCGTCTGCCGGGATCACCTCGAACTGCACCTGCTGTTTGAGACGATAGCCGGGCACGTAGGCCTGCACGGCCTCGACCATGGCTAGGATCGAGCGCTCGACCGCCGCCTGGTCTGCCGGCTCCGACAGCACGAACACGGTGTCGCGCATCATCAGCGGCGGCTCGGCGGGATTGAGGACGATGATCGCCTTGCCCTTCTGTGCCCCGCCGAGTTTCTCGATGGCATGGGAAGTGGTCTCGGTGAATTCGTCGATATTGGCCCGGGTGCCGGGGCCTGCCGACTTGCTGCTGATCGAGGCGACGATTTCACCGTAATGCACCTTGGCCACGCGCGACACCGCAGCGACGATCGGTATGGTGGCCTGGCCGCCGCAGGTGACCATGTTGATGTTCGGCGCGGCCAGTTCGGCATCCAGGTTGATCGCCGGAATGGTGAACGGGCCAATGGCGGCGGGCGTCAGGTCGATGACCTTGACCCCGTGCTCCTGCAACAGCGCGTTGTGGCGACCGTGGGCACCGGCGCTGGTGGCGTCGAAGACGATACGGATATCCTTGAAGCCCGGCAGCGCCAGCAGGCCCTCGACACCCTTGGCGGTGGTCGCCACGCCCAGGCGCTTGGCCCGCGCCAGGCCATCGGAGGCCGGGTCGATGCCGACCATGGCGCCCATCTTCAGGTGCTGGCCGTTGCGCAGGATCTTGATCATCAGGTCGGTGCCGATATTGCCCGAACCGATGATGGCAACGCTGATCTTGTCGTTCATTGTCGTGGTCCTGTGTTCAGGCTTTGGCGCGGCGTTCGGCGAGGGTCTGGCCACCGGCGGCCCACTGGGTCTCGGGGATTTCCTGCAACAGGACGCGCACGCTCTCGACCGGTACTTCGAGGCTGTCGGCGATGGCCAGGGTGACCTTGTCCAGCAGCGCGCGCTTCTTCTCGGGCGTGCGGCCTTCAGCGATATGGATGATGGCAATAGGCATGTCAGGTACTCCTGTCAGCGTTGGCCGGACGAGGTGAAGCGCATCGACACGCTGCCCAGGTGTTGGTAGCGCACGGTGACGTTGTCGCCCGCCTGCACTGCAATGGCCTCGGTGATGCCGCCGGTCATGATGAAGGTGCCCGCCGGCAGCTCGCGGCCCTTGGCGCCGAGCATGTTGGCGAGCATCGCCACGCTCTGCGCCGGGTGCCCGAGCACCGCGGCACCGGCTCCGGTGGCGACCACCTCGCCGTTCTTTTCCAGCACCACGCCCAGGCACTTGAGGTCGATGCCCTCGACCCCGGACATGCGCCCGCCCGTGACGAAACGTGCCGACGAGGTGTTGTCGGCAATCACGCTCTTGAGGTCGAAACGGAAGTTCTCGTAGCGCGAATCGATCACTTCGACCGCCGGCACAATGAAGTCGGTGGCCGCCAGCACGTCGCCAACATGTACACCCGGCCCCTTGAGCGGGTGCTTGAGGACGAAGGCGATCTCGGCCTCGACCTTGGGGTGGATCAGGCTGTCGACATCGATAGCCGCGCCGTCGAGGCTCGAGCCGTAGTCGGTGAGAAAGCCGTGGATCGGATCGGTGACGCCCATCTGCTTCATCTTGGCGAACGAGGTCAGGCCCATCTTCAGGCCGGCGATACGCACGCCACGGGCCTGCTTGCGGGCGCGGATGGCGTCCTGGATGGCATAGGCGTCGTCCCAGTCCATGTCGGGGTGGGCGTCGGTGATCTTGGCCACCGCCTCACGCTTGAGTTCGGCGTTTTCCAGGTGTTCGGCCAGTTGGGCGATGGTGGCTTGGGACAGGTTCATAGGGGTTTTCCTTCAAACGAAGCGAACAGCGGCCGAGCCGATGCCGCCGAGGCTGATACGCAGTTGGTCGCCGGCCTGCACCGGCACCATGGCCGCCAGCGAACCGGAGAGAATCACCTCGCCCTTGTTCAGCGCGATGCCGAGGCGGCCGAGGGTGTTGGCCAACCAGGCCACGGCGTTGGCCGGATGGCCAAGCGCGGCGGCACCGGCGCCGGTGGCGACGATCTCGCCGTTCTTTTCCAGGGTCATGCCGACACAGGCCAGGTCCACGTCACGCGGATCGACACCGCGGTCCCCCAGCACGAAGGCAGCGGCCGAGGCGTTGTCGGCGACGGTGTCCTGGATGCGGATCTTCCAGTCGCGAATGCGCGAGTCGACGATCTCGAAGCACGGCATCACATAGGCGGTGGCGCGCAGCACATCGGCGACAGTGACGCCCGGACCCTGCAGAGACTCCTTGAGCACGAACGCAATCTCACCTTCGGCTTTGGGCGCGATGAGGCCGTCGATAGCGATGGCCGCGCCATCGGCGTGGAGCATGTCGCTGAGCAGGTGGCCGAAGTCAGGCTGGTCGACGCCGAGCATGTTCATCACCACCTGGCTGGTGACGCCGATCTTCTTGCCCAGCACCCGCTCGCCCGCGTCCAGGCGCGGCTGGATCATCGCCAGCTGCACCTGGTAGGCCTGCTCCAGGGTGATATCGGGGTGAGTTTCGGTCAGCGGCGCCAGGGCCTGGCCACACGCCAGGGCCTGGTGCAGTTGCTGGCCAGCGCGCTGGATGTCGTTCAGGTTCATGATGTGCTCCTCACAGGCGGACGCAGACGTTTCGCAATTCGGTGTAGAACTCCAGCGAGTGCACGCCTCCCTCACGGCCGATGCCCGACTGCTTGGCGCCGCCGAAGGCGGTACGCAGATCGCGCAGGAACCACGCGTTGATCCAGCAGATGCCGACATCCAGCGCGCTGCCCAAGCGGTGGGCGACCTGCAGGTCGCGGGTCCAGACACTGGCGGCCAGCCCGTAAGGGGTATCGTTGGCCAGGGCCACGGCCTCTTCTTCGGTGTCGAACGGCGCGATGTGGCAGCAGGGGCCGAAGATCTCTTCGCGGATCACCGCCGAGGTTTCCGGCAGGCCGGTCCAGATGGTCGGTTCGAACCAGGCGCCTTCGGCCAGGTGCGCCGGCACCTGGGGAATGCCGCCGCCGCACACCACGGTGGCGCCATCGGCGACAGCCTGACGGGCGTAGGACAGCACCTTCTCGCGATGGCCGAGGGAAATCAGCGGCCCCATGATGGTGCCATGGGCGTTCGGATCGCCCACCACGATGCTCGCGGCGTGCGCCTTGAAGGCCTCGACGAAGCGCTCGAACAATGGCCGCTGCACGTAGATGCGTTCAGTCCCCAGGCACACCTGCCCACTGTTCTCGAACACTGCGCGCCCCAGCCCCTTGACCGCTTTCTCAAGGTCGGCGTCGGCAAAGACGATACCGGCATTCTTGCCGCCCAGCTCCAGCGACACCGGACGAATGCCCTTGGCCGCAGCCTTCATGATGACCTCGCCAGTCCCGGTCTCGCCGGTAAAGGTCACGCCATCGACATCCGGGTGCGAGGTCAGGAAGGCCCCCGCCGAATCGGCGCCAAAGCCATGCACCACGTTGTACACGCCCGGCGGCACGCCGGCCTCGTTCATCACCTCGCCGAGCAGCGTGGCAGTGGCCGGGGTTTCCTCGGACGGCTTGACCACCACGGTGTTGCCGCAGGCCAGGGCCGGGCCGACCTTCCAGGTCATCAGCAGCAGCGGCAGGTTCCACGGACAGACCACGCCGATCACGCCGCGCGGTGCTCGCACGGCGTAGTTGACCGCCTTGCCGCCGTCCGGGGTGTCCATCACGAAGCTTTCGGTTGGTACGTTGCGGATCAGGTCGGCGAACACCTTGAAGTTGGCGGCGCCTCGCGGAATGTCGAGGTGCCCGGCCAGGTGTGCAGGCTTGCCGGTGTCGGCCACTTCGGCCGCGACGAACTCGGCGTGGCGACGCTCGATGCCCTCGGCGACCTTGTGCAGTAGCGCAGTACGCTGGGCAACCGTCATCGTCCCCCAAGGGCCTTTGAGGGCGGCACGGGCAGCGGCCACGGCGGCATCGACTTCGGCTTGCCCCGCTTCGTGGACGAGGCCGATGACACTGTTGTCGGCAGGGTTGCGGTTTTCGAAGGTGCGGGCACTGCTGACCCACTCGCCATTGATGAAATGACGAAACGTTTGCGCAGGCATGATCGGTAGTCCTCTGTTTTTTATTCGAATACGGTGTCGCTGGCTTCCGGATCGCCGACAGTGAGGTATTCCCACATCCGCTCGTAGATCCGCCCGCCACGGGTGGCGCGTTGCGCGCAGGCCTGGGCATCGAGCAACGGGCCGCGCTCGGCCAGGCCTGCGGCCTGCAGCTGCAGCTCGATGCGCGCGGCATCCTCCAGGTACCAGGTCAGGGTCAGCGCCTCGACCAGGGATTCGCCGGCGACGATGGCACCGTTGCCGCGCATGGCCAGGGCCTTGCCTTGGCCGAACAGCTCAGCCAGCGCGCTGGCCTGGGCATCGTCACGCAGCAACTGGACGTCGTCCCACAGCGGGATCGACGGTTGGAAGTAACTGCCCATGCCGTGCCGCGGCAGTGGCGTGAGACCGGCGCAGGACAGCGCCATCACCTGCGCCGGCATGCTGCGGATCACTGCGCCCAGGTCGGCGCGGCGGCGGTAGAGCTGCTGGTGGATACGCACCTCGCCCAGCACACCGTCTGGCAGCGGCCCATGGACCGGCACCACGGTGCCCGGCTCGCCCACGCCGATCAGGCCCATCGGGCGCGCTGCACAGACCAGGAAGTGCTCGGCGTCCAGACGCAAGCTGCAATGCCCGTAGGCATGCGCCAGGCCGGCGCGACCCAGCGCCCGGGCCGCCATGCGCACCTGGCGTTGCTGCGCCTGGCTGGCGAGCGGTGCGCAACTCATGACTTGAACTCCGGGATATCGGGTTTAGAACCCCAGGCGCAGTACGAAGACGATACGCCGGGGAACTGCCGTGGCTGGTGGCTGGAGTCGTCTTCGGCGCTGATGTGGCTGACCCCGGTGGAATACTCGTAGGTCATGCCGTCCGGCCCTTCGAAGTACAGGAACACGGCACCCGAGGTCGGATGCCGACCCGGGCCGAAGAGGATCTTGATGTTGCGCTCGCGCAGGAAGTAGTAGGCGCGCATCACGTCGTCGATGCTCTCGACCTGGTGGTTGATGTGCTGCACCCCGGCGTGGCTGGAGGGGAACAGCGCGATCTTGTGGTGCACCTCGTCGATACGCAGCAGCGGCGCCTCGCCGATGCGATCGCTGACCCGTGCGTTGGCCAGGCGGGTCCAGAAATCCTCGTCGCGGCGGGCGTCGGTGGTGCGCAGTCCGATATGGCTGAAGCCGGTGATGCCAGCGTCGCGGCTGGGGAAGTAGCGGCTGCCGCTGGCGTGGGGGCGCAACACCAGTTCGATGTTGTTGCCGCTGGGGTCCTTGAAACGGATCAGCTCGTTGACGTGGCGCACCTCGGCGTCTTCACGCGAGCCGTGCACCACGCTGAAGGCATTGCGTTCGAGCAGCACGGCGGCGTGCTCCAGCTCGTCGCTGCTGGTGACCTCGAAGGCGGTTGTGGTTTCGCGCGGGTCACCCTCGTAGTAGCACAGGGTGTGATCGCGGCTGTCGGAGCGAAAATACACCGCACCGCTGGCCTCGCGGGCCACCTGCAGACCGAGGATCTGCGTCGCGTAGCGGCGTGCATCGTCCAGGTTGGCGGTACCCAGGCGCACGTAGCGGATATCGTGCAGGTTGATCATGGGTGGAGTCCCTTGGTTTTATTTTTGTCTGGACTCATCCTCGCAACCGGCGCTTAATCGCAGAAGCTAATTCTCTTTATTTGCACTATTTGATTTGGTTATAGAGATGCGCACCGACCTCAATCTGCTTCGCGTCCTGCTGGCCGTCTACGAAACCGGCAACGTCACCGCTGCGGCGAAACAGCTGGGTATCAGCCAGCCCGCCGCCAGCGCCGCCCTCGCCCGTCTGCGCCATTCGCTGCAGGATCCACTGTTCATCCGCTCCGGTGCCGGCATGGAAGCCACGCCACGGGCCCAGGGCATCATCGAGCGCACCCGCGAAGTCATCGAAATCATCGACCGTGACATCCTCAGCAGCCCGACCTTCGACCCTGCCACCGCCGAAGACGAGTTCGTGTTCTGCCTGAGCGAGATCGGCGAGGTGGTGTTCCTGCCGTCGTTGTTCCAGAAGCTGCGCCAGCTCGCGCCACGCATTCGCCTGCGCACGCTCAGCCTGGCACCCGATGCGCTCACCGACAGCCTGCATGACGGCAAGGTCGATGCCGTGCTGGGTTACTTCCCCGACCTCACGGCCCCCAACATCTATCAGCAACGGCTGTTCTCCCACGACCTCACCTGCATGCTGCGCCGCGGCCACCCACTGGCCCGCGAGCGCCTGGCGCTCGAAGATTTCGCCCGCATGGAGCACCTGCAGGTGCGCGACGGCAGCCGCCGCCAGGAAATGTTCGAGGCGCACCTGAACGAAGCGGGGATCAAGCGCAACATCGTGCTCGAGACCTCGCACTACATGAGCGTGCCCTCGATCATCGAGCAATCCGACCTGGTGGTGGTGCTGCCACGCACCGTGGCCAATCTGTACCTGGATACCGTGAACGTGCAGATCGTCGAGCCGCCGGTGGAGATCCCGTGCTACGACCTCAAGCAGTTCTGGCACGCACGCTTCCAGCAGGCGCCACGCAGTGTGTGGTTGCGCAGGGTGATCAGCGAATTGTTTGCGCAGGGCTAGGCACGACGGATTCCCAAGCTCCAGCCACGCTAGCGACTCTGGCAAGGGCGCGCCCCGAGGGCTACCATGTGCAGCCTCTGGCGCGACCTTTTGCCGCGCCCTCGCCTGTAGCCTGAAAGCCGTCCCATGCCCTTCGAACTCACCGTAGAACCGCTTACCCTGTTGATCCTCGCCGCAGTGGCCTTCGTCGCCGGTTTCATCGATGCCATTGCCGGTGGCGGCGGCCTGCTCACCACCCCCGCCCTGCTCACCGCCGGCATGCCGCCGCACCTGGTGCTGGGCACCAACAAGCTCAGCTCGACCTTCGGCTCGGCCACCGCCGGGTTCACCTACTACCGGCGCAAGCTGTTCCACCCGGCGCAGTGGCGCCTGGCGATCGTCGGCACCCTCAGTGGCGCGCTGATCGGCGCGGTGATCGCGCACTACATGCCCGCCGAATGGCTGAACAAGATGCTGCCGGTGATCGTCTTCGCCTGTGGCGTGTACCTGCTGTTCGGCGGCACCCCCAAGGCGCCGCTGGATGCCGATGCACCGATCAGGAAAAAATGGCAGTTCCCCCAGGGTTTCAGCCTAGGTTTCTACGATGGCGTAGCAGGCCCCGGCACGGGTGCGTTCTGGACGGTAAGCACACTGCTGCTCTACCCCATCGACCTGGTACGTGCCAGTGGTGTGGCGCGCAGCATGAACTTCGTCAGCAACATCGCGGCGCTGACGGTGTTCGTGATTTCCGGGCAAGTGGACTACATCGTCGGCCTGGCCATGGGCGTGTCGGTGATGATCGGTGCATTCTTCGGCGCCCGCACCGCGATCAGCGGCGGTAGCAAGTTCATTCGCCCGGTGTTCATCACCGTGGTGCTGGCGCTGACCGTGCGCCTGGCCTGGCAGCACTGGTTCGGCCAGGCCTGAGCGGCCCAGCCCTCATCTGGTTTAACCACGATAACAACCCCGTCGTGGTTGCACGCGGAACAGCCCTGATCAGGTCGGCAGCACCGGCTCTGCCAGCCCCAGACGCCGCGCCACGTACAGGTCGATCAGGTAGCGGGCGATGGAGCGCCCGGCGGGCAATGGCGGCAGGTCGTGCACGCTGAACCACTGGGCATCCTCGATCTCGTCAGGCTGCATGACGATCTCGCCGCCAGCGTACTCGGCGTGGAAGCCCAGCATCATCGAATGTGGGAACGGCCAGCACTGGCTGCCCACGTACTGGATATTCTTGACCTGCACCGCCACTTCCTCGCGCACTTCGCGCACCAGGCAATCCTCCGCCGACTCGCCCGGTTCGGCAAAGCCGGCCAGGGTGCTGTACACCCCGGTGACGAAGCGCGGCGAGCGCGCCAGCAGGATTTCGTCGCCACGGGTCACCAGCACGATCATGCTGGGCGAGATGCGCGGGTAGCTGCGCAGGTCGCAGGCCTGGCAATGCATCGCCCGCTCCCAGCGAATCTGCGTCATCGGCTGGCCGCAGCTGCCGCAGAAACGATGCTCGCGCGCCCAGGTGCCGATCTGTGCGGCGTAACCCAGCAGCTTGTAGGTGTCGAAGTCGCCTTCGAGCATGAACTGGCGCAGGCCGCGCCAGCTCATGCCCGGCAGTTCGCTGGCAGTGCGCAGCTCCAGGAGGAACACCGGTTCGCCGTCGAAATGACCGATACCGTGCTCGCAGAGCACGTCCAGCTCCTGGCGCTTGAGCCAGTCCCGCGGGAACAATGCACCGTTGTCGTCCACCAAGAACCCCGCAGGGCTGCGGGCGACGGCCAGGCCGCCAGCGGTCTGCGGGTCGAGTACTGCGGTAGTCCAGCGTGCTGACATGTTCGGATCCCTTCAGGCGCGTGCGCCGTCGGGAAGTCAGTCGGCGAACGTCGGTTTCTGTTTGTTCATGTGGGCCGCCACCGCGACCCGCAGGTCTTCTGACTGCAGCATGGCGGCGTTCCAGGTGGCGATGTACTGCAGGCCATCGTCGATACGATGGTCGCGCATGTAGCTGATCATTTCCTTGGTGCCGGCCACGGCGATGGGCGATTTTCCTGCAATTTCGCGGGCGATGGCAAAGACACCGTCGAGCAATGCAGCCTGGTCGTCATAGACCCGGTTGACCAGGCCGATGCGCAATGCCTCGGTGGCGTCGATCATACGCCCGGTGTAGGCCAGCTCACGCATCATGCCGTCGCCGATGATACGTGGCAAACGTTGCAGGGTGCCGACATCGGCGGCCATGCCCATGTCGATTTCCTTGATCGAGAACTGCGCATCAGCGCTGCAATAGCGCATATCGCAGGCCGACACCAGGTCGATGGCCCCGCCGATGCAATAGCCCTGAATCGCCGCCAGCACCGGCTTGCGGCACTTGTCGACGGCCGTGAACGAGCTTTGCAGGCGCAGGATGGTGCGGCGCAGCAGGCGCGCATTGCGGCCGGCGTCCTTGCCCATCTGGCCGGCCAGCGAGGCCAGCATCATCAGGTCGATCCCCGAGGAAAAATGCTTGCCCGCGCCGCTGACAACCACCGCCCGCACCGCCTCGGTGTCGTCGATCCACTGGAAGATCTCGACGATTTCCTCCCAGAAGGCCGCGTTCATCGCGTTGATTTTTTCCGGGCGATTGATCTGTACATGGGCGATGTTGTCGGTCAGTTCGACCTTGAACGCGGTGTACTCGGTCACGGGCGGCACTCCTGTGGGGAAAGGGTTCACGCGCCGGACTATAACGCACCTGCAAGGCCGTGCTTATGCCAAAGGCGGGACTGATCGCCGCGGGTAACGAATGGGCTGTCGATTCACGCCTTGCCCGTTCGACCAATCTTCAGGAACCGCAGTGACCTATTCTTCCACTGCCCCGAACACCCCTCGCGAGGACATCCCCATGCGCACACTCAGCGTTGCCGCGTTCGTCAGCCTGGACGGCGTCATGCAGGCCCCTGGCGGCCCGCAGGAAGACACCAGCCAGGGCTTCGGTTTTGGCGGCTGGCTCGTGCCCTATGCCGACGAGACCTTTGGCCGGGCCATGCAGACGCTGTTCAGCCAGCCCTTCGAACTGCTGCTGGGGAGGCGTACCTACGACATCTTTGCCGGCTACTGGCCCAAGGTAGAGGCCGACTCGGACAACGCGCCCATGGCCGAGCTGTTCAACAAGGTGCCCAAGCACGTCGCCACCCACCACCCTGACACCCTCGACTGGCAAAACAGCCGCGCCCTGGGCGCTGATGTGATCCAGGCCGTCCGTGCGCTCAAGCAGCAGGACGGCCCGGCACTGCTCACCCAAGGCAGCGCCGAACTGGTACAGCAACTGTTGGCTGCCGGGTTGGTGGACGAGCTGCGCCTGTTGATCAACCCGGTAATGCTCGGGCACGGCAAACGGCTGTTCGCAGACAACGCCCAACCGGCAGCGCTGAGCCTGGTGGAGTCCTTGAGCACGCCACGCGGGGTACTGCTCGCCCATTACCGGCGCAGTGGCGCGGTGCAGACCGGCAGCTTTGCCTGACACAGCGCCCAACCCGGGTTGTGCCCACCGGCGTGTCGCGCCTTAGAATAGGCCGACACTCTCTGGAAGCATTTCATATGGACCTGCTGTTCCTGGGCACCAGCGCCGGAGCGCCCACCAAGGCGCGCAATGTCAGCGCAACGGCTGTCATCGACACGAGCGGCAGCGGCTGGTATCTGGTCGACTGCGGCGAGGCCACCCAGCACCAGCTTCTGCACACGCCGTTGTCGGTGCGCGACCTGCGCGCGATCTTCATCACCCACGTGCATGGCGACCACTGCTTCGGCCTGCCCGGCCTGCTGGCCAGCGCCGGTATGTCCGGGCGCAGCGAGCCCCTCGAGCTGATCCTGCCAACTGCCCTGCACGACTGGGTGCGCCTGAGCCTTTCGGTCAGCGACACCTACCTGCCCTTCGAGCTGCGCCTGCACGCTGCTGAAACCTTCGGCACCTGGAGCAACACCAGCCTGCAGGTCAATGCGGTCGAGCTGTCCCATCGGGTGCCGAGCCGTGGCTATGTGTTCACCGAGATCAACCCCGAGCCACGCCTGGACATCCCGCGCCTGGAGGCCGACAGCATCCCGCGCGGCCCGTTGTGGGGCGAACTGGCCAAGGGCATTGCCGTGGTTCACGAGGGCCGCACACTCGATCCACGGCACTACCTGCGCGCCTCCCGGCCTGCGCGACGGGTCATCGTCTGTGGCGACAACGATCGCCCCGAACTGTTGGCAGAGGTTGCCAAGGGCGCGGATGTACTGGTGCACGAAGCGACCTTCACCCAGCCACTGATCGAACGCACTGGCATCAGCTTTGGGCACAGCAGCGCCGAGGCGGTGGCGCGCTTCGCCCAGGCCGCCGGAGTGAAGAATCTCGTGCTCACGCACTTCAGCGCGCGCTACCAGGGCGATCCACGACGCAGCCCGTGCATCGACGACATTCACGCCGAAGCCCAGGCCCACTACGACGGTTGCTTGATCTTGGCGCGCGATCTCCAGCGTTATCACCTGGACCGAAACGGGCAGCTGGTACGCGAACAAAATACTTGAACGCGAAATTGCACTGAACCAACCGACCACCCGCGCGATCCTTCCCTAGGCGCAGCCAGCGTAAAAAATCGCTGGCTTTCATCGCCAACGACAAGGAGCCGCCATGAGCACGACCGTCCACGACCCCTACCGGTGCACGCCCGGGCCGCTGCATGCGACCCTGCTGGCCGGCACCGTGCCGCTGTTTCTCGGTGCACTGATCAGCGACATCGCCTACTACCAGACCTTCCAGATCCAGTGGAGCAACTTCGCCGCCTGGCTGATCGCCGGGGGGCTGTTGTTCTGCGGCCTGGCGTTTTTGTTCGCACTGGCCAACCTGGTGCGCGCCGAACGCAAGGCTGGGCGCCCGGTACTGTATGTACTGCTGTTGCTGGTGACCTGGCTGCTGGGGCTGGTCAACGCCTTCGAACATGCCAAGGATGCCTGGGCGGTCATGCCCTCGGGGCTGGTATTGTCGGTGATCGTCAGCGTGTTGGCATGCATCGCCACCTGGGTCGGCCTGACCAACCTGCGCTCGGGAGGTGCAGCATGAAGACACCTCTTGCGCTGTCGATCCTGAGCATGAGCCTGCTGCTGGCCGCCTGCGGTGGTGACGGCGATGCCACCCAGGCCCGCGGCCCCGACCCGAAACTTCCGGCCCCCGAACGTGGCCTGCTGCCGAGCATGAAGATCGCCGAACCCGCACTGTGGGGCGAGCAGAAACCCAAGGTGCCGGAGGGCTACAGCATAACGGCCATCGCCACCGACCTGAAGATCCCGCGCCAGACGCTGATCCTGCCCAACGGCGACATCATCGTGGCGGAAGGCCGTGGCGGCAATGCCGCCAAGCTCAAGCCCAAGGACGTGATCGCCAGCCAGATCAAGGCCAAGGGCAACACCCAGGTGAAAAGCGGCAACCGCCTGACCCTGCTGCGCGACGCCGATGGCGACGGCCGCTACGAAGTGCAGACGGTGTTCGCCGACAACCTCAACGCCCCCTACGGCCTGGCGTTTGCCGATGGCAAGCTGTACGTGGCCAATCAGGACGCACTGGTGCGCTTCGACTACACCGAAGGCCAGACCAAGGCCGACGGCCCGCCGACCACGCTCACCGAGCTGCCCTCGGCGATCAACCATCACTGGACCAAGGCGCTGACCATCAGCCCGGACGGGCGCTACCTGTATGTGGGCATCGGCTCGAACAGCAACATCACCGAGCGCGGCATGGAAGTGGAGATCGACCGCGCGATGGTCTGGCAGATCGATGCCCAGACCGGCGCCCACAAGCCCTACGCGACCGGCCTGCGCAACCCGACGGCGCTGACCATCCAGCCTGATTCGGGGCAACTGTGGGCGGTGGTCAACGAACGTGACGAGCTGGGACCGGACCTGGTGCCGGACTACCTGACCTCGGTGCGCGAGGGGGCGTTCTACGGGTGGCCCTGGAGCTACTGGGGGCAGAACGTCGATACCCGTGCCCAACCACAGAACCCGGAGAAGGTCGCCGCTGCGATCAAGCCGGACTACAGCCTGGGTTCGCACGTCGCTGCACTGGGCGTGGATTTCTCCCTGCCGGCGATGGGCGAAAAGTTCGCCAACGGTGTGTTCGTGGGTGAACACGGCAGTTGGAACCGACCGAACCCTGTCGGCTACAAGGTGATCTTCGTGCCGTTCAGCAACGGCAAGCCAGCGGGCGAGCCAATCGACTTCGCCACCGGCTTCCGCGGTGACGACGGCAAGACCCGCGGCCGCCCGGTGGGGGTGACGGTGGATCCGAAGGGTGCGCTGATCATCGCCGACGACCTGGCCAACACCATCTGGCGAGTGACGCGCAACCAGTGAGCCAAGGGCGATTGCGGTGAAATGCCCTGATCGCTGAAGCCAACCCGAGCCCACAGGCATGCTGAATACCTGTGGGTTCGGTGCTCCAACAAGCGCGCCTACACGCGCCGTGCCGAGAGCGCCAGCCCTACCCCGCCCAGCACCACCACCGAGGCCACCAGCAAGCGCAGCGACAGCGTTTCGCCCAACAGCCACACCCCGCCCAGCGAAGCGATCACTGGCACACTCAACTGCATGGTCGCCGCCTGCTGTGCGCTGACCTGCCTGACCACGCCATACCACACCGCATACCCCGCCCCCGATGCCAGTACACCTGAGGCCAGTGCATAGAGCACTCCACTCGTCCCCACCACCGGCCCATCGCCAACCACCAGCCCCGCAGCCAGCAACAGCAGTAACGGCAAGCTGAAGAGAAAATTGCCCGCCGTATCGGCCAAGGGCCGCAACGACCCCTTGCCCAGCAGCGAATACGCGCCCCAGGCCACTCCCGCCAACGCCATCACCAGCGAACTCGCCAAAGGCGGCGCTGCAGCCCCCGGCAACAGCAGCAGCACCAACCCGGCAAAGGCCATCAACATGCCTCCCATCACCCGCCCGCTGAAACGCTCGCCACGAATCCAGGCGTACAGGAACATGGTCATCTGCACCGCGCCGAACAGCACCAAGGCCCCTACCCCAGCACCCAGCTGCACATAGGCCACCGAGAACAGCCAGGCATACAGGAACAGCGCCAGACCGCCCTTCCAACTGCCACCCAGGCCCTGGCGCGGTGCGCGCAGGCGCAGCAGAATCAGCAGGAAAGCGCAGCCGCTGAGCAAGCGCAGCGCGGTGAAGGACTCGGGATCGATCGCCCCCTGCGCCAGGGCCAGGCGGCAGAAGATCGAGTTGGCGGCAAAGGCCAGTAGACTGAAGAGTGCAGCCCACAGCCAGCGGCGCACACGCGGGCTGGAAACGGCGATGGTCTTGTTGTTCATAGTCCCATTCCGAAAGAAAAACTTTGCACTGCGCAGCGACTGTCAGGTTGACCCGCGCTTGCTCCGCGCACAAACGGATAGTCGGTTCTGCGAGCGCGCAGCGGCAACATAGATTTTCTTTAGCAGCAGCAAAGATTTGCTCGGTTGCGCCAGCGACGGCCATGCATCGATCATGGCTTCAATTCCAGACCTTCAGACTGTCCCAGGAGCGCCCTCATGGAACTGCAGAAATACCTCAACGATGACCTGAGCCAGCGCGTGATCATGCACGGCGCCGACCTGCCCTGGATCGACAGCCCAAGCCCGGGCGTGCAGCGCCGTCCGCTGTTTCGCATTGGTTGTGAGAAGGCGCGGGCCACCACCCTGGTGCGCTACGAACCAGGCAGCCATTTCAGCACCCACCGCCATCCGCGCGGCGAGGAGTTCCTGGTGCTGGAAGGCGTGTTCGAAGACGAGCACGGGCGCTACCCCGTCGGCAGCTACGTGCGTAATCCACCCGGAAGCAAGCACACACCGGGCGGCGCGCAGGGTTGCACGATCTTCGTCCGTCTGCGCCAGTTCGATGACCATGACAACGTGCAGATGAGCACGCACTTGAACGGACAACCGCACCAGTTGCTGTTCGAGAACGTGCATGAGCGAGTCAGCGTCGAGCGGTTGCAGCCCTCAGCGTCGCTGCACCTGGACAACGGACGTGGGCTCGAGGTGCTGGTGCTGGACGGCAGTCTGGAGGGCGACGGCTTCGTCCTGCGCCCGTGGAGCTGGATGCGCCTGCCAGCAGGCATGGACTTGCAGGCGCAGGCGGGCTCCGATGGTGCCCGCGTCTGGGTCAAGGATGCCTCGTTGCAGCTGTGAGCGCGCGCCCCTTCAAGCGCTGCGCGCCTCCTCCAGCAACCAGTCGCGAAACGCCTGCACCTTGGCCAGGCTCGCGCTTTCAGGCCGATACACCACGTAGTACGCCTGGGTAAGCGGACAATCCAGGCCCTTGTCGGCGAAGGGCCGGATCAGCCGGCCGGCCGCCAGGTCATCGCGCACCATCACGCTGCGCGCCAACGCCAGGCCCTGCCCGTCCATTGCCGCCTGCAGCACCGCCGCCGAGTTGTTGATGCGCAGGCCGTGGTCGGACTTGATCTCGAACAGCCCCGAAGCATCCAGCCACATCCGCCAGGTGGGGTAGTCGGTGTCACGGCCCATGGTCAGATCATGGATCAGCGTACTGCGCGCCAGCGCCTCGGGGGTCAGCATGCCCTCGCGCAGCAGCGGGTAGTCTGGCGCGCACACCGGGAACATGACCTCGTCCATCAAGTGCACCGCGGCCAACCCCGGCCATTTGCCCGCGCCATAGCGCACGCCCACATCGATCCGCTCGACCTGGAAATCCAGCGAGCGGGCGCTGGTGTCGAGCAGCACGTCCATGTCCGGATAGGCCTGCTGAAAGCGCTCGATGCGCGGCAACAGCCATTTCGAGGCAAACGCCGGGCTCACCGTCACTGTCAGCCCCGCATGCACCGAGGCGTCCTTCAAGCGGGCCAAGCCTAGCGTCAATCGTTCGAATCCTTCGCGGATATCCGGCAAGGCCACCCGCGCTGCCTCGGTCAGCACCAAGCGCGCGCTGCCGCTGCCGGCGCGGGTGAACAGTGCAATGCCCAGCCAGGCCTCGAGGTTGCGTACCTGCTGGCCGACCGCAGCGGGTGTGACGTTCAGCTCCGCCGCTGCGGCGGAAAAGCTCTGATGCCGTGCAGCGGCCTCGAAGGCGCGCAGGGCGTTGAGATAGGCAGGCGTCGTCATCGATAGCTGTTCTTTCAATAAAGGCAAAGTCTTATGTGCTGTTACACACGCGAATGGGCGCAACGCTAGCACACAGCAGGCGCCCTTGATCACGATCTGACGGAACGTTCGCAAAGCAACACTTCCGACTGTGAAAGCGATATTTTTTTCTGTAACGAAAATGTAATATTCGCTTTCGCAGATAAAACAACAACGTTGGAGTACCCCGATGTTTGCCTTCTTCCGCCCCGCCGTGCACCGGGCGCCGCTGCCCGCTGAACAGGTCGACAGTACCTATCGCCGCCTGCGCTGGCAGATCTTCGCCGGCATCTTCTTCGGTTATGCAGGCTATTACCTGCTGCGCAAGAACTTCTCCCTCGCCATGCCTTACCTGATCGACGAGGAAGGCTACACCCGCGGCCAGCTCGGTCTGGCAATCTCGGCCATCGCCATTGCCTACGGCCTGTCCAAGTTCCTCATGGGCCTGGTGTCCGACCGCTCCAACCCCCGTTACTTCCTGCCCTTCGGCCTGCTGGTATCGGCAGCGGTGATGTTCGTGTTCGGATTCGCGCACTGGGCCACCTCCAGCGTCACCATCATGTTCATCCTGCTGTTCATCAACGGCTGGGCCCAGGGCATGGGCTGGCCGCCGAGCGGACGAACCATGGTGCACTGGTGGTCGCAGAAGGAGCGCGGCGGCGTGGTGTCGGTGTGGAACGTGGCACATAACGTGGGTGGCGGCCTGATTGGCCCGCTGTTCATCCTCGGCCTGGGTTGGACCAACGACTGGCATGCCGCCTTCTATGTACCGGCCGCCGTGGCGGTGCTGGTGGCCGTGTTCGCCTTCGTCACCATGCGCGACACCCCGCAATCGGTGGGCCTGCCGCCGATCGAGGAGTACAAGAACGACTACCCCGAAGGCTACGACGCCAGCCACGAACAGGAATTCAGCGCCAAGCAGATCTTCGTCAAGTACGTGCTGCGCAACAAGATGCTCTGGTACATCGCCCTGGCCAACGTGTTCGTCTACCTGCTGCGCTACGGCGTGCTCGACTGGGCGCCGACCTACCTCAAGGAGGCCAAGCACTTCACCGTCGACAAGACCTCCTGGGCCTACTTCTTCTACGAGTGGGCAGGCATCCCCGGCACCCTGCTGTGCGGCTGGATGTCGGACAAGATCTTCCGTGGCAATCGCGGCCTGACCGGCATCGTGTTCATGGCCCTGGTCACCGTCGCCACCCTGGTGTACTGGCTCAACCCACCGGGCAACCCGACCGTCGACATGATCGCGCTGTTCTCCATCGGCTTCCTGATCTACGGCCCGGTGATGCTGATCGGCCTGCAGGCGCTGGAGCTGGCGCCGAAGAAAGCCGCCGGCACCGCCGCCGGGTTCACTGGCCTGTTCGGCTACCTGGGCGGCTCGGTCGCAGCCAGTGCGGCGATGGGCTACACCGTCGACCACTTCGGCTGGGACGGCGGCTTCGTGCTGCTGGTCGGTGCCTGCCTGCTGTCGATCGCCTTCCTGCTGCCGACACTGCGCCACACTCAGGTTGCCAGCAGCCGCCGCGAAGCGGTGGTGTGATCGGCTGATATAACGCCCGCGGCAAACAACAAGGCCGGTGACATGCTTTGTCACCGGCCTTGTTGTTTCTGCTGCAGGAAAGCTGCCCGCTACCCTTCCAGGCGCGCTGAAATCAGTGCGCAAAAAAATAGCTCTTCGCCACCCGTCATTAAATACCAGGCATAAAAAAGCCGCCTGAAACCAGGCGGCAAACAACCAAAGGGCGATAAAGTGGAGCCCACCCAGGAGGTGCTCTAGCACGGGGGATGTCCTGAGTGCACGAATACTTTATCGGGGCCGACTTTAACCCCATAGTCACTCCATACTGCAATCAAAAACCGTGATTTCGATTATCAACGAAACACAATGGCATGCGCGGCGCGGCATTTGTTACTAGTAGCCCGGCATCAATACCGGCTAAACCCTTACAACAATTACATTCCTTTACCCAGACACCTGCCTCAACAATTCCAACCAAGGGGTATGACATGTCGCCATTCCGACTCTCCATGCTGAGCGCGGCACTGCTGTGCGCGCCGTTGCAAGCCGCATTCGCCGAAGCCGTTTCGAGCCAGTCCGAAGCCAAGGGATTCTTCGAAGGCAGCGAGCTGAATGCACGCCTGCGCAACTACTACTTCAACCGTGATGGCAAGTCGCAAGGCCCGGATCGCCGCGACTGGACCCAAGGTTTCATCCTCAACTACAGCTCCGGCTTCACCCAGGGTACCGTGGGCTTCGGCGTCGAAGCGTTCGGCCACCTGGCAGTCAAGCTCGACGGCGGCAAGGGCACCTCCGGCACCGGCAACCTGCCCGTCAGGGACAACGGCTCACCCGAAGACGACTACGGCCGCGCCGGTGGTGCGTTGAAAGTGCGCATCTCCAAGACCGAACTGCGCTGGGGCGACTTGCAACCCACGGCGCCAGTATTCGCCGCCGGCGGTACCCGCCTGCTGCCGCAAACCGCCACCGGCTTCAACCTGCTCAGCAGCGAGATCAAGGGGCTGGACCTGGAGGCGGGCCACTTCACCGGCGGCAACGGCCCGGTCACCACCAACGGCGACCATGGCCTGTGGGCCTCCTACGCCAATATCCAGGCTGACAGCATCGACTACATCGGCGGCAAATACGCAGTCAACGACGCCCTGTCGGTGTCGCTGTACGGCTCCAAGCTGCAGGACATCTGGCGCCAGTACTACGGCAACGCCAACTACATCCTGGCGCTGGCCGACGACCAGTCGCTGAACTTCGACTTCAACCTCTACCGCACCAACGACGATGGTCGCGCCGACGCCGGCGCGATCAACAACACCACCTGGTCGTTCTCCACCGCGTACAGTTTCCTCTCGGCGCACACCATCACCCTGGCCTACCAGAAAGTGCACGGCGACACCCCGTTCGACTATGTCGCCTTCGGCATCAACGGCCCGGGAGACACCGGTGACGGGATCTTCCTGGCCAACTCCATCCAGTACTCGGACTTCAACGGGCCAGAGGAAAAATCATGGCAGGTGCGCTACGACCTGGACATGAACACCTTCGGTGTGCCGGGCTTGAGCTTCATGGCCCGCTACGTCAACGGCCATGGCATCGACGGCAGCAAGATGGCCGCGGACAGCAAGTACCTGGGCTATGGCTATGGCGAGGATGGCAAGCATCATGAGACCAACCTCGAAGCCAAGTACGTGGTGCAGTCCGGCCCCGCCAAGGACCTGTCGGTGCGCCTTCGCGAGGCGATCCATCGGGGCAATGCCGACCAGGCCGAAGGGGATGTCAACGAGTTCCGGGTGATCGTCGACTACCCGCTGTCGATTCTCTGACCGCGACGTCAGTGCCGGCCCTATCGCGGGCAAGCCCGCTCCCACAGGTCGCCACTGGCCCTTGCAGGAGCGGGCTTGCCCCGCGATGAGGCCGGCACTGAAATCCATCAAACCCTGAACACTCCATCACCGCCCCAGAAACACATACCGCGCGCTGTACGGTTCAACGTGCAGCGCGCCTTCCTGTGTGCAGCTTCCGGCGAACTTGCCACCCTGGGTATCGAGCCGCTGCACCTCGTCCACTCCACTCAACACGCCCTGCCCCTGGTGGCTGGCAACCTCCAGTTGCAACAGCGCAATATCCTGCTCGCCCGCGCCCGGCGCCTGGGCCACGACCTTGCCGGTCACCCGGCTGCCGTCGTCCATCTCCCAGGACGGCCCGACAAAATGGTGGCCGACGGTCTTGCCGCCGAGGGTGAGAGTGGCCAACGGTTCGCGAAATGCCCACTTCAAATGCCCGGTTTCATCGGCCCGGCAGTCATACACCTGCCCCCCCACTGCTTGCACAGCGAGGATCTCGGCCTTGCCCGGCGCGACGGTAAAGCTGGTCGGCGCTGCGCCAGCGAGCAGTGGCACGGCCAGGGCGCAGACGCCGAGGAAAGCGCGGCGGCGTTGCGGGGTGGTGCATGAGGTCGGGTGCATGGTGTTTTGCCTGTGATCAATGGGGACCTCTACACAACAAGCCAGCCCACCCGTTTATTCCCGCCGTATCTACCGGCCCTATCGCGGGACCAGTCGCAACGGCGAACCGCCGCTCCCACAGGTTCATCATCGTTATTGAAAGCGGTGGGGTGCCTGTGGGAGCGGCGGTTCGCCGCTGCGACTGGTCCCGCGATAGGGCCAGCAATGCCAACGAATAACCCGCGCGCCCATGACGAGAACACCCGCCATCGCCCTTTTATTCCATGATTTCATTCAATACATCCCCTTGAAATACATAGAAAAAATTGACGTTCATCGCACCCCGTGAATCGGTAGCCTGCGCTCATCCCGGGGTTACCCCTTCCGTACACACGATGACCGAACCGTGAACAGAACCGCGCTCCTCCCCCTCCTGGCTGGCCTGCTCCACCTCTCGCCACTGCTCGCCGCCCCGGCAGATATCGGGGTGATCAGCGCGGCGGAAAAGCCCGTGCAACTGCTGCGTGGCACGAGCGTCTACCAAGCCAGCGCCGGCACCCGCCTGCAGAGTGCCGACTACCTCGAAGCCGGCAGCACAGGCGTGCTCATCGACCAACTGGCCGGCACACGCATTGCCCTTGGCCCGCACACCCGCCTGTATCTGGAACACACTGGCAACACCACCCATCTCAACCTGCTGCAGGGCTGGCTCAAGCTGCAACCGTTGAGTGGCGTACCCCAAGGCAATCTACGGGTCAGCACCGCCAACCTGGCGCTCGATGCGAGCAAGGCCGCCAGCGTCATCCATGCCGACGCCAGTGGCACCGAAGTGTTCGTCGAAGACGGCATGGTCAGCGTCCGTGATCCGGGGCAGAAGCCGCGCGACACTGCCAGGCAGGTGCTGCGCCGCGAAGAATTTGCCCAGGCCAAGGGCCAAGGCCCCGTGAGCGCGCCGGGTCGCCCCAGTGGCGACTTCATCGGCGCGATGCCGCCCGCTTTCTTCGACCCGCTGCCCAGCGTCGCCGCCCGCAAGCTCACAGCCGACCCGCTGAACAAGCTGCGTGAGGCCAGCTTCGCCGACGCCAGCCCGCTGCTGCTCGGCCCCCTCAAGCTCAACGGCGCATCCTTGGCCACACGATTCACACCGCGCCTGGCCGATCCGGCCTTCCGCCAGGCCATCGTGCAGCGCTTCGGCGGCACGCTGGACTGGGAAACCGCGCTGTACCGATTCGAACGCAAGAACGCCACGCGCTGACACCCCGGAGCCCCCATGAAACTGACCCTGGCCGTACGCTTCAACCTGGTGTTCCTGGCCGTCTTCATCGTTGGCTTCATCGCCAGCAGCCTGTTCGCCCACTACCTGCTGCAAAAGAGCGCACGTGAAGAATCACTGGACAAGGCACGCATGCTCATGAGCGCCGCCAGCGCCAGCAGCACCTACACCGCCGAACAGATCGTGCCGCTGCTGGAGAACCGCCTGAAGTTCGAATTCCTGCCACAGTCGATCCCCTCCTTCGCCGCCACCGAACAGCTCCAGCAACTGCTCAAGACCTACCCCGACTTCCTCTACAAGGAAGCCACCCTCAACCCGACCAACCCGCGCAACAAGGCCACCGGCTGGGAAACCGAGGTGGTCGAACAGTTGCGCGGCAAACCCGACACCCAAGAACTGATCGGCGAGCGCAGCGATGGCAAGGGCCCGGCGCTGTTCGTCGCCCAGCCGATCCAGATCACCGACCCCGCCTGCCTGGCCTGCCATACCTCCCCGGAAACCGCACCGAAAACCGTGGTCGACCGCTACGGCACGCACAACGGCTTTGGCTGGAAGCTCAACGAGATCATCGGCGCGCGCCTGGTCTCGGTGCCGCTGGCCGTGCCGCTGCAACGCGCCAACGAGCTGTTGCACACCTTCATGCTGTCGCTGCTGGGGGTGTTCGTGTTCCTGTTCTGCGCGCTCAACGTGATGGTCCACCTGTTCGTCATCCGCCGCCTGCGGGCGATGTCGGCACTGGCCGACCGGGTCAGCCTCGGCGAAGACGACGTGCCCGAGATGGACGTCAGCGGCCACGATGAACTGGCACGCATGGGCCAATCGTTCGTGCGCATGCGCACCAGCCTGGTCAGCGCCATGAAGATGCTCGAAGAATAACCGGGAGCCCACCATGCTCGAACAACTGGGCAAGTACCGCATCGACAGCGTGCTCGGCAAAGGTGCCATGGGCACCGTGTACAAAGCCTTCGACCCGCACATCGCCCGAGTGGTGGCGCTCAAGACCATCCGCCGCGAGCTGCTCGGCGACGCCCAGCAGCACCAGTTGCTCAGCCGCTTCCAGAACGAGGCCCAGGCCGCCGGGCGCCTGAGCCACCCGAACATCGTCGCGGTGTACGACTACGGCGAAGACGACGGCGCCGCCTACATCGCCATGGAGTTCGTCGACGGCATCGCCCTCAACACCCGCCTGCAGAACCAGGAGCCGCGCCAGTTGGCCCAGGTGCTGGGCTGGATGCGCCAACTGCTCGGCGCCCTGCACTACGCCCACGCCAAGGGCGTGGTGCACCGCGACGTGAAACCCGCCAACCTGCTGATCACCGCCGACAACCAGGTCAAGGTCACCGACTTCGGCATCGCCCGCATCGACACCTCGGTGCTGACCCAGACCGGCTCGATGATCGGCACGCCCAGCTACATGTCGCCCGAGCAGTTCTGCGGCGAACTGGTGGATGGCCGCTCCGACGTGTTCTCGGCGGGCATCGTGCTGTACCAGTTGCTCACCGGCGAGCGCCCGTTCTCGGGTTCCGCGACCATGGTGATGCAGCAGATCCTCAACCAGACCCCGGTGCCGCCGTCGAGCCTGAACCCGACCCTCGACCCGCAGTTCGACCAACTGATCCGCCAGGCCCTGGCCAAGCGCCCGGACGAGCGCTTCGCCTCGGCGCAGGACTTCCTCGACGCCCTGGAAGCCCTGTCCGGCCCACAGACTCTGGGCAGCGTGGAACTGGACGACGACCGCACCCGGCTGCTGATGCCCGCCTCGTTCAGCCACGCCAGCCTGGGCAGTTCGCCAACCAGCAGCAGTGAAGCGGCGGACACCCTGACCCCGTGGAAACGCCAGGTCCGCCCGCAGCTCGAATCGCTGCTGTCGCAACAGATCGGCCCACTGGCGCGCCTGCTGGTCAAGCGCAGCCTGGCTAGCGCCGACGACTTCGCCAGCCTGCGCAGCGCCCTGCTGCCGCACATTCCCTCCGAGCGTGGCCGCGAACAGTTCGTCGCCGCCACCGAAGCGCTGCTGAGCTCGACCGAAACACTGCCAGCCCAAGACATCCTGGTCAGCCAACCCGGCACGCCAGAAGCGTTGGCCCCCGCTTTCCTGGAGGCCTGCGAAACGCGCTTGACCTACCTGATCGGCCCCATCGCCCGCGTCGTCATGCGCCGCGCCCTGCCCCGCGCCAGCACCCGCCAGGCGCTGTTGCAGACCCTGGCCGAACATATTCCCGACCCCGCCCAACGCAGCGCCTTTCTCGAGGAGCAGCCATGAGCGCGCCACAAAACCACATGGCAACCGCGCCCTGCCTGCTGCGCGGCGGCATCGCCTTCGGTCACAGCGACACCGGCCCGGTGCGCCAGCACAACGAAGACCACTTCCTGATCGACCCACGCCTGGAGCTGCTGGCCGTGGCCGACGGCATGGGCGGCCACCAGGCCGGCGCCCTGGCCAGCGCCCTGGCCCTGGAGTCGCTGCGCGATTGCCTGGCGCACCAACTGGCGCAGCTCACCCACACCTCCAGCGACCCCGACGCCACCTGCCAAGTGCCCTCGATGCAGGCCCTGAGCGTGCTGCACGAGGCGCTCGAAGCGGTCAACACCCGCTTGTACGCGCACAACCACACCCGCCAGCTCAGCGAAGGTCGCGGCATGGGCACCACCCTCACCGGCGTCTGGCGCCCCCAGGCAGGTGGGCCGTTGTTGGCGTTTCATGTGGGAGATAGCCGCCTGTATCGCTATCGCCACGGTGAGCTGGAGCAGTTGAGCCGCGACCAAACGTGGTACCAGCAGGCTCTGGATGCCGGGCATTTCGATCGGCTGCCGGCGCGCAATGTGCTGTTGCAGGCGATCGGGCCAGCGCCGCGGGTGGAGCCGCAGGTGTGGGTGCAGGTGGTGCAGGCGGAAGATTTGCTGATGTTGTGCAGTGATGGGGTTCATGGGTGTGTGCCGCATCATGAGATGGCGCGGGTGCTGGAGGGTGCCGGGCGGGACAACTTGGCGGCGAGCAGTCAGCGGTTGATTCGGTTGGCGGTGGAGTATGGGGGGCGGGATAACGCTACGGTGGTGTTGGTGAGGTATGAGTGAGGGGTGGTGGCTGACCTCCCAGGATTGCTGGTGTTTTCGAAATACTGCGTTAGCTGCGGCTGGTTTGGGCCCTTGAAGCCGTTCACTAGCGAACGACCGTATTCGGCCCTTTACAGCCTGTCGATTGATACACTCCATCCACCCAATCCAGCCCTCGGACCTTTCGATTCACAGTCAGCTTTGCTGCTTTCAGGATGAACTCAGAATGCCTACTTTTGAAATTCTGCCATTGCAAGCCATAGGTCCAGTACGCCTTGGTGCTACACGCATGGAAACGAGGGAGGTAATGGCCGCCATGGGATACCCGCTGGAAGCTGCTCGTGAGCAGCTCGATTATTTTTCCAGTAATGCTATGCAAATCTCGTATGACATCGACGAGACAGTAATCTTCATTGGCGTATCTGGAAGTTCAACTTTCCAGGTGACATTCAAAGGCTTAGACGTTTTCAATCTTGCTGCTCCCGACCTTTTCTCGCTGATGGCTGAGGCCGATAACTCTGGCCCGCATGAGTTCAACAGCTATGAATACTGCTTCCCAAACCAGATCCTTACGCTTTGGGATGCGGATGAACAGTATGACCGAGACGGCCGGGGGGCACGCGCGATATGGAGTCAGGTCGGGATTGGCAATGATGCCTACCTGGGCGCCGTCGCAGCCATCAAGGACAAAGTATGAGTTGCGGAGGGGGCCGTTCGGGTTCGAACGCGACCGGTCATCACTGACTGCTATCGACCCATTGCTGCCCCTCAGGAGGGGCAGCTAACGGCCAGAAGCGGACGTAGGCATCAGATTCGCATTTGAGGGCTGGCAGCCGCCTTCACCCATTTCCACTTTTTTAGATTTTCGTGCCATAGGTACTGTGCAGCAATTGCTCGCTTTTTCAATCTCCGACTAGCGGCACAAGCAGCTAAATCCCACCAACCTCGACCACAGGCCTTTACAAGGTACGCTGCAATATTGATATCGTTGCATATCGATTCTGCGCGAAGGATTGCTCATATGTCTTCCATTACTGCTCTTGATGCTCAGGGCCAGCGGCTGTTGGCGCTCCTAGTAGCCAAACTACCCTCCGTAAGGCCTGCAAACCCGCAAACTTTCATCGGCTACAAGGAAGTGCACGACCGTCTCGGTCTACCTCAGCTGCGAGAAAAATTTGGCGAAAGCCTCAAGGTCCAAGGACTCGTTTCTCTTGCTGAATGGACGCATGAAACTGGCAAACCAGCGATCACCGGTCTGGTGATTGATCGCAGCTCATTGATGCCGGGCAAAGGCTATTTTGAGTTGTTTGGTCGACAGCCTGAGGACTTTGCCTGGTGGAGGGAAGAAATTGAAAAATCGAAAAGCTTCGATTGGTTGCCCTTTCTCCCCCAGGAGACTGTTCCAGAACCGCCTGCGGCCGTTGATATTGAAGGTTCAACTGATCGCGCAGAAGTAACAACTTATCGGATCATTCGCGACACATTGCTGGCACGGCGAGTCAAGCAACTACACGACTACCAATGCCAACTCTGCGATCACACGATCACACTGCCTGATGGGAGCCGGTACGCTGAAGCCCATCATGTTCAGCCACTGGGAGCCCCCCATAACGGACCGGATATATTGGAGAACATCGTCTGCGTATGCCCGAATCACCACGCCGAGCTTGATTACGGCGCGCGCACTCTCAACCAAACCGACCTCCGACCAGCAGAGGGGCACTCTCTTGGAGACCGCTATCTGGCATACCACAATACGAACGTCCACAAAGCGCCTTAGGCACCCGCGAACAGCGAGGACCCCGTAACATGACCACACCTACCGAATTGGATCTCCTTGCCTTCTCGTTTTTTCGTGAATTCGCACGCTGCGAGTATTGCCTCAAGGCCGTTGGGCTTCTGGAGGACTCCCAAATAAACCACAGGCCGACTGGGGCACCTTCGCAGCACAGGTGATAGCAGTTTTTGAGACGCCACTGAATGCGGAAACTGAAGGCGCGGTCCAGTACTACCTTACTCATCCCCCTAAAAACAAGTGGTTTTAGACGGAGTTCTTAGTTGGTCGACGACGCTTCCCAACCATCAGAGCCAAGCAGAACTCGTTCTGCGCCTCCATGGCAAATCCTCCACGTGCGGGAGGACAAGGATGGTTAACCAGAGCAGCAGTCGCTAACCGGCCGGAAGCGGACTGAGGAGCGGTAACTAAATCTTTCCCCTTTTCTTGAGCCCATTTTTTTTTAGATAGAGCTTGGGGATAAAATGGTTGTCGCGACGTAGCTCGCTCACCTCTGCCTCCATAAAAAAAGTGAAGCGTCACCCTATTCAACCAACGCACGTACTTTTTGAGCCATCTCATTGGCGTTATCAGGTACACATACTGAAATACCCAAATAGTGCTCAAGATGTAGGGTAAGCGTCTGGTCCCCCACTATCAGATCCCAGTAGCGCTGATCCAGCCCGTCAATTTTTTTCTTCCAGTAACCGCCTAGGACACGCTCAAGCCTCTGAGCCACGCTCTCGAAAAGCTTCCAGTCAGCGTGTTCTGATACTTCTATGATCGCCATGCGTCACCTCACCAAGCGAACGCAAATTGTCGTGTTTCTTGCGAACGTCAGCAATGGGTCGAAATCGGTCATCCAAAGACGTAGCCGTACATCCGGACGGACAACTCTGAGCTGCCCAACCTCTCCCTCAATCCCTTTTATGCATCCCCCTATGCGCATCATCCATCAACGCCTTGGCCATCTCACTAAGGTAATGCGCCGCCCAAACCAGCACCGGTTCGTCGTCCATCACCCCGATGAACGACGCCCGCCGCGCGCTATTGAGTAGTTCCGAAGCCTGTTGCAGCGCGTGGTCGGCGCAGTTGCCGGGCTCTACGCGGAACAGGTGTTTGCCTTTGACTTCGCTTTCCAGGCAGGTGTGGTGCCGACGGTCCAGCCGAGTTTGCCGAGGTGGTCTGGTGAGTCCTTGTCCATGGGGAAGTCCTTCGAGGTGCTGTGAATGGGGTGGGTGTGCGGGGGCAGCGGTGATGGTGTGGGCTAATTTTTTGTAGTGCCAATGCTGGCCTCTTCGCGGGTAAACCCGCGAAGCAGGCGATGCGGTGTATCGCACGGGTGTTGCTCGTGATCGCGGGGCAAGCCCGCTCCCACAGAGGCCCTGCAAGCCTTTTGGAAATGAGTACGGACTAATGCAGGGATAGCGGCCGCGTTCGACTCTTGAGCTGCACCTGGGCCAACGCACACTCCAACAGCGAGCGCACGGCGTCGAGCTCGTGCATCACGCTGAGCAGCATGATCGTGGCTGGGGATTTGGGGAGGAAGGTGATCGACTGGTTGGCTACTGCCAGGCCACACAGGGTGTATTCCATGGCTTCGACCAGAGTGTCTTCGAGGTAGTCGGGGGCTTCTGTAGTGTGCGGTGGGTCGGGGACTATCTTGAGCATGGCGTGATCTCGTCTATTCGATTGGACCACCACGACACCACTTGCATTTGATGGGTGGCGGCTACGTACAGGTCTGCAAGACCGGAAGACGAGAAAACCGGCAGATCCGAAGATCTCCCGCACGTAGCCACCATAGACGGCGTGACCGAGTAGGCTCGGCCAGCGAAGGTAGTCTCATCTTCGGGCTTGCAGGCCCGGTCGTTGATTTGGCAACGACCCGGCGAGACTAGTCGTCATCTGTATGATGCAAAAGCGGACGGAGGATGCTTGGGAAAGGGCCTACATGAAATAGCGAAAATCTGATTCGTTCGTGTAGGAAGTCATCTGATTTAGGGGTGAGTTGCTTGCTGGAGGTTAGTAGTACACATCAGTGCGCCGTCAGCGGCTAGAAAGCAGTAGGGGCTTCCCTCTCCTGCCAGTCTCCGCTTCGTAGGTCGGCTAGGCCATCATCGTTGCACTTGCCATTGGGCCCTGTTGCACACGCACATCCTACGGTCGCGCAAACCCTCAACGATCAAGATCGCTGGATACTTCTTTAGCCAGCTCGATGAAGACACGCACCGCCGCACTCAGAAAGGCGTCTTTGCGCCGCATCAGAACGGCCCGTCGCTGCAAGCGCTCCGGCTCCAGCGTGATGGCGACCAGGTCGTCATGGGCCAACGCAATTCTGGCAGGCAACAAGGTCGAGAGATTCGTCCGGCGAACGATCTCGATCACTGCGCCGAGGGCATTGGCCTCCATCTGCACCTTGGGGCGAATCTCATATTTGCGGCAGTAGCGGTCGATTTGCTCGCGAGTGGCAAACTCTGTGCTGAGCAAGACCAAAGACTCTGCACTCAGGCCGTGCGAACTAATGGAGCGTTCCTCGGCCAGGCGGTGTCTGCGGTTCATGACCAAAGCGAGCGTTTCGTTCAGCAAGGGGATGGCTTCGATATCCGGCGCATGTACTTCATCAAATGCGATCCCTACGTCCAGCTCTCCCGCCAACAGCAGCTCCTCGATACGCTCCTGGGAAATCTCTTTCAGGTTGACGGTGATCTTGGGGTACCTGGAGTGAAATGCCTCGATCAGCGGCCCCACCAGATAGGTCGTGAACGTCGGCGTTACGGCAACACGCAATGAGCCACGGCTGAGGTCGCTGACATCATGTATAGCCCTTTTGGCTTCCTGCAATTCCTGATACGCACGGCGCGCATAGAGAAGGTAGACCTCCCCCGCGTCAGTCAAACGCGTCGTGCGGCCTGATCGGTCGAACAACTGGGCTCCCAGGCTCTCTTCCAACTGCCTTACTTGCTGAGAAAGCGCCGGCTGAGAGACATGCAGCGCTGCTGCGGCCTTCGTGAAACTGAGATGTTCTGCAACGGCCAGGAAGTACTGGATGTGGCGAGCGAGCATGCCTAAAACCATAAGATAATCTGATCCGACTCATAATAAATGAGACTTTTACCTTATGCCACGGGCTGCTTAATCTCCGTCTCACACCCAGCGACATCGAGACAGCAACCATGAAAGCGATCATCGACGGATTTCTGAAGTTTCAAAAAAACGCCTTTCCTGAGCGGGTCAAGCTGTTCAAGGACCTTGCCAATCAGCAGGCGCCAAAAGCTCTCTTCATCTCCTGCTCTGATAGCCGACTGGTGCCTGAACTGGTCACCCAACGCGAGCCAGGCGATCTGTTTGTAATCCGCAACGCCGGCAATATCGTGCCCTCGTATGGGCCAGAGCCGGGTGGGGTTTCGGCGTCGGTCGAATACGCGGTCGCCGGACTCAACGTTGCAGACATCGTGATCTGCGGCCACTCCGACTGCGGCGCGATGACCGCCATCGCCACCTGCAAATGCCTGGATCACATGCCCGCCGTAGCCAGCTGGTTGCGGTATGCCGACTCAGCCAAGGTAGTCAATGAGGCCCGTCAGCATGCGGACGGGCCAAGCAAGGTTGCTTCCATGGTGCGCGAAAACGTGGTCGCGCAGTTGGCCAACATCCAGACCCACCCCTCCGTGCGCCTGGCGCTCGAAGAAGGCCGCGTGACCCTGCACGGTTGGATCTATGACATCGAGAGCGGACGTATCGACGCTTTTGATGGCAGCACCGGCACCTTCGTCTCTCTCGCGGAAAACCCAGAAGTCCACGCCGTTTCCCAGCCAGCCAGGCACGTCGCCTGAAACCTGTACCTGCACCTTTTCTTACCCAGGAGACTCACCATGATCCAGACCCAAGCCACCCGCACCGCTCGCCAGGAACTGACCGAAGTCATCATTCAGGCCAAGGCTCGCAAGGACCTGTCCTTTGCGCAAATCGTTGACGGTACGGGCCTGTCCGAGGCCTTCGTCACCGCGGCCTTGCTCGGCCAACATCCGCTGCCTGAAAGCGCCGCGAAGGTCGTAGGCGAAAAGCTCGACCTCGACGCTGATCAAGTCGCACTGCTGCAATCGATGCCGATCCGCGGCAGCTTCTTCGACGGGGTGCCGAGCGACCCTACCATCTACCGCTTCTACGAAATGATGTCGGTGTATGGAACCACCCTCAAAGCGCTGGTCCACGAGAAGTTCGGCGACGGCATCATCAGTGCCATCAACTTCAAGCTGGACATCAAGAAGGTCGAAGACCCGGACGGTGGTCACCGAGCTGTGATCACGCTGGACGGCAAGTACCTGCCTACCAAGCCCTTCTGATGTAGCTCAGCCCGGCGCCATACCGCGCCGGGCCGTCCCCAACATTCATGACGACTGAGCGCCAATCGGATGCTCAGGCCCTCCTACGCCCTCAGTACAGGTGATCACCATGAAACTCTTACTCGCTCTGTTCCTAGGCTGCCTTGGTTCTGTTGCCATGGCCGATGACCAAGGTACTCGAGCTGCACCAATGACGGTTGAACCCTATCGCTACTCTCAGAACCTGGATATCGCGCACGTTGTGGCTGTTACGCCGGTGCCCAATGTCTGCGAAGTTGTGCCGATGCAGCTGACTTACGACGACTCCAATGGCAAGCGGCATATCATGGAGTACAGAATCGTGGGGAATGGCTGTGCCAACAACTGATGCGCCGACCATACTGCAGCTCGACAGGCAGTTCCTGGACATCAGGGCAGATGGGATCGAGGCTTGGCATCCTGTATGGACGCAAGCCCACTGCGAAAATCGCTGTGGGCTTTTTGCTTCCGACAGAGGGTGATCTGCCGACTCGTCTGCGGGACGGGAATCTGGACGGCAGACGACCCTCCTGAAACTTCAGAGCCTGTACTCAATGGTGTAGGACTCATCCTCTCTCGGTTCTATCGTAATAGGAATGCCGAAGAGCTTTCCTCGACAATCACTGACGCTACACCGATACACATTTCCCTGCTGGAGCTGGTGCCAGAGCCCTTCGTCATGTATCGCAATCTGCAACACACGGTTGTTCGGATCCTCTCTGACCTGAGCAACGTGATGGTCCAGGTCGCACCCGAATTCAGCAGTAGTAAACTCGGGATCGTAGCCGATCAGCACACCGTGCCTTTTCAGGTCCTCCCGAATACGCTCAATCACGTCGTCTGCTTCTTGTTTTAGCATGATCGTTATCTCGCGGTGTTGTACTCATCAAAACTCTAGCTGACCTTGATGGTTTTCGTTGTTTATCGTGCAATCAACGACTCACCCTCATTCCTGAAATTCCCCACCGCCTTAGCGGGAGCTGGCGGTAGCGGGTGACTGCTTTCGCCCCATTACGGACACTGAAAAATCGCGTTTCGTAAGTGCGACGCCCACTCTGTAGGAGCGGGTTTACCCGCGAAGGAGGCGATGCGGTGCATGGCACGGGCGTTGCCCGTGATCGCGGGCAAGCCCGCTCCCACAGAGGCCCTGCAAGCCCTTTGAAACACGCTTGACCTCAAGTTGACTCGAGGTTGCAGACTGCCCGCTCTATCCTCTGGAGCAATCCCATGTCCGCAGATTCCCGTCCCGCATTCGCGCTGTCCAATCCACCCGGGCTGTATGACCCGAGCAGCAACGGGTACTCCCACGTCGCCGCGGTAGTACCTGGAGCCAGGCTGTTGTTCATTGCCGGACAAGGGGGCGAGGATGTCGACGGGCGACTGCCCGCCGAGTTTGCCGCGCAGGCCAGGCAGGCACTGGCCAATTTGGACACGGCGCTGCGGTCGCAGGGCGCGAGCTTGCAACAGGTGTTCAAGCTGACCTTGTTGATCGTCGATCATGATGAGCATCGCTTGCGTGAATGGGTCAGCGAGGTGAATCGGGTCTGGGAAAGCGGGCATCCGGTCTGCACCCTGATCCCCGTTCCACGGCTGGCGCTGGATGGCATGCTGGTGGAGATCGATGCGGTGGCCGCTTGCTGTGAGGTGGTTTGAGATGGATCTGACGTGACCCGCCGTGCCTGACACGGCGGTGTCTTTTTCGCGGGCAAGCCCGCTCCCACAGGTACCTCGCTGTACTCAAGATCAGCGGTGAGGGCGGTGCAGGTATGAAGCTCAAGCCGCGCCGCCACCCTCCCCGCCCAGCATGCCAAC
>NZ_JACVTY010000016.1:0-124049 GCF_016624805.1 Pseudomonas sp. S44
CTGCGCTTTTTTTTAACCTCTGCCACCTTTGACTTCACCCATATCCCTAAAGCGACTGGAACCCCGCAAGACAATCCAACAAGAATAGACTTATGAATCTCCTCCCAACCAAATACCCAATAATCAAACTTATAATAACCAATAATCGACCCTACAAGGTGCCCCAACACCCCAACTCCAAGAAAAAACAATACAGAATACACCAACAACATAGCCATCAACAAAAACCCAACTCTTTCCAGCTTCACTTTATATCTCCTACAGAACCGAGCTTGGTTACAGCACGTAGAGGCATACCTTTCACCGTTTCTCCTCTTTATCTCTGGAGGCTTTACGTTCTTTATGGTCTTTCAGCCGAGTCAGCCCCCATATGCCCACCGTAGCAAACACCGTGTAGATTAAAGCTCCAGGAACCAGCCGGAAAATTTCCGACCACTCAAACATCCAACTGCCTATCTTAAAAAAATTTATTGCCGCCCCTAGAACAACCCCCATAACACTCACTAGCATAAACCCTAAAAAACAGTAAAAAAACAGCAACAGAAAAGCCTGAAAACTTGATTTTGGCCTAATCATTTGCCCTCTCCCAAAGATCCCACTTTTCCTCCAGTGACTTCTGAAGTAACAGAACCAAACATATTACCTAAAACATCAGCCGAATTTCCTACGTATGGCTTCAGCTGGCCAGACACCACCTGCCCAGTTCTGAAACCCACTACCCCGCCTAATATTGCTCCCAGAAGTGAATACGTCGGATCTCCACCCCTGATCAAACTTACTAAATAAGAGCCACCCGCCCCAGCACCGAGAGTGAACCCTAACCCTCTGCCTTGAGTGGCCCCTCCAACAGTAGCGGCAATTGATGCATCCACGTAACTAAACGGCTTATCGGTTGATGGCTGATAACCGATATTTGCTCCGCCGGAAATTGCCGCACCTGATACGACACCTGCAACACCGGTCGCTGGCGCCACTCTCCTGATGCAAGTCCTTGACCGCCTCGAACGTCACCGCGCCGCCACCGTCAATGGTTAGGTCATTACCCGAGGCAAGCTTCGCCCCCTGGTACAACTGATCGCCGCCGCTCTTGAGCGTCAGGTCGCCACCGCTGCTAACTTCGCTGCCCAGCGCCTTGACGTCGGTGACTTAGTCGCGCTGGGTCTGCTTGCTGCCCCAGCCGTCTTTCTTGCTCATGTCGTACAGCGAGCACTGGCTGTCGTTGGCCGCAGCAGCCAGGGTCAGGTCGCGGCCGGCCTGCAGGGCCAGGTCGCGGCGTGCCTCGACTTCGCTGACAACCATGCTCAGGTCCTCGCCTGCTGTGGCGGTGAGGTTGCCGCCTGCGCTGATCTCGCTGCCGTACTACCCGCACGCGCCAGTTTTCATTGAGCCATATAGGTCAAGAAAATTCATGAGCAGCGATTATAAAGATCAACGCCCACGACCATCCTTCATATATGACAAAACACAAATTCCAACCCCAACCGGCACTGCATATGCAATCGCACCGGGAAGCTCTCCAGGAACATCAGACCAACCAAAACTCCACACTCCAAAATTGTAGTAATTAATTGACGAACCTAAAAACCTTGAAGCAACACCAACTAAAAAAAACGCACCTATTAAATATATAAATAGCAAAATGAACGCTTGCAACCTTGATCGAGGCTTAATCACTTCCCATCTCCTAACGAACCTATCTCACCACTTACTTTTTCAGACGCGAAGGCACCGATGGCGCTTCCAGTCACCTCTGCGGAGTTCTTGAGGTATGGCCTAAGCTTTCCTGTTAGAGTCTGACCAGTTTTTAGACCTGCTACACCGCCTAAAGCCGCTCCGAGGAGAGAGTATGTCGGCGACTCGCCTTTGATTAAACTACCCAAATAAGCTCCAACCACTCCTGCACTTAGGGTAAAACCTGCCCCGCGACCTTGAGTTGCACCACCCACAGTGGTAGCAATGGCGGCATCCACATAACTAAACGGCTTATCCGTAGACAATTGATAGCTAATGTTAGCACCACCGCCAATGACACCGCCCATCGCTGCGCCAGCTAGTCCTGCCGGAGGCGATAAAGCCGTGCCCAACACAGCTGGAGAATACACCCAACCAGCTACATAATCATGACCTGGGCCTTTGTACCCATCGCTTCTAGCCAAGGACTGGAGCGCATCAGAAATCTGCTCGGGTGTCTTGCCTTGCTCAGCCATATATGCTCCTAAGCTGGCAGCTTCCGCCCCCCAACTTCCCCCTGGATGTAAAAAGTCATTATAGCGCTGAGCGTTTCCAGCCACCCAACTGGCGGTTTCAGGGTTCCCATTACCCAGGGCTCCTGCCAAAACCCCAATAATCTGGGCGGTCGCCACCTTGAACTGGTCGTCCGTAGCAAACCGTGAATCGAGATACTTGCCTAGACCTGCACTTGTAGCCGCCGTGAGCCCCTGCGCTGCCGCACCTGCCAGTGCCCCTGTTTTGAAGTCTCCTCCCTTGGCGGATGACAGCGCACCACCCAAGACTGCGTGCATTAGGATTTTTTGTGCAGAGCCAGGACTGACGTTGAGATAATCAGCCAAATCGCCGACCTGTTTATTACCGAAGGCCGCCGCCAAATCCAATCCTTCAGACACAGCAGCAGCCCCAAGATTATCTTTGAAGCTGCCTCCATTTATCGCTGTGTTCACACTGCCAGCGACCAAAGCATGTGTGCTGCTACGAAGGATGTTCTGGCTGACCGAATTCCAATCCAACACACCAGAGCTATACCCTGGATTATTGATGCCATTGGCACTCAGAACCAACGGGCCGTCGGGATTCCACCCCGCAACTGCTGTGTCTATTCCACTCAAAATTCCGCTTGTCACCATCTGCGTAGCGTATCCCTTTATGGCCTTGCTGCTGGTTGCCGCTTTTAGGCCAGCACCAATGTCTCCACCACCGTTTATGGTTCCTACTGCAAAGTTACTGGCCATGGCACCTGCAAGAGGACCAAGGTAGACGCTCGCGACGATCGAAATAATCAGGGCGGGTGCTGCTCCCAGCCCTGAATTTTTGTAATCCCAACTGTCGTGAATTTCTTTTACTACGCGCCAATCCACTTGTCCGCTGGCCTCGGCCTGCTTGATCCACGCCAGCTGGGGTTCTGCTCGGACCATTGCATCAATCGTTTGGCTGACGGTGTTTTGGTCAATTTGCTTAATATCAATATTTATTTTGCCAGCGGCCCGAATCGCCAATTCCCCCTGGGTTACCATCAAGGTCTGGCGCAGCGTCTCATCAGTACTTCCCTTGCCTTTGGCGCTGGTCCACGCCAGATCCGACTTGCTCTTCTCGTGACTCTCCTGATGCAGGTCCTTGACGCCCTCGAACGTGATCGCCCCACCACTGGCCAAGGTCAGGTCTTCACCGCTATCAAGCTTCGCCGCCTGATAGCGCTGGTCGCCGCCGCTCGCCAGCGTAACAGCGCCTGCCGCCGAGACTTCGCTGCCAACATGCCGCACATCGGTGACTTCGTCGCGCTTGGTCTTCTTGCTGCCGAAGCTGCCTTTGCTCTTCTTGTCGTACAGGGAGTAGTCGCTATCTGTCTCGGCGAGCAACGACAGTTGCTCCCTGGCATACAGGTACGCCTCGTCCCCGGCACTCACGCGGCTGGAGATCAGCGTCAGGTCCTTGCCGGCGGTCAACGCAACATCGCCACCAGCCTTGACCGAAGTACCGACCTGGCTGACGTGGTCTTCCTGGCGGGTGACTTTCTTGGTCTTGCTGTAGAAGTTCGACTCGTTGGCCGCCGAGGCCAGGGTCAGGTTCTCCAGTGCATCGACCGCAACATTGCGCCCGGCCTCCAGGGTGCTGGCGATGGCGGTGAAATCGCGACCGGTACTCAAGGCCAGGTCGCCGCCTGCGGTCACCTGCGAGCCGTATTGCTGCGTGGTCTGCGTGCGGTAGTTGGAGCCTATCTGCGTGCTGTCGACCTGCTGCGCCGAGGTGATCAGCAGATCGCGCCCGGTGCGGATATCCAGGTCGGCTCCAGCACTCAATACACCGCCACTATTGATCAGGTCGCGACCAGCATGAATCGAAAGGTCATTGGCTGCCTCGATACGCGCGGCACTGTCGACGAAGTCAGCACGCTTGCTGTACGCACCGGCACCGCTGGCATGGCTGCTGACGCTGCGCTCGTTGACCACATCGCCGCTGAGGCTGGTGAGGCTGACGTCGCGGCCGCTGATCAGGCCGCCGGCACCATTGACGATGCGGTTGCCAGCCAGCAGGTCCAGACGGCTACCGGCCTCGATCAGGCCGCTGTTGTCGAGGTCGTGGCCGGCGCTGGCGGAGAGGTTGTTGCTGGCCCGCAAGGTGCCGCTGTTGTCCAGGTTCTGGCCGGCGACCAAGGTCAGGTCGTTGCCAGCGATCAGGGCGCCGTTGGGCGCCAGACGGTTGTTGGCGTGGGCCAGGTACAGCACCGGCACCAGCACCTGCTCGCCCATCACCTCGTGCTGTTCGAGCCAGACGATGTCGTGAGTCAGGGCGGCGACCTGCTCGGCGCTGAGGCTGACGCCGACCTGGAGATCGAGCTGGTTCTTGCTCGTCAGAGCGTTGTCCATCAGGTGGCGGTACAGGGCCTCGCCGTCGGCCTGGCCATCGATGAATTGCTGACCGGTGCGGGCGACCACCGCCTGCTGGATCAGACGCTGCTCGTAGAAGCCGTCGCCCAGGCGCTTCCAGCTCTGGTCAGGGTCGTAGCCGAGGTTGCCAAGCAGATAGTCCGAGCTCATGAACTGCTTGAGGTCGGTGAGTACCGGATTGGTCTCGATCAGATACTTGTGCGGCTGCGGGGTGCCAGTATTGGCCGGAACGCCCTGCACCCGCGGGATGCTCTGCGCCGCGGGCAGTGTCATGGCGGTGGAGACGGTGCTGGCGACGGTGGGGAGGGCCTGCTGGAGCGTCGGCGCGGCCACCGACGTCATTGCCGGGAGGCTGGTGTCGCGCGCAACGATGGTCTCGGTGGAGGGCTGGCCAAGCGTGATCGGCGTGCTCGGCCCAGGCTGTGCAGTGGACCAGTGCAACCCGTCGGCGGCCCCTCCTACCTGGCTCGACGTGCCTTGGCTGGCGGCCACTTCGCCGCTGCGGCTGGGCAGTGTACCCGGCCCCTGGGCCTGATCGATGGCCGCCACGCGCACGTTGGTGGCGCCCGGGTCCAGACCTGCGGCCTGACGCTGATGCGCCTGCAGGGCGCGGTCGCTGCCAGCGACGGCGGCCAGCTCGGCGAGGTCGACGCTGCGCCCCTGCACAAGCGGCGTGGGCTGCTGGCGCTGTTGCAGGTCGATGCTCGCGCTGCCCAGTTGCCACTGGGTCGGGACGCTGGACGTAGCGCTGGCCTTGGCCTGGTTGGCAGCCTGGGCGCTGAGGCGGAACAAGCCGTTCTGACCGGTAGGCAGGCTGAAGCCGGGCAGGCTCAGCGGGTTGACCTGCTGCTGGGCGAGGTCAGGCGGCAGTTGCTGATGAATCGTGACGATGGTCGGCTGGGTCGCGCCGGAGACTGTAGTGTCCGAAGACCGCTGGCTGATGGATGACGCGGTGTTCTGCACCACGATGTTGCTGATGTCGTTGCTGGCGGTCAGCCTTGCCTTGCCACCGGCCTGGATGATCGCAGGGGCCACGGGGGCGCCACCCTCGACCTTGATCTTGTCATCGATCCCGATGAACACACCCGGGTCGAACTTGTCGACCAAGGCCTTGAACGCCACCGGATCGAACGGCCCAGATTGCGGATGGGCCTGATCGTAGGCGGCCACCGCATCGATCATTTCGTAGAAGTAACGACCGGCGATCTTCACGTCCTTGCCGATCTGATGGCGGTCAGTCCCCGAAGCCGAACCGCCGGCCACATTGGAGATATTGGCACTGTCGATGGCCAGGTCGTTGACGGCGGAGATCAGGCTGAATTCGTTGTTC
This sequence comes from Pseudomonas sp. S44, assembly GCF_016624805.1. Lineage (NCBI taxonomy): Bacteria > Pseudomonadati > Pseudomonadota > Gammaproteobacteria > Pseudomonadales > Pseudomonadaceae > Pseudomonas > Pseudomonas sp. S44. Next base: position 5,950 of record NZ_JACVTY010000016.1, read on the forward strand.
AGTGCAGTGCTGGCAATCGTCAGGTTACGGCCAGCCATCAGCATTGCCATGGGCGAATCTTCATGCACAACGGTGGAAACCGTCTGCGAGATGAACGCCGGCCCGCGCACCCACTTGCCGCCAGGGCGACCGCAATGCTGGACGCAGTAGATGCTGATCGAACCGCTGGTCACCTGCGTGTCCGAACGGAATTTTTCACGCTTGTTGATCACGCTGGCGGCCTGCAGGTCGATATCACCCGCCGCTTCGATACTGGCAGAGCTGTTGAGCACGCTGTTTGCCCGCGTTCCGCCCGTCACACCGCCGACCAGCAGATTGCCGAGGCTGTAGACATCGGCGTATTCGTTGCTGAAAGCGCCCACCTGAAGCCTCATGTTCTGGCCACTGAACATGAAACCACGGCTGCCATCGGCAGCCTGGACGTTGCGCAAGTCCTGGCTGACGACCGTCAAGTCCTGCGAGGCGGCCAGGGTACCGACGTTGGTCATGCTCCCGGCCAGCATTTCGAAGTTGCGTGCCGAGGTCAGGCGGCCTTGGTTGGACACTTGACCGGCTACTGCGATACGCGTGTTGTCGCCCCCGGCGATACTGCCGGTGACGCCAAGCTCTAGCTGCCCGGCATCGATGCCCAGTTGGCCAAGGCTGGCGATGCGACCATTACCGGCATAGCGTCCGCCAAGGTGCAGGTCGAGGCTGCCATCACTGATGATCCGGCCGTCGTTGAGCCAATTGCCGCCACTTCCCGACAGCCGCTGGGTCGCCAGCAACTGCCCGGAGGCTGTCTGGGTCAGCTCGCCGACGTTGAGCGTCAGCCGCGCGGCCTGCAGCACACTGCTGTTGGTCCAGCTGGCCGCCTCCAGGGTCAGGCCGCCAAGGGTGGCAATGTCACCGCCGGCATTGCTGAGGTTGGCCATGCCGATCTGCAGGTCGCCACTGCCACCGTGCAGCAGGCGGCCCTGCTGGTTGAGGAAGGTGCCGGCCTGCAGGTTGAAGTCCTGGCTGCCGATTTCAAGGGCGCCAGTGCGGTTGTCGAGCAGCCCGGTAACCTGCAGGCGGCTCTGGGCGCCGCCAAGGCTGCGCAATTGGCCGCCCTGGTTGTCGAGGGTGGCAGCGACCAGGCCCAGGCGGCTGTCACTTTCGATGATTCCTGCGCGGTTGTACAAAGCACCGCCAAGGGTCAAGTCCAGCGCTTGACCGGCGAGCTTGCCACCGGCGCTGTTGTCCAGCGCAGTCGCCTCGAGGGTGACCTGGCCCTGGCCGTAGAGCCCGCCATTACGGTTGTCCAACTGTTGAGTACGGATAACCAGAGGCCCTGCCTGCGCCGCCAGACGACCGCCCTGGTTGTTCAGGCCGCCGAGGGCATCGAGGTTGAGCTGGCTGGCCTGCAGCGTGCCGCCTTGGTCGTTGCGCAAAAGGCCAGCGACCTGCGCCTGCAAAAGCCCGTGAAGGCTGGCCAGCACACCGCCGCGGTTGTCCGTGCTGCTGGCCGACAGCGCCAGCGGGCCCTGCTGGGCGATCAGTTTGCCGCGCTGGTTGTCCAGCACTTGCTGCAGGCGCACATCGAGCGCCTGGCCGGCCTGTACCGCACCGCCCTGGTTGGTCAGGCTGGCGGCTTGCAGGCTGACGCTGGCGTCACGGCTGGAGATCAGGCCGTCCTGGTCGTTGGCCAGGGTGTCGGCGAGCGTCACGGCTACCGCGCCGTTGGCGGCCAGGGTGCCCTGGGCAGAGTTGTCCAGACGGCTGCCTGCCAACTGCAGGGTGCCCTGGCTGGCCAGTTGACCACCCTGGTTGAGCAGCGTCGCGTTGCCTAGCACCTGCAAGGCGCTGGTCGCGAGCAGCTGACCCTGGGCGTTGTTCAGCAGACTGGCCAGGTCCAGGCTGAGCAAGCTCTGGCTGATGACGTTGGCGCTGCGGTTGTCGAGGCTGGCGGCCTGGATGAGCAGGTCGCCACCGGCATCGATGCGGCCCTGACGGTTGTCCAGGGCGCCGAGCAGGTGCAGGCGCTGGAGTCCGCCGCTGGCCAGGTAGCCGCTACGGTTGTCCAGCGCAGCCGCGTTCAGGCGCAGCGCGCCCTGGCTGACCAGGGCGCCACCGCTGCTGTTGTCGAGGTTGGAAGTGACGCTCAGGTCCAGATCGCCGGCGCGACTGGAGAGCGTGCCCTGGTTGCGGTTGTCCAGGCTGTCGGCACTGACCGACAGGCCCTGCCAGCCGGAAACCAGGCCGCCCTGGTTGCTCAACACGCCGCTGCCGACACCCAGGCGCTGGGCCGAAATCAACCGGCCGCCGTCGTTGTTCAGGGTCCGTGCTGCCAGGTCGAAGCCCAGGTCGCTGGCGATCTCGCCACGCTGGTTATCCAGGTCGCGCAGGTTGGCCAAGGTCAGGGCACCCTTGGCGCGAATCAGCCCGTCGCGGTTGTTCAGGCCGCCGCCATCCAGGCCCAGCAGCAGGGCCAAGGTGCTGTCGCCGAGCAGGCGTCCGCCCTGCTGGCTGAACTGGCGTGCCTTGATCTGCAGCGCCGCGCCAGCGGAAAGTTCGCCCCCGTCGTTGTTGACGTCGGTGGCTGTCAGATCCAGACCTGCCTGGCTGTTGATCAAGCCTTTGTTGCCGTTGTCGAGTTGGCCAGTCACGAGGGTCAGTCGTTCTCTGGCAAGCAACTGACCGCCTTGGTTGGCCAGGCTCGCGCTGTTCAGCACGAGTGCGCGACCGGCATTGAGCAGCCCGCCACCCTGGTTGGCCAACTGACCGGCAACGTCCAGTTGCAGATCGCCGCGGCTGGTCAGCAGGCCCGCGCCGTTGTCCAGGCTGGCGGCGCTGACCGAGAGGCTGGCGGCGGCGATCTGGCCCTTGAGGTTGGCCAGGCTGCGCGCGACGATCAGGTTCAGGCCTTGGTTGCCGAGCAGGCGACCGTTGCCGTTGTCCAGTTCGGCGGCCGCCAGGGTGAAGGCGTTGGCACTGGAAATTTCACCGCCACGATTGTCGACCCGGCCAAGGCGCGTAAGCAGCAGTTGACCTGGGGTGTTGATCAGCCCGCCCTGGTTGTCGAGGGTGCCGCCGGCCAGATCGATTGCCACGCCGCTGGCGCTATAAAGCGTGCCGCCATGCTGGCGCAGGCTGCCGAGGTTGGCCTGCAAGGCCTGCTGACTGGTGATGCGTCCGCCACTGTTATCGAGCTGGGTAGCCTCGATGCGCAGGCGATCGGCACTGCTCAGGCGGGCGCCGGAAAGGTTGTCGACGCTGGCGGCGCTAATACTCAGCAGGCCCTTGGCGCTGACCGTACCAGCGTCGCGGTTGTCCAGGTGCGCCGCACTCAGTTCCAGGCCCGCGTCGCCCAGGATCTGTCCCCCGGCGTTGCCCAGCGTGCCCTGGCTGCGCAACAGCAGGTCGCCGGCACTGGACAGCACGCCATGATTGTTGTCGATGCTTGCGGCGCTGACGCTCAGCGTGCCGTCGCTGTCCAGACGCCCATTCTGGTTGAGCAGGCCGTCGTCCAGCTCGACACTCAGGTCGGCGCCGCTGCGCAGTGTGCCGCCGGCGTTGTCCAGCCGCGTGCCGGTGAGGGTCAGCGGCCCCACGCTGGACACCAGCCCCATGGCGTTGAGCAGAGTGTGCTGCTCGATGACCAGCGCGCCCTTGGCCAGGATCAAGCCAGCGCCGTTATCCAAGCGCTGCCCGCTCAGGCGCACTTCGCCCTGCCCGGAGACTTCGCCAGCGCGGTTGTCGAAGGCAGCGCTGTGCACGGTCAACAGGCTCTTGGCGGCGAGCAGGCCTTTGTCACGGTTATCGAGGGTGTCGGCCTGCAGGTTCAGCGTAGTGTCGCTGGCAATCTGGCCAGCCTGATTGTCCAGGCTGCCCAGGCGCGCTTGCAGACCCGATCTGGCAGACAACTGGCCTTTGCCGTTGAACACGCTGCCGGCCACCAGTAACAGCTTGCCGTCAGCCTGTAATGTGCCCGCTGCGTTGCCCAGCAGGCCGTCGACCTGCACCTGGAGATCGCCGCGGCTGCTGATCAGACCGGCGCCGTTGTCCAGGCCGGCAGCCTGCAACTGCAGGCTGCGCGCACTGACCAGGCCGCGCAGGTTGTCCATTTGCCGGGCGATGCGCAAGGTCAGGCTGGCGCCGGAGAGCAGCTTGCCACCGGTGTTGTCCAGACCGTCCGCGGCCAGCTCGAAGCCGACCAGACTGGAGATCTCGCCATCGCGGTTGTCGACCTGACCAAGGTTGTGCAGCAACAGGCTGCCCGGGCCGCGGATAAGCCCGGCACTGTTGTCCAGCACACCGCCGTTGAGGTCCAGGTTCAGGCCATCGAGGCTGAACAGTTCACCGCCGTGCTGATCGAGACCGCTGACGCTGGCCTGGACCTGACGTCCGGCCAAGGTGCCGGCCTGGTTGCCGACCTGCCCGGCGCGCACTTGCAGCAGTTGCCCACTGCTGATCAGGCCGCCCTGGCCGTTGCTCAAAGCACCGCTGCTCAGGCGATTGTCACCCTCGGCGGTGATGCGGCCGTGGTCACGGTTGTCGAGGCTGGCGCTGGCCAGTGTCAGCGCCGCGTCGGTCTCGATGGTGCCGCCGCGGTTGTCCAGCGCCTGGATGCCCGTGAGGGACAATTCACCATGGCTGGAAAGCTGGCCTGCCTGGTTGAGCAGTTGCCCGCCTTCCAGGATCAGGCGGCCAGCGCTGTCAAGGCGTCCGCCGCGGTTGTCCAGCAGCGCCTCGGTCAGTGGCACGCCGCTGTTGTCGAGCACCAGGCGCAGAGCCTGCCCGGCAGCGATCGAGCCGCCCTGGTTGTCTACCCGCGCAGCACGCAATTCGATCTGCTGGGCGAATACCAGCGCCGTATTGCGGTTGAGCAGGCGCTCGACGGTCAGGGCCAGACGCGTGCCGGCGATCAGCTTGCCACCGTCGCTGTTGTCCAGCTGTGTGCCGCCCAGAGTAGCCTGCGCCAGGCTGCTGAGCTGGCCACCACGGTTGTCGAGCATACCGACCTGCAGGTCGAGACCCGTGTTGCCGGCGATCAGGCCACCGCTTCGGTTGTCGGCATTATCGCCGTGCAGGGTGAGCCGACCTTCGGCGATCAACTCGCCACCCTGCTGCTGCAGGGTGGCAATACTGGCGTCGAGATTACCGCGAGTGGCGATACGGCCCCTGCTGTTGTCGACCTGGGCCAGGCGCAGATCAAGTGGCCCGCCGGCGCTGAGCAGGCCTTCGCGGTTGTCCAGCGCGGAACCTTGGTAATCCAGGCGGTCCTTGCTGCGCGTCACCCCCTGGCGGTTATCGAAGCGGTCGACCAGCAGTTGAAACAGGCTGTCGGCATGCAGCAGGCCAGCCTGATTATCGACGCTGTTCGCCTGCAGGCTGAGCAGTTGCTTGCCGGAGACGACGCCGCCACGGTTGTCCAGACGGCCCAGGGCCAGGTCGATCAGGCCACGGGCACGCAGTTCGCCAGCTTGGTTGTCGAACAGGCCGGTGCTGCGTACGTGCAGACTGCCGTCGCTGACCAGGCTGCCCTGCGCGCTGTTGTCCAGGCCCGCGCTCTCGACCTGCAAGGCGTTGCCGGCAGCCAGGGTACCGCCGCGGTTGTCCAGTGCGTCGCTCAGGGTCAGGGTCGTGCTGTCGTCGCCCAGTACGGCGCCATCCTGGTTGTCCAGGCTGGCAGCGCGAACCTGGGTCTGCCCGCTGCTGGACAGCTCGCCGCCGCGATTGTCTACCTCGGCAGCCACCTGCAGGTCCAGGCGTTGCCCGGCGCCGAGAGTGCCGTGCTGGTTATCCAGCGTGCCGGCCACCACCTGAAGCTGGTCGGCCTGTACCAGGCCCTGGGTATTGCGCAACTGTTGCGCCACACGGATGAGCAGTGCGTCATCGCTGATCAGTTGGCCGCCACCGTTGTCCAGACGCTGGGCGACCAGCTCGAAACTGCGCGCGCTGGAGATCTCGCCTGCGCGGTTGTCGACCTCGCCAAGCTGGCGCAACAGCAGTTGGCCGGCGGTGTGGATGAGGCCCTGACGGTTGTCGAGCCGCGCGCCGCGCATGTCGACGGTCAGGGCGGTGTCGCTGAGCAACTGTCCGCCGCCTCGCTGGTCGAGCCCGATGAGTTCGGCCAGCAGTGCACCCTGACTTGTGACGCGACCGCCGTTGCGGTTATCCAGATTGACGCCGATGAGGCTGAGGGTCGCGCCACTGGTAACGCGACCGGCCTGGGCGTTGCTCAGTTCAGCCAGTTCCAGGCGCAACGGGCCCTTGCCTTCGAACAGGCCGCTGGCACTGTTGTCCAGGCGCTGGCCAAGCAGCTCGATGCCGGCCTCGGCGCTGACCATGCCGCCCCGGTTGTCCACCTGACCGAGCACCAGGGTCAGGGCATTGCCACTGAGCAGACGCCCAGCGCGGTTGTCCAGGTACTCGCCGCTCAGGCTCAGGCCGGCCTTGCCCAGCAATCGCCCCTGGGCCTGGTTGTCGAGGCTGCCGGCGCTCAATTGCAACTGAGCGCCGGCTGCGAGCAGGCCGCCACGGTTGAGCAACCCGGCAGCGATACGGGCGCGCAGGCCCGCATCACTGGTCAGTTGCCCGGCGCTGTTGTCGAGGCTGCCGGCGTCGAGCGTCAGCGGCCCGCCGGCCTGCAACGTGCCGTTCCGGTTGTCCAGGTGCGTCGTCAACTGCAACTCGGCATCCTGCTCGACCTGCAACAGGCCCTGGCGGTTGTCCAGCTGGCCAAGTCGCGCATTCAGGTGCGCAGCACGCACTTCGCCCTGGCGGTTGTCGAGGCTTTCAGCCTGCAGGTCCAGGCGCTGAGTGGCGGCGAGCACTCCGGCGTTGTTGATCAGTGCCGTGCTGTGCAGATCGATGAGCGGTGCAGCCAGGCGCCCGCCGACGCTGTTGTCCAGGGCGCGAGCGATGCGCAAGGTGAGTGCTTGCTCGGAGAGCAGTTTGCCGCCCCGGTTGTCGAGGTTGTCAGCCAGCAGTTCGAACGCCCGCGCAGAGGAGATCTCGCCGCCGCGGTTGTCGACCTGAGCCAGTTGTCGAAGCAGCAACTGGCCAGGTGCATTGATCAGGCCGCCCTGGTTGTCGAGCAGACCGCCGCGCAGGTTCAGCAGCAGATCGGCTCCACTGAACACTTGCCCGGCGTTGTGCATTTGCGTGGCGCTGACCTGCAATCTCTGACCAGCATGCAGGCGCGCGGCAGTGCCGTTGTCCAGGCGTGCGGCATTCAGGCTCAGATGATCGGCGGCGTACAGTTGCCCACCGGTGTTGTCGAGGTCACCGCTGTCGATATTTGCCGACTGACCGGCGATCACGGCGCCACTGCGGTTGTCCAGCACAGCGGCGCTGGTCAGGGTCAGTGCCGCATCGGTCTGCACGCGACCGGCGCGGTTGTCGAGGCGGCCGAGGTGGGCATCGAGGGTCTGCCCGCCGAGGTTGCCGCGCTGGTTGTCGAGCGCGCCCTGAACGCTCAGGGTGAGCCCTTGACGGGCCTGCACACGGCCATCGAGGTTGAGCACGTCACCGGCGCTCAGGTCCAGCTGCTCGGCACTGATCAAGGCGCGACTGTTATCGAGTACGGCGGCGATACGCAGGATCAGCGCACCCTTGGACGACAGGCTGCCATCCTGGTTGTCGAGGCTGTCGGCGGCGAAGGTGAAACCGCTGCTGGCATGCATCTCGCCGTGACGGTTGTCCACGCTCGCCAGATTGCGCAACACCAACGCACCTGCACTGTGCAGGCGCCCGCCAGCGTTGTTCCAATGACCATGCAGCAGATCGAGGGTGAGTGCCTGATCGGCGTCCAGGCGCCCGCCTTCACTGTTGTCCAGACTGGCGCTGCTCAGGCTCAGGCTCTGCTGGCTGGTCATGCGTGCGCCACGGTTGTCCAGCGCGAGCGCCTGAACGTCGGCGGCCAGGACCGCGCTGGTCAGCCCGCCACGGTTGTCGAACCGGCCCTTGACCTGTGCAGCCAGGGTGCCACGCGCCTGCAGGGTACCCTGGCCATTGAGCAGTTCGGCGGCAGTGAGCGCCAGCCCTTGTGCCGCGATCAGGCCTGCGCCGTTGTTCAACTGCTCGACAATCGCCAGTTGCAGGTCGGCGCCGCTCAGCAACTTGCCACCGCGGTTATCCAGCTGGCGCGTGGCAAGCTGGTAGCCCTGCGCCGAGGAGATCTCGCCGGCGCGGTTGCCAACGCTGCCCAAGCCCAGCAGCCGCAGCGTACCAGGGCTGCTGATCAAGCCGCCGTCACTGTTCTCCAGGTGCCCGCCGCGCAGGTCCAGGCTCAACGCCTGGTCGGCGTGCAATTGGCCGCCGCCGCGCTGGTCGAGGCTGCCGGCCTGCACATCGAGCTGGCCAGTGCTGGCGATGCGTCCACCGTCACGGTTGACAAGGCTGCCCGCCTGCAGGCGCAGCTCACGGTCGGCGGCCAGGGTACCGGCGCGGTTATCCAGTGCGCTGCTGGCGGTCACAGCCAGTTCGCGGCCGGCACTGATACGCCCGCTGTCATTGTCCACCTGCTGCGCGGCAATGGCCTGGCGCTCGCCAGCGGCGAGCTGCCCGGCGCGGTTGCTGACCCGGGTGGCGGTGATCTGCTGGGCACGCGTGGCAACGACCTGCCCGCCCTGATCGTTGATCAGGCTGGCAGCCTGCACAGTCTGGTCGCGGCCTGCCAGAACGCGGCCCTGGGCGCTGTTGTCCAGCACACCGACGTGGCTGCGCAGGTCTTGGGCGGCGCTCAGCGTGCCGCCGCGGTTGTCCAGCGAGCCACGAATGTCGGCGTTCAGGTCACGGCTGGCAACGATGCTTTTGCCGGTATTGACCAGCGCACCAGCGGCCAGGTCGATATCGCCTTGGGTATTGCGGCTGCCGTCGGTGTTGACCCCGCTCTCGATCACGCCCAGGTTGCTCAGGCTGCCGGCAGCCTGGACCTGCAGCTTGCCGCCTGCGGTCAGCGCCTGACGATTGACCACTTCGGCACTGCTGAGCACTTCGACGCGCGACGCGCCATGAACCGGCCCCTGGAGATCGACACCTGCCGCCCGCACCACCACCGCGCCGCTGGCGCTGGCCTGGTTCAGGGTGAGCTGCCCGTTGGCATCGAGCTGGATGTCGCCGCCGCTGGCGGCCATCTGGCCATCGAGCTTGACCCCTACGCCGGCTTCGGTGCCCACCAGCTTGATGGCCCCGGCATACATGCCGCCCAGGGCAGAGCTGTCGATAGCCAGTGTCGGCTTGGCGCCACCCTCTTCGGCTCGAGCCGTCGCCGCGAGCGTTCGGGCATCGACATCGTTGCGTCCGGCGACGATATCCAGGCGCTTGGCCTGCAGCCCGGCATTGATCTGCGCACTGCGGGTGATGATCTCGAAGCGGTCAACGTTGCTGGCATTGAGCCCGGCACCTTCGATCGCCACGCTGCCCTGCTCCACCTGGTAGCGGGTCAATTGACCGTTGTCGATCACCGGCGTACCCGTAGTCAAGGTCACCTGGGGCGTGTTGATGAAGCCGCAGCCATTACAGCTGATGCCATGCGGGTTGGCGACGATGACATGGGCCGACTGCCCCGCCACCTCCGTATAGCCGCGTAGCTGGCTGGAGTTGGCGCCGTTGACTTCATTGAGGATGATGCTCGCCGCCGTGCCCTGCAGGTTGGGGTTGCCGACGATGATGCCGCCCAGTTGCGTCTGCTGCGTACGGCTGGTGGCGTTGTTGAGGATCAGCCCCTGCTGGCCGACGTTGTAATCGCTGAACTGGTTATGCGAGAGGCCACTGCCGTTGGGCGCGGCAATATTGACGATCGGCACGCCGTTGCCCGCCTGACCGACACTGGTATTGCCGCCGCTGACCATCACCCCTTCGGCAGCCTGCGCCCACAGTGGCTGCCAGAACATGACGTTGGCCAACAGAAAGGCCAGCGCGCGCTTGGACACACCGCAGAATTGCAGGCGGGGTTGCAGGCGCGCCGAAGGCTGGCGAACCAGGAAGGTGAAAAGGCGAACGTCCATGTGTTCTCTCGGGGCTCAAAGCACGAATCAGATGAAGAAATCGAGACGCAGGTATACCGGATGCTCCTTGTCGGGCAGGGCATCCGGGCGTTCGAGGCTGCGGGCAAAAGTCACACTGGCCGCCAGGTGACGGCCCCGGGCGAACAGCTCCAGCGAATGGCTGCTGGCACGGCCATGGCGGTCGCCGTTGTAGCGGTCGTTGCGGATCACACCCAGGTCGTAGCCCAGGCCCATCCCGTATTCGGCAATCACCGGCTGTGCGACGGACCAGGTCACCGGGCGCGTCCAGCGCAGGTCGCTGCGCCAGTAGGCGCCGCTGTCGCCGGACAGCGACTGGTCCTTGAAACCACGCACAGACGACAACCCGCCCAGGCTTATGCGCTGCGGGCTGAACAACACGTCCTCGCTGCGCTGGGCAGTAGCCAGGCTGGTAACGCTCAACTGCTCGCCGAATACCTCAAAGCCCTGCACGTAACTGACCGTCGCGGTGTACTTGCGATAGCGCGCCACCGGCTCGCCAGGTCGCGGATTGCCGTTGCCCTGGGCATCGAAGGCACCTATGCCCTCCTGCGTGCCCAGGTCGAGGTTGACGAAGGCCGTGCCCAGGCGCCGACCGTGGTTGATGCCGAACTGCGCTTCGCTCAGACGATTGCTGCTGGCTCGCAGCAGGCTGTCTTCGATGTAGTTGCGGGTGCGCAGATGGGCAACGCCCAGGTTGACCGAGGTCTTGCTCGTGGCGTCGCGATGCAGTACACGATCGACGCGCAATTGATGATTCTGGCTATCGCCGGTCTGTTTGAAGTCGAAGCCGTTGGCCTGGCCTACGGAGCGGTAGTCGGACGCGCTGTAGCTGTACGAGAAGTTCCACCAGCCCCAGGGCAGGCTGTAGGCCAGTACCCCGTTCTTCGCCCCCTTGGTGTGATCGCTGACCACATCGTGGGCACCGCGTAGCACCAACTGGTCGGCCAGGCCCAGCGGGCTGTCCCACTCGAAGCCTAGGTTGACCTGCTGCTCGCCGGTGCTGCGTTGGCCTTCGTTGTTGCGCGACAGCGAAGCCCGCCAGGGCTTCTGCGCCTGATTGCGTACGAGCACCTGACTGCCACCCACCGCCTCGCCAGGGACCAGCTCCATCTGCGCCTTGTTCGAAGGCAGACGGTTGAGCTGGTCGACCATCTGCTCGATCTCACGCAGGTTCAGACGCTCACCAGGCGCGCCGGGAAAAGCCATGGCCAGCTCCCGATCGCTCAGCCTGCTGTCGGGAGCTGCGCGCAAACTCTCCAGGCGCCCCTCTACCACCAACACCTGCAGGTGCCCGGTGGACAGGTCCTGCTGCGGCAAGTAGGCGCGGCTGGTCACTTGGCCACGATCCAGATAATGGTTGGTGATGACCTTGAGGAGCTCGTTGAGCTGGCTGACACCCAGGCACTGACCAATGAACGGCTTGAGCAGGCGCTCGCGCTCGGTCTCGGTGAGGCTGTCGGCACCCTTGAGGGTGATGGTGCGAATGGTGAAGCAGCGGCTGTCATCAGGCGCCGGTACGGCACTCGGCGGCGCCGTGCTGCCGGGCAGGTTGCGCAGCTCTTCGATGCGCCGCTGCTGCTCTTGCAGCAGGCGATCCTGGCGGTCACGTATAAGTTCCTGCTCCAGCGGCGAGGCCGCCAGGGCAGGCATGCTTGCAGTCAGCATGAGGATCGCGCTGAAAAGGCGTGTGCGAAACCCTGTCGCCATGTTCCAGTCCCTGGGCGGTGAAAAAGTGGGGACGGAGGATACAGAGATGGCCTTTTGACGTCAATTTGCCATCACATCAATGGCAAACGCCTACATGCTGAACCTTTGCTGGCCGACCAGACTCCACCGATAGACTGCACAAGGAGCAAGCGCCATGAACGTTATATGCCGCATCACCCTGCTCGTCACCCTGTCCTGCGCCCTGCCCGCCTGGGCCTGCACACCGGAAGAAGCCACGCAAAAGCGCGAGGAACTGGCCAAGCTGGTGACTCAGCTGACCGAGCAGAACCCGCAGAAGGCCAAGGAGATAAATGACGAGCTCCAGGGTATGGAGCTAGGGACGGCGAGCAAGGACTTGCCGGACAAATGCCAGCTGATCGACAAGCGGGTGAAGGAGTTGAAAGAGGCGGAGCAAAAGGCGGGCTGAATCAAGCAGCCTGACAGCCTTTGTGGGAGCGGGGTTCGGCGCCCCGACTTGTCCCGCGATCGGACGCGACACGGCCGCAAACCAGGCAGCCGGGATGTTTCTGGAACACCACGGTGACTGGGTTACGGCCGCTTCGCGCCCGATCGCGGCACAAGGCCGCACCCACAGGGGTGGGGGGCGTTATTCTGCCTTCGGCGTACGCTTCTTCAGCGGTGCCAGGCCATCGGAGCTGGCCAGCGGCGCGTTCGGGCGCGGCTTGGCGGTCGGTTTACGCTTGGCGGCGGTCTTCTTCTCGCCGGTCTTCTTGTCGACCTTTTTCTTCTTCGCGCCCACTGCCTTGCCCGAAGCCTTGACCTTCTTCGGCCCGCTGTAGGTGCCCTTGACCTCCTTGATGACGCGGCGCTCGAACTGCTGCTTGAGGTAGCGCTCGATGCTCGACATCAGGTTCCAGTCGTTGTGGGTGATCAGCGAGATCGCCAGGCCTTCGCCACCGGCACGGCCGGTACGACCCACACGGTGCACATACTCGTCACCACTGCGCGGCATGTCGAAGTTGATCACCAGGTCCAGGCCATCGATGTCCAGGCCACGGGCCGCCACGTCGGTGGCCACCAGCACCTTGGAGCTGCCCTGCTTGAAGCGCTCGATGGCCAGCTTGCGGTCCTTCTGGTCCTTCTCGCCGTGCAGGACGAAGGCCTTCACATCCTTGGCCACCAGGTGACCGTAAATGCGGTCGGCCAGGGCGCGGGTGTTGGTGAAGATGATCGCCTTGTCGAAGGTCTCGTTGGCCAGCAGCCACTGCACGATCGCTTCTTTATGCTGGTCGTGGTCGGCGGTGATGATCTGCTGACGGGTGCCTTCGGCCAGTTGCGAGACGCTGTTGAGCATCAGGTGCTCAGGGTCTTTCAATACCTTGCCGATGATGTCGCGCAGCGCCGCACCGCCGGTGGTGGCGGAGAACAGCAGGGTCTGCTCGCGGTTCTCGCACTCCTTGCACAGGCGCTCCATGTCTTCGGCAAAGCCCATGTCGAGCATGCGGTCGGCTTCGTCAAGGATCATCACCTGCACGTGAGAGAGGTCGAGGTTGCCGGCATTGAGCTGCTCGAGCAGGCGACCTGGGGTGCCGATCAGCACGTCCGGCACCTTGCGCAGCATCGCCGCCTGTTCCTTGAAGTCTTCACCGCCGGTGACCAGGCCGGACTTGATGTAGGTGAACTGCGAGAACAGTTGCACCTGCTTGAGGGTCTGCTGCGCCAGCTCGCGGGTCGGCAGCAGGATCAGCGCACGGATCTCGACCCGTGGCCCGCTCAGGTCGACCAGGCGGTTGAGCAGCGGCAGCACGAAGGCGGCGGTCTTGCCGCTGCCGGTCTGCGCCGTGACCCGCAGGTCACGCCCTTGCAGGGCCAGGGGAATGGCCGCCGCCTGCACCGGGGTCGGCTCGACAAATTTCAGCTCGGCCACGGCTTTGAGCAGGCGTTCGTGCAGGGCGAATTGGGAAAACACGGGTGTACCTCAGACAGATGCGGACAATTCGGTTGCATAGGGTAACGTTTTCCGCGGCTGTAGCCGAATATCTTTTGGCAACATTCGCGGTTTCCGCGCTCTAATGGCGCTCCGTTCGACCCACTGAATGCATTGATTACATGGATATCCAACGAATCTGGCACGACACCCTGGACCTCTGGGGCACCCTCGACCAACACCCAATGCTGCACGCCTCCCTCGGTGTGCTGGTCCTGCTGCTGGTCTCGCTGCTGGTCGGCCGCCTGGCGCGCTTCCTGCTGCTGCACAGCACCCGCCTGCTGGCCCGCCAGCCGCCGCTGCGCTGGCTCGACGACCTGCGCCACAACAAGGTCTTCCACCGCCTGGCGCAGACCACGCCGTCACTTATTCTGCAGTTCGGCCTGAAACTGGTGCCGGAGCTCTCGGCCACCGCCCAGCATTTTCTTGGCAACCTGGCCCTGGCCGTCACCCTGCTGTTCCTCACCCGCGCCCTGTCGTGCCTGCTCGACGGCCTGCTGGACATCTACGCCCGCACCGAACACGCCCGCACCCGCTCGATCAAGGGCTATGTGCAACTGGCGAAGATGGTGCTGTGGGTGTTCAGCGCCATCGTCATCGTCGCCACCCTGATCGACCGCTCGCCGCTGTTGCTGCTGTCGGGCCTGGGTGCGATGTCGGCGGTACTGCTGTTGGTATACAAGGACACCCTGCTGTCGTTCGTTGCCAGCGTGCAGTTGACCAGCAACGACATGCTCCACGTCGGCGACTGGATCGAAATGCCCCAGGTCGGCGCCGACGGTGATGTGATCGACATCACCCTGCACACGGTCAAGGTGCAGAACTTCGACAAGACCATCGTCTCCATCCCCACCTGGCGCCTGATGAGCGAGTCGTTCCGCAACTACCGCGGCATGCAGCAGTCTGGCGGGCGTCGCATCAAGCGCAGCCTGTTCATCGACGCCACCGGCGTGCGCTTTCTCACCCTCGAAGAAGAACAGCGCCTGGGCGGCGTACGCCTGCTCGGCGACTACCTGGCCACCAAGCGCAAGGAGCTGCACGACTGGAACGAAGCCCAGGGCCTGGTCGCCGAACTCTCGGCCAACCGCCGCAAGCTGACCAACATCGGCACCTTCCGCGCATTCGCCCTGGCGTACCTGAAGAACCATCCCGACGTGCACCCGAACATGACCTGCATGGTCCGCCAGATGCAGACCAGCGCCGAGGGTGTGCCGCTGGAGATCTACTGCTTTACCCGCACCACGGTGTGGGCCGAGTACGAGCGGATTCAGGGGGATATCTTCGATTACCTGCTGGCGGTGTTGCCGGAGTTTGGGTTGAGTCTGTATCAGCAGCCTAGCGGTAGTGATATGCGCTCAGGGCTGGCGGCGCGGGTTGAGCGGATGAGCGAGGCCTAAAAAGCGCTCCCCCTATGGATGCGGCGGTTCGGCGCCCCGACTTGCCCCGCGAAGGGGGCGCAAAGCGGCCCTCTGCAATGAAAAGCCGCATCCGATAGCCAATGGAAGCTCAAACTCTTGGGTTTCCACCTAAAAGCCGCATAGCAGCTCGCGCCTCCCTGCCAGTACCTCGCTTGCGCAACGCGTAGCCGCACTTATCGGTTGCCCCGTTTAAGCCGCAAATGATCTGCGTGCTGAGCGATCGTGTGCCGAACCATTTGAGCAAGTCCTATGTCAACGACAGAGCCGCGTACAGATAGGGGCGCGCTGGCCTACAGTGCAGGAAGTGCGTTGGACTGATGGGCATCAGACAGCTGCTTTATCAGGCCTGCGCGCGTCCAGTAACTGCCCATCGCGCTCCCCCCTTGTTTTTAGAGACTGCGTCCATGGAACACTCAAGCTGCGCCGCTTCGCACGACCGTGCCCTTGACTGGCTGAACTTCTTCCTGGCTGACGTGCGTGACGGACTCGGCCCCTACCTCGCCATCTATCTGCTTGCCGTGCACCAGTGGCAGCCGGCGAGCATTGGCCTGGTGATGAGCCTGGCAGGCATCGCTGCACTGGTGGCGCAAACTCCGGCTGGAGCCTTGATTGACCGCACGACAGCCAAACACGCGGTGGTCGTGACCGCCGCCGTGCTGGTGACCGGCAGCTGCCTGCTGCTGCCGTGGATTTCGTCGTTCGCCGGGGTGGCCTTGACCCAGACGATCGGTGCCATAGCAGGCTCGCTGTTCGCTCCGGCGATTGCCGCCATCTCGCTGGGCATCACAGGCCCCAAGGCCTTTACGCGAAGGGTGGGTCGCAACGAGACGTTCAACCATGCGGGCAATGCCTGCTCAGCATTGCTGGCCGGTGGCTTGGCGTATCTGTTCGGCCCGGTGGTGGTGTTCTATCTCATGGCGGTCATGACCGTAGCCAGCATCGTGGCGATGTGGCGTGTGCCAGCAGCCGCCATCGACCACCAGGTGGCTCGCGGCCTTGTCCATGGTCCGGGTTGTGCTGAAAACCTTGCCAGGTTCTGGGTCCTCCTGCACAACCGCACGCTCTTGGTATTCGCTGTGTGCTGCGCGTTGTTCCACTTGGCCAACGCGGCGATGCTGCCGCTGGTGAGCCAGAAGCTATCGCAAGTCGACCTGCGCTTGGCCACTCCACTCACATCCGCTTGCATCGTCGCAGCGCAGTTGGTGATGGTGCCGATGGCGCTGCTGGTAGGGGCAAAGGCCGAGACCTGGGGGCGCAGGCCGTTCCTTCTGGCCGGCTTTTTCATCCTACCGCTGCGCGGAGCCCTGTACGTGGCGTCCGACAACCCATTCTGGCTGGTTGGCGTGCAATTGCTCGATGGAATCGGCGCAGGCATCTTCGGAGCATTGTTCCCGATCGTGATCAAGGATTTGACCGAAGGCACCGGGCGCTTCAATTTCAGCCTTGGCGCGCTGACGGCGGTGTTCGGACTGGGCGCTGCGCTCAGCCCTGGGATTGCCGGGCTGGTTGTTCAAGCAGCCGGCTACGATGCGGCATTCCTGACCTTGGCCGGCATTGCCGCGGTCGCCTTCGCAATAGTGCTGATGGCGCTGCCGGAGACTCATCCGGGCGTCGCGCCATCGCCCCTGCCTACCCCTGCCGGAAACTAGACGCCTCATGCCTCACAGCGAAAACGCCCCGATCATCTGGACGATAGCCGCTCTGGCAACCTGCGGTGTCATCCTGCGCCCCTGGCGGATCCCGGAATACGTCTGGGCCATGGGCGGTGCGCTGCTACTGACAGGCCTGGGCCTGATCACACCGCGCAGCGCTCTGGCGGCAGTGGCCGAAGGCGGCGACGTGTACCTCTTCCTGATCGGCATGATGGTACTGGCCGAGCTTGCACGCCAGGAGGGGCTGTTCGACTGGCTGGCCCGCTACGCGGTCCGCCACGCCCGAGGTTCGGGGCAAAGGCTGTTCGACCTGGTATTTCTGGTGGGTACGCTGGTCACCGTGTTCCTGTCCAACGATGCAACGGCGGTGGTATTGACTCCCGCGGTGTATGCGGCGTGCAAGGCTGCCAAGGCCGAGCCTTTGCCCTACCTGTTGATCTGCGCCTTCATCGCCAACGCCGCCAGTTTCGTGCTGCCGATTTCCAACCCGGCCAATCTGGTAGTCTTCGGCAGCCAGATGCCCCCGCTACTGGAGTGGCTGAGGCAGTTCAGCTTGCCATCGCTTGCGGCAATCGCTGTGACCTATCTGGTGCTGCGCCTGACCCAACGCCGGCAGATCCGCCAACCGCTGACCCTGAATGTGGATAACCAGCCGCTGTCTCCGGGCGCCCGTCTATGCGCAGTGGGCATCGTGCTCACGGCAATTCTGCTGCTGGGAGCCTCAGCGCTGGACCGGGCACTAGGCCTGCCGACCTTCTGTGCAGGCGTGGCAACCACAGCACTGATCCACTTACGCCAGCGGCGTAGCCCGATGCCGGTGCTACGCCATGTGGCGTGGGGCGTGCTGCCGTTGGTGGCGGGCTTGTTCATACTGGTCGAAGCTGTCGCCCAGACCGGCCTGATAGTGCAGCTTGCCCAGGAGCTGGCTGCTCTGGCCGCAGACTCGACGATCGGGGCGAGTTGGGTGGGAGGCGTGGGCGTGGCCATCGCCAGCAACCTGATGAACAACTTGCCGACTGGACTGATAGCCGGGTCCATGGGTTCGCTGGTGCCCCTGCCGCAGCAGGTGACCGCTGCGCTGCTGATCGGCGTCGACCTGGGGCCGAACCTGTCGATTACCGGATCACTGGCCACCCTTTTGTGGTTGGTGGCGATCCGTCGCGAAGGGGCGCATGTCAGCGCCTGGAACTTTTTGCGCCTAGGGCTGCTGGTGATGCCTCCTGCACTTGCAGCAGCACTGCTGGCGCTTTGGGTGTGAGTCAGTGCGTACGTGCTCCCACGTCCTGCATGGTCCGCCAGATGCAGACCAGCGCCGAGGGTGTGCCGCTGGAGATCTGCTGCTTTACCCGCACCATGGTGTGGGCCGAGTACGAACGGATCCAGGGGGATAGCTTCGATTACCTGCCGGCGGTGTTGCCGGAGTTTGGGTTCAGTCTGTATCAGCAGCCTAGCGGTAGTGATATGCGCTCAGGGCTGGCAGCGCGGGTCGAGCGAATGAGCGAGGTCTGAAGCCCCTGTGGCGAACTTTGCGGGATCAACTGTCTTGTTCCGGCCCAATCCCTGTAGGGGCGGCGGTTCGGCGCCCCGACTTGTCCCGCGAAAGGGCCGCAAAGCGGCCCCCTGCAATCAAAAGCCAAGCATCACTAGCCAGGCTCTCCCACCAATTCAATCACCCTCCCACACTCCTCCGCCGTCAACCGACTGATGATGCGGATCGCCTGATGAATCCCCGCTGTACCTCGAACACCCAATTGCGGATTGTGCTCGCACTCCAGCAACTCATCCTGCTGAGCCAGGGCCTCGCCCAGTAGCTCCAGGGTCCACGCGTAAGATTGGATTGTGGAAAGCCGTTCATGGTCAGTCATGAGGCACCTGCTTCGCTTCGCGGGTGAGCGGGCTGTGAGGGAGGTAGAAACGATGGGATCGCGATACCGAAACCGGTAAGCAGTGGCGGAGCGCGAATGCGAGGATCCTCGACGGATGTGCAGTGGTCATGCATGAGTTCCTTTCGTTGTGGAACTGCCACCGCTCGCGGCCAAGCAAGTTGAGGTGGCAGCAGTACGCGGGTTGGCCGACCGGGACGAAAGGAGCCCGGCACACCCGAAGGTGTCCCGCGCACCACTGCCATGACTCGACATCACGGGCACAAAAAAAGCGCCTGCGATGACGATTTGGCGCTGATGCGCCTTTCGATTCCGACCGGCCAAGGTCGTATCGCCGATGCTTCGGCGACTGAGGGAATTTAGCTGGGTGTGGGGGATGGTGCAAGTTGGGAATGGTGAGGGAGAGAGGCGTATCGATACGAAAGTGATTGGATTCAATGGTTGGGCTGCTTTAGAGCCCCCCATCGCTCCCATTCATCTCCAAGTTTCGACCCCATTAAAAGGGCCTTGCAGAATGATGGAGGATGCTCAAAGGGCTTTACCTCATATGAGAAAGCTACCCTCTGGCGCATTGAGGTATGAAAGCCCCCAAAACCGGTCAATCTTGAACGACAGTTTTCGACCCATAGCTGCCTGTCAGCAGCTTAGTCAAAGAGCTTGTCGCATACGGCCCTTCTCGACTAATCTTGCATAATGGCATTGAGCCTGTTCCAGTTAATGAAATCATGAGTTATAGAGAATGGATTCTTCCAAACGCCAAAATACTTTCTATCAAATAAAAATCTCTAGCTCCTCTTTTGAGGCGTGCCATTTTACAGACCTATGTAGTCGGCATGACGGGTAATTTATGGAAATTAGTCCTAACAAAGTCTGGGAAAGAAAGGAATGGGAAGAGCATATAAATGATCTGCTCAGAATAAAGCATGGTCAAGAAAACTATGTCCCCATACCAGACCGGCATAATGGCGATGCTGGGATTGAAGGTTTTTCCTTTTGTGGCAATGCTTATCAAGCTTTTTGCCCGGAAGAGCTCTGCACCATGGAGCAGCTTTATGATAAGCAGCGCGATAAAATGACAACCGATATAAGCAAATTTATAGAAAATAAAAAAGGAACCTTGTCAAGCATACTGGGCGGAACGAAAATCAAACGTTGGATTCTGGTCGTACCTAATCACCTCTCGAAACATCTGAATGCCCATGCATCCGCTAAAACTGCCGAAGTTATCAAGGCTAAATTGGCTTACGTTGACAATAACGATTTTCATGTATTGGTTTGGGATAGAAATACATTTAAGAGTGAAGAGGCAGAGCTGCTCGAGCAGGGAGTTAGGGTTCTTAGGTTAGAGCGAGAGACGGTGTCTGATATTGAGGTCAATGCGTTCCAGACGGATAAGTCAGATTTTGTAAATAACGTAGAGGTAAAGCTAACCAAGCTAAAGCCAGCATCTCCTGCTCAAATTGAGAAAGCGAGAGATGTTATGCTTAAACAGGCGATCTACGCTCAAAATATGCTTGGAAACTTAAAGCAAGAATACCCAGAGTATCACTCTCAAATTGCCTCCGGGGTTATAGAGAGAGAGGAAAGGTTACATATCGAATATTTTGAAAGCCAACAGAAAAGTCCGGCCCAGCAAATAACTGCCCTCAAAGAAGTTTTAGCAAAAAAGAGTAAGCTCCACGAAGACAACTTAGACTGTATTGCTGCTGGAACGGTGGCTGACTGGCTTATGCGCTGTAATTTGGACTTTGAATGATGGATATTCTCGACACCGTACCAAGCAAAGTTGTCTTTCGCCAGAGCGGAACTCCAGTAGAGCCGGAATTCAGGCCGCTATGGAGGCTTTCTTTAATTGCGCTAATTTTGCTTAAGCTGAGCTCCGGAAACAAGGCTGGCGCCAAAAAAATACAAGCTCTTAGTTCCATAATTTCATCCAATGAAAAGCGCAAGAACTATTCCTCTGAGGTCCAAGATCTATTCACTAGTGTTAATGTTAGGTTTGACCCGCTTGTAGACCGAGCTATTGATATAGGGTTGGGTGAGGGGATTTTCGAGCTGGAGCCGTCGAAAAGTGTAAAACTGTCGGATAAGGGCATGGCTTTTGCAAAGGCAATCGATACAGACAAGGACGTTTTTATAAAGGAAAAGGAGTTTATGAAAAATTTCAGCAAATCTTTCTTTACCGACGCTGTCGTAGACAAACTCATATCTGGTGATTTCCGTGAGCAAGCTTAAGATAAATAGGCTGAAAATAATATCCAGAACAAACGAAGGGAATTTTGGTGCGGACATCCCTTTTTCATACGGCCTGAATATTATTAGAGCTGACAACACCCTCGGCAAATCCACCTGCGTTCAGAGTATTGTATACGCACTAGGATTAGAGGGCAACTTAGGCCCGAGTAGAAAGAGCCCTTTAAAGTCAGCTTTGACTACGAGACTAAAAAAAGCGGACGGATGCTATGCGCTAGTAACAGAATCAAAAATCTATCTAGAAATCTCCAATATTAACGGCAAGGTAATCACAGTCGCCAGGAGTAGTATAGAAGAGAAAAACAGAATTATATCGGTATATGAAAAATCGATTAACGAAATAAATTTCCTTTCCGACTCTACCTTCTCTGATTTCTTTGTTAGAGATCCAGGCTCGGCTGCTAGAGAGCGCGGGTTTCATAATTTTCTTGAGAAATTTCTTGATATAGAAGACCCCCAAGTTGTCAAGTACGATGGAAGCACTTGTCCACTTTATCTGGAATCGATATTTTCGGTAAATTATGTCGAGCAAACTAGGGGGTGGGGAGGGATCCTCAACGTGCTTCCAACTTATCTTGGCATTAAAGATCTGGCAAGTCGGGTTCTAGAATACAATCTAGCCTTAGATATTCAAGAAAACAATCGAAAGAGACAGCTGTTAGCTGTCAAGAAAAATGATCTTGAGGCTACTTGGGCACTATCTGTCGAGAGGCTAGTATCCGCAGCGAAGCAGGTATATGCATTCGCTGACTCGTCTATAAGTGATGAAATAGGAAAGCAAGATTCAGTAAACAGCACGACTAATCTCTATGTATTAGACCCTCAGTTACAAAAGATTAATCTTTTTGATCATCTTATTGCTCTGAAGTCGGAACTATTAGCCCTTAAGAAAGAGTCCACCTCAAGTGAAGGGCACGGTTTGAGAGTTCAAACACAAGAAAAAGAACTTGGCCTTTTAATGAATAGACTCTCAGAAGAGGAGTCCGCCATCTCAATATTGCTATCAGATATTGATATCAGCGAGGACTATGTACGTTCGATAGAAAAACGCATCTCGTCAGTTAAAGAAGGGCTACGAAAGTATCGAGATATAAAGAAGATACAAGAGTACGGATCTACTGAGAGCTTCAAGTTTTTGGAAGGCCAGTGCCCCACTTGCAATCAACCTATTCAAGACTCGTTGCTTCCTCACATGCACAATCAGTCAGCGCTAGGGATAGACGACAATATTAAATATTTGGAAAAGCAAGTATCTGTCTTCGAGTCTCTTAGGAAGGGCGAAGAGAACAAGGCCTTAGCTAAGAGAACTTTAATACTCAGGGCGCAAGACAGGGTCAATTTCACCAGATCTGAAATCCGTTCATTAAAAGAAAGCCTTATCGATGTTAAAGGTGCTCCATCAAGGGCGCAGCTCAGAAAGGAAATTTTACTAGAGGCAAAAGTAGAGGCTATCGAGAGAACCCTGAATATTGAGTCCGAAATCAAAGAAAAATTGATATCCACAAAGTTAGAATGGTCAAATGTAGCGGGTGCAATTTCTAAATTACCCTGGGATGGGTTTAGCCGAAATGACTATATAAAACTCAGTGTGCTAACTGAGCAATTTAAGGAAAATCTAAGCGACTTTGAATACAAAAGTACATCTATAGAAGACTTTGAGATCTCAAAGCGGACCTATAAGCCTGCTATTGACGACGTTGATCTGGGATCAGAGGCATCTGCGAGTGATAACATTCGAGTTATTTGGGCATATTTGTACTCCTTGCTGACGTTAGATTTTCATCTGAATGGGCTTACCACAAATCACTTAGGGGTGCTAATGCTGGACGAACCGCGCCAGCAAGAGACAAAAGAAGTCAATTTCAAAACTTTTATTGAGAGAGCATCTGAAACGCGTAGTATGGAGCGACAGGTCATAATTGCAACTAGCGAAAAACATGACGACTTGAAGAAAATGATTGAAGGATTGCCTGTTAATGTAATTGATTTCCAAGGACCTCTAATTTCTAAAATTTAAATCGGATATAATCATGAAGGCGAACGAGCGTCGCGCGGGCAAAGCAACGCTCTGCTGCTGCTTTGCGTCAGAGCACAATAACGACAGTAATTTTTTAGGCGAGAAAAACTGCCCAAAAAAGATATTGAGAGCCCGGGCATGCAGTATAGGACGTGCCGCTCTTAATTCTACCGAACGCAACCTGCCACTCACGATGCCAAATCTAGCCATAGCTAATTCATTTTGATTTAAGATCATCCAGTCACCCGCCTTTTGAGATGGAAAGAAAATGCAACTGCCCCTTCCCGAGACGATAAAGCGCACCACGCACCTGATTCAAAGCATGATGGGCTTTTGGAAGGAGGCTTACGGTTGGGCCCCAATCGAGGCAGCAGAACTGCTGAATAAATCGATGCTCGAATGGCAGAGTTCGCTGGCAGAGGAATTGTCAACATGGTGCGGTAGCTTGAGCGATGGCCAGCTCATTCTTGCCTGGGTCAACCTAGGTGCTTTAGTCGAAGGTCAGATGAAGCTATTTTTGTCTGTGTACTACAAGGAGTACCTGTCGGATGCTTGTGCCATAAAAAAGAAAAATGGAGCTATCGAAGATCCAGACGGAGTAACGCTGGAGCCGCTAATTCTCTTTTTCAGGCAAAAAATCTGGTCACCGGAGGAAGATTGGGAGCCATGGATTCGGATGGTTCAACAACGTAGAAATGCAATTCACGCTTTCAAGGCAAAAACTATCGGCACTACCGAAGAGCTACACACTGCATTAGAGAAACTCCTTGAGTTTGTGAGGTTTATAAACGGCCGGCTACCGTATCCCGATCCTAATTACGCTCCTCGAGAATACTGAGTGAACATCAAACTAACTTAAGGACGAAAGGTCGCTCTGGGTCGAGAGCAGTCACTTACGAGCAACCGCTATTCATCCAAAGCCACCGCGCGCGTCCAAGCCTATTTCAGACGCCCTAACTCCCCCGCATCCCGCGCAGGCCCCGCGATCACCGGCATAGCCGGTGCCATGCACCGCGGTGCTGCCATCGCGGGACCAGCCCGCTCCCACAACCAACCCAACCCAACTCCAGGTCCGATAAACCCGCTTTTACCGGCGCATCCCCAGCTCCGCATCGTCCATCAATGCCTTGGCCAAGGCACTCAGGTAATACGAAGCCCAGACCAGCTGCGGGTTCTCATCCATCACCCCACTCAAGGTCATGTCACGCACATACCCCATCAACTCCGATGCCTGCTCACGCGCTCGCTCGCATGGGATGCCCGGCTCGATGCAGAACAGCGGCTGGGTCATGCCCTTGCCTTGGTAGAACCGTGTTGTGCCGACGGTGGTGTTCGGTATGGTGTCGTTTCTATCCATCTCTTCATCTCCCTGAAAACCTCGATGCTCGCTGAACAACTCTGTTGTGAAAGTGGCGGTTCGGCGCTCCGACTTGCCCGCGAAGAGGCCAGCCCCGCCACATCCCATTCAACTCAGTGGGCCGTCTGCGGCTCTGCCGGCATCTGAATCTGTATCAAAGCCGACTCCAGCAAAATCCTCAGCGCGTCCATTTCATGAATGGCAGCCATTATCAGGAGCGAGACGGGTGACTTAGGTTGGAGGAGGACAGCTTGATGAGCCACGGTTTGCGCGCAGAGTGCGTACTCGGTGGCTTGGATGATGGTGTCTTCGAGGGAGTGATTATTGTGAGGTGGGTCGGGAACAACCTTCAGCATGACTACGTCCTTTCAGAGATGCGGTCACCTGCCTGCTGTCAAACAGAAGGGTGGCAGCTGTACGTGGGTTGACAGACCGGCGGACATAGCAAGTTCCGGCGCACGCAAGCGTGCCCGCACGTACAGCTGCCATAAAGGGAAGCTGCAAGCCATGTACCATCACAGCCTGTCAAAGCTGTGTCGTTGATGTGAACGACGCGCTGAGACTAGAGCGCTGCCCGAGGGGCCGCAACGGAAAAAAGGCGGTAGGAGTATCTTTGGGAAATGGACTACACGAAAGGCGCATTTTCTGATTTTCGAACAATGAAACACGCTTCTGATGAAGCCCAAGGCCTCCACCAAACACCGCCCCCACACACTCCGCCTGCTGTCAGTCGACTTACGATGCGGTGCGCTGTGGATCCCTGACGTACCAATTTGTAAAAACTCCTGACCGATCGTGTCCCTGGAGTGGATTATCGCTGACTGATTCAAAGGCCTCCAACTGCATGTAACGTCGTTGCAGGCACCATTCGTTGATCGTTCTGCTCCTGTGAACGTCGTTAAAAGACACCGCAACCGGCCTTACGGCCCCCTCCGGCTTCATAAACGCAACATGTGCACTGCCAGACCCGCCAGTGCGCAGGCAAACAGCACCTGTATCACACCGCGCTTGAAGCGAAACAAGGCAACTGCTGCAGCAACCGCGATCACCGCAGATGGCCAGTCGAACACCCCGCTGAAGCCCTTCGGCCAAAGCACGTGATAACCGAAAAACATGGCGAGATTCAGGATCACCCCCACTACTGCGGCCGTTATCCCCGTCAGCGGTGCGGTGAATTTCATCTCGTTGTGAGTTGACTCCACCACCGGGCCGCCAGCAAGGATGAAGATGAACGACGGCAGGAAGGTGAACCAGGTGACGAGGCTCGCGGCGACTGCGCCGGCAACGAAGGGGTGTTGCGCACCGAACATCGGATGCACGTAGCCTCCGACGAAGCCGACGAAGGCAACAACCATAATCAGTGGCCCAGGCGTGGTTTCCCCCAAGGCGAGGCCATCGATCATCTGGGTTGGTGTCAGCCAACCGTAGTGCCCGACAGCACCTTGGTAGACATAAGGCAGCACAGCGTACGCACCGCCAAAGGTCATCAGTGCAGCCTTGGTGAAGAACCAGCCCATCTGCGTCAGAGTGCCATCCCAGCCAAACGACAGCGTCAGCAGTCCCATGGGCAGGACCCATAGCCCAGCACCTATGAGCAGCAGGCGTAACAGATGCCCCAAGCTGAAACGGGCATGTTCAGGTGTCGGGGTATCGTCATCGATCAAGGCAGGGCCATAGCTGTTCTTCGCCCCCCCATGACCGCCACCGATCACGAATTTGCCTGGGGCGAAGCGACCACCTGCATAGCCGATGAGGGCTGCCGCCAGCACGATCAACGGGAACGGCACGTTAAGCGCGAAAATGGCTACGAACGAAGCACCGGCCATGGCCCACAGCCAACCATTCTTCAGGGCTCGCGATCCAATCCGATGGGCTGCGTGGACGACAATGGCCGTGACCGCCGGCTTGATGCCATAAAATATCCCCGCGACGATCGGAACCTCGCCAAAGGCGACGTAGATCCAGGACAAACCAATCAGGATGAACAGCGAAGGCAGCACGAACAATGCACCGGCAATCACCCCGCCCCAGGTTCGGTGCATGAGCCAACCGATGTAGGTGGCGAGCTGCTGCGCCTCAGGCCCTGGCAGCAACATGCAGTAGTTCAGCGCGTGCAGGAAGCGCTTCTCGCTGATCCATCGCCGGCGCTCAACCAGTTCCTGGTGCATGATGGAGATCTGCCCGGCGGGCCCACCAAAGCTGATGAAGCCCAACTTGAGCCAGAACAGGAAGGCTTCATACAAGCTGATCGGCTGCTGAGCCGATTGCGATGGCGGCTGTTCGCCCACTGCGGAGGTGGTCTCAACCATTTTGCGCTTCCTCACTCGCGAAAGCCGTCAGCAGGCCATCGAAGATGCCCCCGGCGACGGTTGTCAGTTGATCGTCATCGCCAATGCTCTCTCTCAGGCCGGCGAGAACACGCTCGATACCCGGTGCCTCGGCAGGTTGGTTGCCTCCCACATCCAGGTAGTGGACGACGCCTGCCAGGCGTGTCAGACCTGGCTGCTGAACGGCAAAGCTCTCGATGAGGGTTTCGAATGAAACCCGCTTGCCAACGTGGCTGAACCTGGCCCCGTCAAAATCAAAGCCGAGCGCTTCGCTTGGGCAGTCGCTGGGACTGTCCAACCAAATGAATTGAGCGTCGGCATCGATGAAGCGACGGATCAGCCAGGCACAGGCCAGCCGGTCCACCCACGGGCGTTTTCGCGTTGCCCATCGGCGACCCTGGTATTCGCTGCGCTCCAGCTGGTTGATGGCCTCATAGTGCGCACTCGGTTCATCGGAGGACAGTGCCCTGCTAATCGCGGTTTCAAGCTCCTGCAGGGCCGAATCAGCTTGAGCCTTGAGCGCGCCTGGGAAGAAGTCGATCGCCGCCAGCTGGCTGAAGGCCTTCCTGAGCTTGCGCACCTGCCGGGCTATCTGCAGCGCATTGTCCGGTGAGAGGTTAGCCCGGCAGCCTGCGATCTCCTCCAACAGCTTGGCGTACTCGTCGCTTCGGTCGAATAGCCCGCTGAAGCGCTCTTCGCGTTCAGACAACGACAGCAGAAATGCCGTGCCGTTGATGGCCAGCACATCTCGCTCCACGGCTTCGAATGTTTCGCGGCCCGCGCTTTGTTCGGGCAGCAGGTACACACCATCACGCAGCACAGCTGCACCAGAGGCCTTCAGGGTTCTCCAGGCACGCATACGCTCGGTGGCGTTGGCCGTTGGCAGCCCAAGGATCAGTAATGACCATAAAATCATGTAGAGATATCAACGTAAGTTGTACTTATCTCTACATTAAACGAGATTTATCCAAAAGCAATGGTATCCATCGAGCGTGCTGAACAGGATCGAAAGCTGTCAGTCACGAGCCACTACCCATCCGACACTGCCGCTCGCCTCCAAGCCTGTTCAGACTCTCGAAATCCCCGCATCCTGCGCCGGCCTCTGTAGGAGCGGGCTTGTCCCGCGATTGTTCGGCGCTCCGACTTGCCCGCGAAGAGGCCAGCCCCGCCACAGCCAATTCAACTCGGTGAGCCGTCTGCGGCTCTGTCGGCATCTGAATCTGTATCAAAGCCGACTCCAGCAAAATCCTCAGCGCTTCCATTTCATGAATGGCAGCCATTAACAGGAGCGAGACGAGCGGCGCCTTTTTCGTGTCTGTCAGCCCGCCACACCAAGCAGGTACATGAGCCCGGTCAGGGTCAGCAGCGAAGCCACCGTCGACAGCAGGATGGTGCGCGAAATGAGCCCCGCCTCGCGGTTGTAGTACTCGGCCAGCATGAACGGCCCGGTCCCGGTCGGCAGCGCCGCCAGCAGCACCGCCGAGGTCGCCCACATGGTCGGCAGGCTGAACACCTTGAAGGCCAGCACCCAGGTCAGCGCCGGTTGCCCGATCAACTTGAGCCCTACCAACGGCCAGGGGCTGGCCTGCGCGCCGCTGCGTTTCTGCGCCAGGAATGCTCCCAGCGACACCAGCGCGCAAGGCGTGGTGGCCAGGGCGAGCATGTCGAGAAAGTGCATCACTGGCTCGGCCAGGCCCAGGCCGGACATGGCCCAGGCGGCGCCGGCCAGTGGCGAAATCACCAGCGGATTCTTCGCCAGCGCCTTGGCCACCAGCAATACGGCGCGGCCGATCTGGCGTTCTTCCTGCAGGCCGATCTCGATCAGGGTCAGGGAGATCGCGAACACCAGGCAGACCACGATCAGCGACGAGATCAATGCCGGTTGCAACCCTGGCTGGCCGAACAGCAACAGGCACAGCGGGATGCCGATGTAACCGGTGTTGGCATAGCCTGCGCTCAGGCCATCGATGCTCGAAGCCACCAGGCTGTGGCCGCTATACAGGCGCCAAGCGAGGGTGATGAAGAACATTGCCAACGCACCGGCGCCGAAGGCGACGATGAAGCCGGGGTGCCAGATTTCGCTCCAGGTCGCGGTGGCGGTCACCTTGAACAGCAGCGCCGGCAAGCACAGCCAGACCACCATGCGGTTGATTTCGGCGGCGGCCTGTTCGCCGAGCTTGCCGGTCTTGCGGCACAGGTAGCCGACCAGGATCAGGGCGAAGATTGGCGCGACGATGACCAGGATGGTATGCATGGGCGCCTCAGGCCTTGCTGGCCAGCGCCGGGCTGCGGCGGTCGCCCAGGCGACTCAGCCACACCGAGGCGAGGATCACCGCACCGCCGATGAACAAACGCCCCAGCGGCTCATGCTGATTCCAGATCAGCAGGTTGAGCAGCAGGCCCACCGGCACGTGCAGGTTGTTCATCACCGCCAGGGTGCCGCCGGAAACCAGGCAGGCGCCCTTGTTCCACCAATACAACCCCAGCGCGGTCGGGCACAGGCCGAGGAACAGCAGCACCAGCCATTGCACGTCGGTGCTCGGCAGGTGCTGGGCGTTGCCGAACAGCAGGAAGGCCGGCAGCACGACGATCAGCGCGCCCAGGTAGAAGTAGCCAAAGCGCTTGTAGTGCGGCAGGTCGCTGGGGTGGCGGACGATCAGGTGACGGTACAGGACCTGCCCGGCGGCGTAGGTGAAGTTGGCCAGTTGCAGGAGCAGGAAGCCCATGAAGAACTCGCCGCTGATGCTGTCGAAGCGGATCACGGCGGCGCCGGCCACCGCGACCAGGGCCGCAAGCAGCGCCCAAGGGTTGAAGCGGCGGTTCAGTGCATCTTCGATGAGGGTGACGTGCAGCGGGGTGAGGATGGTGAACAGCAGCACTTCAGGCACGGTGAGCACGCGAAAGCTCAGGTACAGGCAGACATAAGTGATGCCGTACTGCAGCGCGCCGATCAGCAGCATCGAGCGCATGAAGCGCGGTTCGACCTGGCGCCAGCGGGTCAGCGGCAGGAACACCAGCCCTGCCAGCAGTACCCGCGCCAGCACGGCGAAGTAGCTGTCGACATGGCCGGCCAGGTATTCGCCGATCAGGCTGAAGGAAAACGCCTGGATCAGCGCGACGATAATCAGGTAGCCCATGGTTGCCTCTCGTGGATCAAGGCGGCGACCTTAGCGGGTACGGGGTGTTCTGGGCAACCGGGAGGAAGATGAAGATGCGGCGGTGGATGGCACCGGCTGTGCCGGTGTTCGCGGGCCCAGCCCGCTCCCACAACTCACATCCGTGGTTGCCACAGCGCTCTTGTAGGAGCGGGTTTACCCGCGAACACCGGCGAAGCCGGTGCCATCCACTGCGGCGACCTTTTCGCGGGCAAGTCGGAGCGCCGAACCGCCGCTTCCACAGGGGATTGGGCTGGTCTTTAAATTTTGAACAAGACAGTTCCACCACAGCCTTTCAGCCAGAGCTTGCCTGTCAGCGCTGCGCGTCGAGCTCGGCCATCAGCACTTCGACCAGCTGCTCTGCCGGCATGGCCCGCGCCCGATAGGCGCCGGTACCGGCCCATTGTGCAGCGAAGTCGCTGCAGCCCTGGGCAGTCGCCACGCTATTGAGCGCCTTGTTGGCATCGTAGGCGCGGGGATAATCCGGCACGCCCGCAGCGCTCTTCACCTCGAACGCGCGGTTGACCATACCCCGCGCAGGCCGTCCGGAAATTGCACTGGTGATCTGCGTCTGCCGCGCCCGTGGCCCGGTCAGCGCCTCACGATAGGCCGCGTTGGTCGCCGATTCCGGGCATAGCAAGAACGCTGTACCCAACTGCGCTGCACAGGCGCCCTGCGCGAACGCCTTGGCGATGTCTGCGCCGTCCATGATCCCGCCGGCCGCGATGATCGGCAGTTGCACGTGATCGGCCAGCACGCGTACCAGCGCCAGGGTGCTCAATTCATCATCATGTTCCTGGTCGAAGATTCCGCGGTGGCCGCCCGCTTCGTAACCCTGGGCGATCAGTGCATCGACCCCGGCTCGCTGTACCTGCAGCGCCTCCTCCACATTGGTCACGCAGGCCAGCAGCACGATACCGGCCGCCTTGAGCGCCTCGATGAACGACTGCGGCGGCAGGCCGAAATGAAAGCTCACCACTGCCGGCTTTTCTTCCAGCAGCATCTGCAGCATCTCGGGGTCTTCGACGAACGAGCGATAGATTTCCCGCAGGCCCTTCGGCGGCTGGGCGTGAAACTCGGCAAAGCGCGCTTCGAGCGCTTGCAGCCAGGCATCCTCGCGCACGTCATCTCGCAGTGCAGGGCGGTGGCAGAACAGATTCACGTTGAACGATGCTCGGGTCAGCGCGAAGGTTTCGCGTATGGACTGGCGAGCCTGCTCGACCGAGCACGCGCCGATCGCGATCGACCCCAAACCACCCGCATTCGATACCGCCGCCGCCAGCGCTGGCGTAGAAACGCCCGCCATGGGCGCCTGGATGATGGGGAAACGGATGTTCAGCAAAGCCTGGATGTCAGTGGTCATTGAGGTTGCTCATCATGGATTGCTCATCGCTGCCCAAGCGATGGCGGGGGGCTCATGGCGGGCGCGCGTGTCCGTTGGCGTGGAGCGAGCCCAGGGTTGACCTTAAGCGCACCCATGGATTTTCACAAATG
This sequence comes from Pseudomonas sp. S44, assembly GCF_016624805.1. Taxonomy (NCBI): domain Bacteria; kingdom Pseudomonadati; phylum Pseudomonadota; class Gammaproteobacteria; order Pseudomonadales; family Pseudomonadaceae; genus Pseudomonas; species Pseudomonas sp. S44. The sequence goes on from NZ_JACVTY010000016.1 coordinate 37,156, forward strand.
ATGATAAATGATGAGTTCCATCACTGATCGTGAAGCAGCAGACGGGACCGGTTGCCTCCAAGCCACTGGATAACCGTGCATGAAATGATGCATAAACATGCCATCAATCATAATCAGTGATAGGTAGACCTCATGGAAATGCGCCAGTTGAAGATTTTCTGCGCCGTGGCCGACCTGGGCAGTTTTACCGCGGCCGCAGCCAGGATCAACACCGTGCAATCCAACGTGACCATGCGCATCAAGGAGCTCGAGGCGGAGCTCAACCGCGAGCTTTTCATCCGCAGAAAATCCGGCGTCGTGCTCACGGCCGCGGGCGAGACGTTTCTCAGGTACGCACGGCGCATCCTGCAACTGACCGAAGAAAGCCGCAGCGCCCTGCTCGATACCGGCGTCCCCAACGGCCCGCTGCGCCTGGGCTCGATGGAGACCACCGCCGCCATTCGCCTGCCGAACATCCTCACCCGCTACCGCGAGCAGCATCCCGATGTGCAACTGTCGTTGCTTACCGGCACCACTGCCGAACTGATCAAGGCCATCGAGTCCCACCGGATCGATGGCGCTTTCGTCGGAGGGTTTCACCAGAATCCGATGCTTGCCCAGCAAGAGGTGTTCAGCGAGGAACTGGTGCTGGTCAGCAGCGACCAGTTCGATTCGCTCGACAGCTTGATGGCGCGAATGCCCTCGCAGACAGTGCTGGTGTTTCGCAGCGGCTGCTTCTACCGCTCTACCTTGGAGAACTGGTTCTACCGGGTTGGCCTGGTGCCCAACCAGATCATGGAGATGGGCACCCTGGATGGCATCCTTACCTGCGTGTCGGCCGGAATGGGCGTGACCCTGTTGCCCAGGTCGGTGACGCAGAACTGCAGCGTGCGCCATGCAATTCGCTGCCATGAACTGCCAGCGGAATTCTCCCGCGTGTCCACGGTATTCATCCGTCGCCAGGATTCGCTGCCGACTTCGGCGATGAGCGCCTTCATGGAGATGGCGCAGCAGCGCAGGGAAGTTGCGGATCTGCACTGAGCCTTGCGCGCAAAAAAAAGCCCGGTCATTCGCATGACCGGGCACATACACCCAAAGGAGCAACAGGTGTCAGGGTTGGGAATTCGTGGATGCCTCGCGCTTCAAGCCACTGCGGCCAGCTTCGCCTTGGCCTGGTTCAGGCCTTTCTCGTGGAAATCGCCACTCATGTTCAGGCCCTCGGCGTGAATGAAGTTCACCTCGTGGATCCCGATGAAGGCCATCACCTGGCGCAGGTAGGGTTCCTGGTGATCGCTGGTAGCGCCGGTATGGATGCCGCCACGGGCGGTCAGGACGATCGCACGCTTGCCGTTGAGCAGCCCCTGCGGCCCGGTCGGGGTGTACTTGAAGGTGATGCCGGCACGCAGCACATGGTCGAGCCAGGCCTTGAGGGTGCTGGGGATGGCGAAGTTGTACATGGGCGCGGCCATCACCAGTACGTCGGCGGCCAGCAACTCATCGGTCAGCTCGTTGGAACGGGCCAGCGCTTCGATTTCAGCCGCGCTGCGCTGCTCTTCGGGCTTCATCCAGCCACCGAGCAGGTTGGCGTCCAGGTGCGGCACCGGGTTGACCGCCAGGTCGCGGACCTTGATCTCGTCGGCAGGATGCGCCGCTTGCCACTGCTGGATGAAGTCGCGGGTCAGTTGACGGGAAACGGAATCCTGCTGGCGGGCGCTGCTTTCGATGATCAGTACGCGGGACATGGGGTGCCTCCATCGGCAAAAAGGGTTGCGATTCGATGGAGGTGAGATTAAGGCTTGACCTATCGATAAAAAAGCGTAAAAAGTGGGTTCAATCTATCGATTAATCTGTTTTATTCAGGTTTGCAGTTCAGGTCGATGCGCAGCTTGATGATCTGCCGGTTGAACTTGGCAGTGACGTCGACGCTCTTGCCGGCCGGCACATTGACCCGACGCACCCTGGGTGCTTCCGGGCCGTTGCGCATCGTGACCTTGCAGGCAGCCGGCACCTGCCCATAGTTGTTCAGGCTGATGCTGCCGATGTCGTAGGCAGTGTCGTACGCGGTGTAGTCGAGCTTGACCCCTTCGATCTCCTTTTGCACATCGATGGGATAGGCCATGGCGCTCAGGGGCAGGGACGTCAGCAGTACCGCAAACCATTTCTTCATTTCGCGCTCTCCTTGTAGTGAGCGCAGCTTAGGACAACAGGAGCCGAAGATGAAAGCGCCGCGCGTGACCCTGGATCAATGGCGGACCCTGCAGGCGGTCGTCGATCACGGCGGCTTCGCCCAGGCCGCCGAAGCCCTGCACCGCTCGCAATCCTCGGTGAGCTACACCGTGGCACGCATGCAGGAGCAACTGGGTGTGCCGCTGCTGCGTATCGACGGGCGCAAGGCAGTACTGACCGAGGCCGGCAGCGTGCTGCTGCGTCGCTCGCGGCAACTGGTCAAGCAAGCAAGCCAGCTCGAAGACCTGGCTCACCACATGGAACAGGGCTGGGAGGCCGAAGTGCGCCTGGTGGTCGATGCCGCCTACCCCAGCGCCCGCCTGGTGCGTGCGCTCAGCGCCTTCATGCCGCAAAGCCGCGGCTGCCGGGTGCGCCTGCGTGAAGAAGTGCTGTCCGGGGTCGAGGAAGTACTGCACGAAGGCATCGCCGACCTTGCCATCAGCAGCTTCAACATTCCCGGCTATCTGGGCGCCGAGCTGAGCGCGGTGGAGTTCATCGCCGTCGCCCACCCCGAGCACAGCCTGCACCGCCTGGGCCGAGAGATCACGTTCCAGGACCTGGAAAGCCAGTTGCAGGTGGTGATCCGCGACTCTGGCCGCAGCCAGCCACGCGACGTCGGTTGGCTAGGCGCCGAACAACGCTGGACCGTCGGCAGCCTGGGCACCGCGGCGACCTTCGTCGGCAGTGGCCTGGGCTTTGCCTGGCTGCCCCGGCACATGATCGAACGCGAGCTGCGCGAGGGCCTGCTAAAGCCTCTGCCGCTCGATCAGGGTGGCAGTCGCCACCCGCTGTTCTACCTTTACTCGAGCAAGGAAAAGACCTTGGGTCCGGCCACGCAGATCCTCATCGAGCTGCTGCGCAATTTCGACACCGCGCCACTGGACGTGCCCTTCGCAGCCCCCCCGCAAGCCTGAGAGGACCGCGCCCATGGCCTGTTTCGAACGTGATGGATGCCTGCTGCACTATGAGGAACATGGCCAGGGCGAGCCCCTGGTACTGCTGCACGGGCTCGGTTCGAGCAGCCAGGACTGGGAACTGCAGGTCCCCGAGCTGAGCCGTCACTATCGGGTGATCCTGATGGACATCCGCGGCCACGGCCAGTCGGCCAAGCCTCGCCACGGCTACCAGATCAAGACCTTCAGCGAAGACTTGCTGGCCTTGCTCGACCATCTAAACACTGGCCCGGTGCACTTCGTGGGCTTGTCCATGGGCGGCATGGTCGGCTTTCAGTTTGCCGTCGACCATCCGCAGTGGCTGCGCAGCCTGTGCATCGTCAACAGCGCCCCCGAGGTCAAGCGCCACAATCTCGAACACTGGATCTGGTGGGCCAAGCGCTGGAGCCTGGCACGCCTGCTCAGCGTCGAGACGGTCGGCCAGGGCCTGGCCGCGCGCCTGTTTCCCAAGCCCGAGCAAGGCGAACTGCGCCGCAAGATGGCCGAGCGCTGGGCGCGCAATGACAAGCGCGCTTATCTCAAAAGTTTCGACGCCATCGTCGACTGGGGCGTGCAGGAACGCATCGGGCAGATCCAGTGTCCGACCCTGGTGATTGCCGCCGACCACGACTACACCCCGATACAGCAGAAAGAACGCTACGTTGCCCTGATGCCCCACGCGACACTGGCGGTCATCGAGGATTCGCGGCACGCTACGCCCCTGGACCAACCCGAGGTCTTCAACCAGACCCTGCTGCGCTTTCTCGCAGCCGCATCCACCTCTCAAGGATCATTGAGCCCATGCTGAAGAAACTCCTGCTCACCGCCTGCTCGTTCGCCTTCGCCGCCAGTGTCATGGCCTCCGACAAGACCCCTCACGTGCTGCTGGACACCAGCTTCGGCCAGGTGGAGATCGAACTGAACGCCGAAAAAGCGCCGATCAGCACGAAGAACTTCCTGGCGTACGTCGACAGCGGCTTCTACAACAACACCATCTTCCACCGCGTGATCCCGGGCTTCATGGTCCAGGGCGGCGGCTTCACCGACCAGATGGTGCAGAAGAGCACCAATGATCCGATCCGAAACGAAGCCAGCAACGGCCTGCAGAACACTCGCGGTACGCTGTCGATGGCGCGCACCTCGGATCCGAACTCGGCCACCAGCCAGTTCTTCATCAACGTGGCCGACAACGATTTCCTCAACCCTGGTCGTGACCGTGGCTACGCGGTGTTCGGCAAGGTGACCAAGGGCATGGAGGTGGTCGACCAGATCGTCAACTCCCCCACCACCGTCAAGAAAGGCATGCGCGATGTACCGACCGATCCGGTCTACATCAAGTCGGCCAAACGTATCGACTGATCGCGGGTCTCACAGGATGTGAAGCCGCCCGCGAGCGGGATCAACAGGAGTTTCCATGCTGTACCGTCGCTTCGAGCAACTGATCGACATTTTCCGTGAGGCGCCCAGCGAGGCGCCGCCGAGCACGGTCTGGCCGTTCTACCTGTACTACCTGCGTCAGGTCTGGCCGAGCTTTCTCGCCTTGCTGGTGGTCGGCCTGGTCGCCTCGCTGATCGAGGTGGCGTTGTTCAGCTACCTGAGCCGGATCATCGACCTGGCCCAGGGCACGCCCAACATCAACTTCTTCAGCGAGCACAGCACCGAGCTGATCTGGATGCTGGTGGTCGTGCTGGTGCTGCGGCCGGTGTTCTTCGGCCTGCACGACCTGCTGGTGCACCAGACCATCAACCCGGGGATGACCAGCCTGATCCGCTGGCAGAACCACACCTATGTGCTCAAGCAGAGCCTGAACTTCTTCCAGAGCGACTTCGCCGGGCGCATCGCCCAGCGCATCATGCAGACCGGCAACTCGCTGCGCGACTCGGCGGTGCAGGCGGTGGATGCGCTGTGGCACGTGCTGATCTACGCGATCAGCTCGCTGGTGCTGTTCGCCGAGGCCGACTGGCGCCTGATGATTCCGCTGCTGGTATGGATCGTCGGCTATATCGCCGCGCTCTACTACTTCGTGCCACGGGTCAAGGAACGCTCGGTGGTGTCGTCTGACGCACGCTCCAAGCTCATGGGGCGGATCGTCGATGGCTACACCAACATCGCCACCCTCAAGCTGTTCGCCCACACCGACTACGAACAGCAGTACGCCCGCGAAGCGATCAGCGAGCAGACCGAGAAGACGCAACTGGCTTCACGGGTCATCACCAGCATGGATGTGGTCATCACCACCCTCAACGGCCTGCTGGTGGTCGCCACCACTGGCCTGGCACTGTGGTTGTGGAGCCAGTCGCTGATCAGCGTCGGCGCCATTGCCCTGGCCACCGGCCTGGTGATCCGTATCGTCAACATGTCCGGTTGGATCATGTGGGTGGTCAACGGCATCTTCGAGAACATCGGCATGGTCCAGGATGGCCTGCAGACCATTGCCCAGCCGGTTTCGGTCACCGACACGCCCAATGCCCCAGCATTGAAAGTAAGCCGTGGTGGTGTGCGCTTCGACGATGTGGACTTCCACTACGGCAAGGGTGGCAAGGTCATCGATGGGCTGAACCTGGATATTCGCCCGGGCGAGAAGATCGGCCTGATCGGCCCGTCCGGCGCGGGCAAGTCCACGCTCGTCAACCTGCTGCTGCGCCTGTACGACGTGCAGGGCGGACGCATCCTCATCGATGGCCAGGATATCGCCCAGGTCAACCAGGCCAGCCTGCGTGCGCAGATCGGCATGATCACCCAGGACACCTCGCTGCTGCACCGCTCGATCCGCGACAACCTGCTGTATGGCCGGCCGGACGCAAGCGACGAGGAAGTCTGGGAGGCGGTGCGCCGCGCCCGGGCTGACGAGTTCATCCCGCAGTTGTCCGACGCCCAGGGCCGCACCGGCTTCGACGCCCATGTGGGCGAGCGTGGGGTCAAGCTCTCCGGCGGCCAGCGCCAGCGCATCGCCATTGCCCGCGTGCTGCTGAAGAATGCGCCGATCCTGATCATGGATGAGGCAACCTCGGCGCTGGACTCGGAAGTCGAGGCGGCGATCCAGGAGAGCCTGGAAACCCTGATGCAGGGCAAGACTGTGATCGCCATCGCACACCGCCTGTCGACCATCGCCCGGATGGATCGGCTGGTGGTGCTGGAGAAGGGGCGTATCGTCGAGAGCGGCAGCCATGCCGAGCTGCTGGCTCAGCAGGGGTTGTACGCCCGGTTGTGGCATCACCAGACGGGCGGGTTCGTCGGAGTCGATTGATATCGCCTCAAGGGCCTTTTCGCGGGTAAACCCGCTCCCACAACCTGTGGGAGCGGGTTTACCCGCGAAGCATCCAACACAACCCGCTCACTCCTGCCGATAAGGCAACATCTCCCGTGCCTGCTCGGCATAGGCCCTCACTCCGTCTCGCTCCTGGGCCAGGAACTCATCCACCGCCCGCCGCAGCCCCGGATGGCGCAAGTAGTGCCACGAGCGCGTCAGCACCGGCTCGAATCCGCGAATCAGCTTGTGCTCCCCCTGGGCCCCAGCGTCGAACCGCTGCAACCCTTCGGCAATCGCATAATCCATGCCCTGGTAGAAGCAGGTCTCGAAATGCAGGCGGTCGAATTCGTCCAGGCAGCCCCAGTAGCGACCATAGAAACTGTCGCCTCCGACCAGGCTCAAGGCCATGGCCACGTCGCGGCCGCTCTGCCGTGCGACCACCACCCGCAGCGCCTCGGGCATGCGCTCGGCCAGCAGGCTGAAGAACTCGCGGGTCAGGTAGGGCGCACGTCGCCGCACCGCATAGGTGTTGGCATAGCAGCGGTAGACGAAATCCCAACGCGCCTGGTCAAGCTCATCGCCACGCAGCCACTGGAAGTCGATGCCCTGCCCGGCCACCTGTTCGCGCTCCTTGCGCATCTGCTTGCGCTTGCGCGAACTGAGGGTGTCGAGAAAGTCCTGAAAGTCCCGGTAACCACGGTTGCGCCAGTGGAACTGGCAGCCCAGGCGCTCCATCCAGCCCGGCTGGGCGAGCATTTGCTGGTCCAGGCCGCTGTCGGTGAAGTTGATGTGCGCACCGGACAGCTCACCCTTGACCAGGTACTCCGGCAACGCCTGCAACAACAGCAGGGCGTCAGCGGGGTCCGCGCTCAGCAGTCGTGGCCCGCTGACCGGGCTGAACGGCACTGCCCCGAGCAGCTTGGGGTAATAGGCGATACCCGCACGCTCACAGGCATCGGCCCAGCCATGGTCGAACACGTACTCACCGAACGAATGCCACTTACGGTAGGCCGGCAGTAACGCCCGCACCTCGCCGTCACGCTCCAGCACCAGGTGCTCGGCGGCCCAGCCGGTCTGGCGGCTGACGCTACCGCTGTCTTCCAGCGCACTGAGAAAAGCATGGCTGAGGAACGGCTGGCCGGCAGGCACCAGCGCGTCCCAGGACAGTGCCGGCAGATCACGCAGGTGGGCAAGGCTGTAGAGGCTGGTCACGACGTCGGCTCCCTGAACACAGGTCGCCAGTATCGCCAAAGGCGCCGGATCGCTCAAATGACGATGACTGTTCTTATAACCATGTGAGTAATTACTTAACAGCAGTGCCACTAAATAGACATTATTCTGTAATCCCCCCTCGCAATACTTGCGCCTGTTTTTCGGATGCCGAGAACCTGTCTAGTCAGGCCTTTTCCGGAGACATGCCAACTTGGGGGTGGGCGCACAAAAGCCTCCCCATACTTTTCCAATAGGGAGAACCTTATGCGTCTTGTTTCTACACTTACCGGAGTTAGCCTCACCGGCATGATGCTGGCCCTGAGCGCCCCGGCCAGTGCTGCAGTCGACGCCAAGCTGCTCGAAATGCTCCGCGCCAACGGCTCGATCAACCAGGCGCAGTACAGCGAACTGCAGGCCGATCTGGCAAAAGAAACCAAGGAAAAGGCCGACCAGAAGGCACAGTCCGAGCGCCTGAGCTCCTTCGAACAGAAAGTGGCATGGGCCGCCAAGACCCAGATCAAGGGTGACGTGCGCCTGCGTTACGAAGACGTCAACGTCGACAACCCACGCAGCGGCAGCGGCAACCAGGACCGCGAGCGCGTCCGTGCCCGCGTCGGCTTCTACAGCGAAATCAACCCGCAGGTCGACGCTGGCGTGCGTATCGCCACCGGCAGCAGCGCCGATGGCCGTTCGACCAACCAGAGCCTGGACAACTACTTCGAAAAGAAATCGCTGTGGGTCGACCTGGCCTACCTCGACTGGCACCCGACCGCCATCCCGAACCTGCACCTGATCGGCGGCAAGATGCAACAGCCTTGGGTGAGCATGGGCGACATCATCTGGGATAGCGACCTGAACCCTGAAGGTGTGGCTGTCACCTACAAGACCAACCTGGGCGGCGCCGAGCTGTTCGGTAGCGCCGGTCAGTACACCCTCAAGGACAACGTCGACGGCGACGGCGTGCAGTTCAAGCACGACGCCCAGCTGTACCACGGCCAGTTGGGTGCTCGCTTCGCACCGGTTGATACCCTCAAGGTCACCGTTGGCGGCAGCATCTACGGCTACGACAACGACAAGGAATCTGCCGCTCTGCGTCAGTTCGGCAACACCACCACCGAGTTCAACCTGGTGGAAGGCTTCGGTCAGATCGACTTCACCGGCTTCGCCATCCCGCTGGCAGCCTACGGTCAGTACGTGAAGAACACCGACAGCACCGACGGCGAAGACAAGGCCTGGCTGGCGGGTGTGAAGACCAAGCTCGGCGCCTGGAGCCTGGACTACAACTACCGCGACGTACAGCGCAACGCTGTGGTCAGCGCCTTCACCGACTCCGACTTCGGCAACGGCTTCACCGGTAACCGTGGTCACAAGTTCAAGGTCGGTTACGAAATCGACAAGAACTTCGCTGTCGGCGCGGCTTACCTGATGGCCAAGACCGACCGTTCGCAGCTGCCGAACACCGACGCGGACGTCGACACCCTGCAGGTCGACCTGGAAGCCAAGTTCTAAACGAACGCTCCCCTGCGTAGCTCAGCGGGAAGCGCCGACCCCATCCGGCGCTTCCCGCTTTTTTTCGTCTGCTGAAAATACAGCGGCCTTTTCACGGGCAAGCCCGCGAAAAGGCCGCCGCCGTTATCAGCGCTTGCGCAGAATCACACTACCAATCGAATACCCCGCCCCGAACGAGCTCAGCACCGCCACCGATCCTTGCTCCAGGTCATCCTGGTACAGGTGGAAGGCAATCACCGAGCCGGCCGAACTGGTGTTGGCATAACGGTCGAGAATCACCGGTGCCTCCTGCTCGCTCACCTCACGCCCCAGCAGCTTCTTGACGATCAGGTGGTTCATGCTCAGGTTGGCCTGGTGCAGCCAGAAGCGCTTGACGTCGGAAGGCTGCAGGTCGTTCTCGGCCAGGTGCTTGCCGATCAGCTCGGCGACCATCGGGCAGACTTCCTTGAACACCTTGCGTCCTTCCTGCACGAACAGCTTGTCGCGGGTGCCTTCACCCTCCTCCGCCGCACGGTTGAGGAAGCCGAAGTTGTTGCGGATGTTGTTGGAGAACGAGGTCAGCAGCTTGGTGCTGACGATGTCGAACTGATGCTTCGATGTGGCCTGGTCGGCGCGCTCGAGCAACACGGCAGTGGCGGCATCACCAAAGATGAAGTGGCTGTCGCGGTCACGGAAGTTCAGGTGGCCGGTGCAGATCTCCGGGTTGACCATCAGGATCGCCCGGGCCTGGCCGAGCTGAATGCTGTTGGCGGCGTTCTGGATACCGAAGGTGGCCGAGGAGCAGGCCACGTTCATGTCGAAGCCGAAGCCCTGGATACCCAAGGCCTGCTGCACTTCGATGGCGATCGCAGGATAGGCGCGCTGCAGGTTGGAACAGGCGACGATCACCCCATCGACGTCGGCAGCGGTACGACCGGCGCGCTCCAGCGCCTGGCGGGCTGCAGCCACGGCCATTTCGCAAAGAATGGAGTACTCGTCATTGGAGCGCTCGGGCAGGCGTGGCTTCATGCGCTGCGGGTCGAGGATGCCGGCCTTGTCCATGACGAAGCGGCTCTTGATGCCTGATGCCTTTTCGATGAACGCCGCGTCGGACAGCGGCGCCGGCTCGACCTCGCCACGCTCGATGGCGGCGGCGTTGTCTGCGTTGAACTGTTGCGACCAGGTGTTGAAGGATTCCACCAGTTCTTCGTTGGAGATGCTCTGGGCCGGGGTATACAGGCCGGTGCCGCTGATCACGACGTTGTGCACGGTCGTTCCTCTGGTCTGTGGCCTGCGCCTGGCGGGCGTTGGCCGGGATGGGCTGTGATTAATGGCACTTTAGTGCCAACTTGAGATCGTCAGCGAGGGCTGCGCCCTCGATCGCGGGGCAAGCCCGCTCCCACAAAGTGAGAGCGGGGTTGTCCCGCGATGGGCCGCAACGCGGCCCAAATTGCACCAATATTGCCACAACTCAAGGAATTTAGGCTTCCACCAAACTCCACTGCTTGCTCAATCGCTTATCGGAAACCGCCACTTTCGTCCCCAACTGCTGCGCGAACAGCGACACCCGGTATTCCTCCAGCAACCAGCGATACAGGGTCAGTTCGGCGTCACGCTTGCCCTCCTGGGCATGCTTGTCGGCGCGGGTCTTGTACTGCGTCCACAGGTTGCCCAGCTCGCCGCTCCAGACCCGGTCCTTCTGCACCTGCGAGCCCAGCTTCTCCAGGCGCAGCTCGATGGCCTTCAGATAGCGCGGCAGTTCCTTGAACCACTGCGACGGCGTCTCGCGCACGAAGCCTGGGTACACCAGGTTGCCCAGTTGCTGCTTGATATCGTTCAGCGCCACCGCCTGGCTCAGCTCGATCTTGCCCTTGAAGCGCTTCTGCAGGCCATGCCACAGCTTGAGCACTTCCAGGGTCTGGCGTGCCAGCCGCTCGGCATGCTCGGTCCAGTCGCCACGCTTGCGTTCAGCGAGCGAGGCCAGCGCGGCGCCGTCGCGCGGCAGTGGCGTCTCGCCTTCGAGCACACAGCTGTCGAGGCTGGCCAGCAGGATATCCTCGACCAGCGATTCGACCCGGCCCAGCTCGCGGTACAGCAGCCCCAGCTCGGTCAGCCCCGGCAGCTTGCCGCGCAGGAACTTGGCAGGCTCGGCCAGCTGTTGCAGCAACAGGCGCTGCAGCGCGCGGCGGTGCTGGAATTCGGCTTCGGCCTGGGTCGAGAAACGCCCCTCGCGCACCGCGCCGTTGTCTTCCACCAGTGCTGGATACACCGTCAGCGAAAGGCCGGCGATCTTCTGCTGGGCAGTCTGCGCCACCTGGGCGAAGGCCTTGGCCTGCACCGGCTGTTCGGTTTTCTCGCTACGTGGCAACGCCAGCGCGGCCTGGCTGGCAGCGGCGAAGCGCGCGGTCAGCTCGGCCAGGTCGCGGCCTTCGCCGAGGAACTTGCCCTGGCCGTCGACCACCTCGATGTTCATGCGCAGGTGTCCTTCGACCTGCCCCGCCGATTCGGCCCACGCCTCGTCCGAGACGCGCGCGCCGGTCATGCGCAACAGTTCCTGGCCCAGGGCCTGCGGCAAGGCGCCCTGGCCGAAGGTCATGCGCGACAACGCCGCCTTGACGAAGTCCGGCACCGGCACGAAGTTCTTGCGCAAGGCCTTGGGCAGATTGCGCACCAGGGCCACGCACTTGGCCTCCAGCAGCCCCGGCACCAGCCACTCCAGGCGTTCGCCCGGCAGGTTCGGCAACAAGGGCGCTGGCACCCGGACGGTGACACCGTCGCGCGGGTGATTGGGTTCGAAGTGATAGCTCAACGGCAGGCGCAGGTCGCCCACCTGCAGGTGGTCCGGGTACTGCGCGGCGGTGACTTCGCTGGCCTCACGGGCGAGCACGTCCTCTTCGCGCATGATCAGCAGGTTGGCGTCCTTCTGGCTGTTCATCCGATACCAGCTGTCGAAGGTCGCGGTCTGGTGGATCTCTTCCGGCAGGCGCGCCTCGTAGAAGGCGTACAGCGTCTCTTCGTCGGCCAGGATGTCACGACGGCGGGCCTTGGCTTCCAGCTCATCGAGCTGCTCGAGCAGGCGCTTGTTGGCCGACAGGCACTTGGCCCTGGACTGGATCTCGCCACCGACCAGCCCCTCGCGGATGAACAGCTCGCGCGAGGTCACCGGATCGATCGGACCGAAGTGCACCGGGCGTCGACCGACCAGGATCAACCCATACAGCGTGATCTGTTCATAGGCGACCACCTGCCCGCGCTTCTTCTCCCAGTGCGGCTCGAAATGGTTCTTCTTGATCAGGTGCCCGGCCAGCGGCTCGATCCAGTCCGGCTCGATCTTGGCGACCATGCGCGCATACAGCTTGGTGGTTTCCACCAGCTCGGCCGCCATCACCCACTGCGGGCGCTTACGGCCGATGCCGGACGAAGGGTGCACCCAGAAGCGTCGCTGGCGCGCGCCCTGGTAATCACCCTCTTCGGTCTTGTGGCCGATCTGGCTGAGGAGACCGCTGAGGATCGCCTTGTGCATGCGCTGGTAATCGGAGGCATCCTTGTTCACCGCCAGCTGCAGGTCACGGCAGATCAGCGACAGCTGGCGATGCGCATCACGCCACTCGCGCAGGCGCAGGTAGCTGAGGAAGTTCTTGCGGCACCAGTTGCGCAGCGGGTTGGCGGTCAGCGCCTGGCGCTGCTCCTCGAAGCCGCGCCACAGGTTGACCAGCGCGGCGAAGTCCGAATCGACATCTTTCCACTGCGCGTGCGCCTGGTCAGCGGCCTGCTGGCGCTCCGGCGGACGCTCGCGCGGGTCTTGTACCGACAGCGCACTGGCGACGATCAGCACTTCCTGCAGGCTGCCCTGGCGGGCACCTTCGAGCAGCATGCGGCCCAACCGCGGGTCGATCGGCAGGCGCGCCAACTGGCGGCCCAGCGGGGTGAGCTGGTTCTCGCGGTTGACCGCCGAGAGCTCCTGCAACAGGTTGAAGCCGTCGCTGATGGCCTTGCCATCCGGCGGCTCGATGAACGGAAACGCGTCGATCTCGCCCAGGCGCAGGTGCAGCATCTGCAGGATCACCGCCGCCAGGTTGGTGCGCAGGATCTCGGGGTCGGTGAACGCTGGGCGGCCGTTGAAATCATCTTCGCTGTAGAGACGGATGCAGATACCCGGCTCGACCCGCCCGCAACGGCCTTTACGCTGGTTGGCGCTGGCCTGCGACACCGCCTCGATGGGCAGGCGCTGGACCTTGGCGCGGTAGCTGTAGCGGCTGATGCGCGCGGTACCGCTGTCGATCACGTAGCGGATGCCCGGCACGGTCAGCGAGGTTTCGGCAACGTTGGTCGCCAGCACCACGCGTCGGCCACTGTGGGACTGGAAGATTTTCTGCTGCTCGGCCGGGGTCAGGCGCGCGTACAGCGGCAGGATCTCGGTGTGGCGCAGCTGCGCCTTGCGCAGGATCTCGGCGGCATCGCGAATCTCGCGTTCGCCGGGCAGGAACACCAGCACATCGCCCGGGCCCTTGCCCTGGCTGCGTTCGTGCTGGGCGATTTCATCCAGCGTGGCGAGGATCCCCTGGTCGACCGTGAGGTCGTCCTCGACCTGGTTGCCCTCCTCGTCCTGCTCGCTGGTCAGCGGGCGGTACCAGGTGTCCACCGGGTAGGTACGGCCGGACACCTCGATGATCGGCGCGCCATCGAAGTGCTTGGAGAAGCGCTCCAGGTCGATGGTCGCCGAGGTGATGATCAGCTTGAGGTCGGGGCGCCGGTGCAGCAGGGTCTTGAGGTAGCCGAGCAGGAAATCGATGTTCAGACTGCGCTCGTGGGCTTCGTCGACGATGATCGTGTCGTAGCGTTCGAGGAAGCGGTCGTGCTGGGTTTCGGCCAGCAGGATACCGTCGGTCATCAGCTTGACCAGGGTGTTGGAGTCGCTCTGGTCCTCGAAGCGCACCTGGTAACCGACCAGCGCCCCAAGGGGTGTGCCGAGCTCTTCGGCAACCCGCGTCGCCACGCTGCGCGCGGCGATCCGGCGCGGCTGGGTATGGGCGATCAGGCCATGACTGCCGCGGCCCAGCTCCAGGCAGATCTTCGGCAACTGGGTGGTCTTGCCGGAACCGGTTTCGCCAGCGATCACCAGCACCTGGTGCTCGGCCAGGGCTTTCTTGATCTCGTCGCGCTTGGCGGCGATGGGCAGGCTGTCGTCGTAGCGGATGCTCGGCACGCTCTGCTGGCGCGCGGTGACCTGGGCGCAGGACGCCTGGACCTTCTCCACCCACTGCGCCAGCTTGCCCTCGTCGGGGCGCTTGCGCAGCTCGTGCAGTTGCCGCCGCAGGCGATGGCGGTCGGCGATCATGGCGTGGTCGAGGTTTTGCAGCAGTTTGTCGATGGCGTGGTCAGTCATGGGGCTTTCTGATGATGCAGGTGAGCCTGCTTTTGCATGATCGGCATTCTTGAGGATGCGCGATTGTCGCAGATTTGGCGGTTCTCTGCTGCCTGTACCGGCCTCTTCGCAGGCGAGCCCGCTCCCACAAGGACTGAGCTGGTTATCAGATTTTGAACAAGACAGTTACCCCCTACGCGAGCGTGCACCCCGGCAATTTCCGATCAGCCCCGATCCCGTTCGAAATACCGCGAACGCTTGAACAGCAGTCGTGTGCCAGCCATCGTGAAAAAGACGGTCCAGATCAAACCGTCGAGCAACAGGTTTTCGTGCTTACCCAGTTTCGTGCAACTCGTAATCGCTGCTGCCATGAAAACCAGATACATGAACACTCGGAGCCTGCTAGACCGGAACAGCCAGTCGACGCCTACCGCGAGAATGCAGATGAAGCCAACTGCAAAGACGTCAGCCATCACTACCCCGGATTAAATGATCAGCATCAGGCTTCTGGACTGTGGCCCCCTATCCATTACGGTCTGAACACCTCGTAGGACTACTCCGAAACCCAATCACCAAGCGGCGCAAATGTTTAGCCAGCTCTGGAGTGAACGTCGCCATTCACTGCTTTAATCAACCTTACCCACCATGTGAGTATCCAGGGCATGATTCCCGACCCGATCACCGCGCCCCCGATGTCACGCCCTTCGCTGCCGAAGGTCAGGGCCCGCGCCGGTGAAAATCCGCTGGTCCACGTCATCCTCGCCTTCTGGGCCCTGTGGCACTGCCGCCATGCTCGCCCGCCGGATACCTCGCTCGCTGTCCATTGACGCCTACCGCAGCCCCGCGGCTGCCTGAATCCGTCCGACGCGCCGCGCCAACCCGCGGTGGTCTTGTGCGCCCCTGAACGACAGGGGCGCGAGCGAGCCCCATGCACTTTGCCAACCCCGAGCAAGCCCGCCGTTTCCTGGCCGAAAACCCCGACATCGACCTGATCGAACTGTTCATCCTCGACGCCAACGGCGTGCCGCGCGGCAAGCTGCTGCACCGTGACGAGCTGATGGCGGTGTATGAAAGCGGCCGGCCGCTGCCCAGCACCATCCTTGGCCTGACCCTCAATGGCGACGATGTGGAAAACTCGGGCCTGGTCTGGGATGTCGGTGACATCGACTGCCGCGCCTACCCCCTGGACGGCAGCCTGGTACGCCTGCCTTGGCGCCGGGTGCCGACCGCCGCGGTGCAGGTCAGCATGCACCCCAGCGAAGGCCTGCCCGCCAGCATTGCCGACCCGCGCCATGTCCTGCTGCGCACCATCGAGGCCCTGAAGGCCGACGGTTATCACCCGGTGATGGCCTGCGAGCTGGAGTTCTACCTGCTCGACCAGCAGCGCGATGCCCAGGGCCGCCCGCAACCGGCGCTCGACAGCGACGGCGGCCGACCACGCAGCACACAGGTTTATGGCCTGCGTGAGCTGGAACAGATCGAGCCCTTCCTCGCCGACCTGTATGCCGCCTGCAAGGCCCAGGGTATTCCGGCACGCACGGCGATTTCCGAGTATGCCCCCGGCCAGGTGGAAATCACCCTGGAACACGGCGATGCGCTGGCAGCGATGGACCAGGCCGTGCGCTACAAGCGCCTCGTCAAGGGCGTGGCCCATGCCCACGGCATGCAGGCCTGCTTCATGGCCAAGCCCTTCGCCCAGATCGCCGGCACCGGCATGCACATGCACCTGAGCCTGGCTGACAGCGAAGGCCGCAACCTGTTCGCCAGCGAAGACCCGGCCGGTACGCCGCTGCTGCGCCAGGCCGTGGCGGGCATGCTGCGCCACCTGCGCGATTCGCTGCTGCTGTTCTGCCCCAACGCCAACTCGTTCCGCCGCTTCCAGGCCAACAGTTATGCGCCGCTGGCGCCGACCTGGGGTGTCGACAACCGCACCGTGAGCCTGCGCGTACCCGGCGGCCCGGCACCCAGCCGACACATCGAGCACCGTATCTGCGGCGCCGATGCCAACCCTTATCTGGCTGCCGCGGCCATTCTCGCCGCCACGCACCAAGGCATTCGCGAACAACTGGACCCTGGCGCTCCGGTCGAGGGCAACGGCTATGCCCAGGCCACCGAGCACCTGCCCACCGACTGGCTCACCGCCCTCGATGCACTGGAGCACTCGGTTTGGGCTCGCGAAGCGCTGGGCGATGCGTTCCTCGGGGTATACCTGAAGGTCAAACGCGCCGAATACCGCCAGTTCATGGCCGAAGTCAGCGAACAGGACTGGCGCTGGTACCTGCACCAGGCCTGAGCCCTACCCTATTCAGAACAAGGAACATCCCATGAACGCAGCACTGAACAACGGCCCGGCCCAGCGCGCACCGTCCTACTACAGCGCCACCCTCAACGACCGGACCGAGTACCCGACGCTCAACGGCACCGAGCAGGTTGATGTGGCGATCATCGGTGGCGGCTTCACCGGCGTCGCCACCGCCGTGGAGCTGGCAGAGCGCGGCCTGAAGGTCGCCATCGTCGAGACCAACCGCATCGGCTGGGGCGCCAGCGGGCGCAATGGTGGCCAGGTGACTGGCAGCCTGTCCGGCGACGAGGCCATGCGCACCCAGATGCGTGACCGGCTCGGCAGCGAGGTAGACGATTTCATCTGGCACCTGCGCTGGCGCGGGCACCAGATCATCGAGCAGCGCGTGGCGCGCTACGGCATCCAGTGCGACCTCAAGCGCGGCCACCTGCATGCCGCAATGAAGCCGTCGCACCTGGAGGAACTGCGCGCCTTCGAAGCCGAGGCCCAGCGCCGTGGCATGGGCGACCAGGTGCAACTGCTCGACCGCCAGGGCATCTCGCGCCACCTGCAGAGCCCGCTGTACCTCGGGGCACTGAAGAATACGCGCAACCTGCACCTGCATCCGCTCAACCTGTGCCTGGGCGAGGCGCGGGCTGCGCACAGCCTCGGCGCGCTGATCTTCGAAAATTCGGAAGTGCTGGATATCGTCCACGGTCCGAGTCCGGCAGTGGTTACCGCCAATGGTCGAATCGAGGCGCGCCAGATCCTGCTGGCGGGCGATGTGTACCACAAGCTCGAGCAGCGCCAGCTCAAGGGCAAGATCTTCCCGGCCATGGGCGGGATCGTCACCACCGCGCCGCTGGGCGAGCTGGCCGAGCAGATCAACCCCGAGGACCTGGCGGTGTACGACTGTCGCTTCGTGCTCGACTACTACCGCCTGACCGCCGACAAGCGCCTGCTGTTCGGAGGTGGCGCCAACTATTCGGGGCGTGATTCGCGGGACATCGAAGCCGAGCTGCGCCCTTGCATCGAGCGCACCTTCCCGGCGCTCAAGGGCGTGCCGATCGAATTCAAGTGGAGCTGCGCCATGGGCATCGTGGTCAACCGCATCCCACAGCTGGGCAAGCTGTCGGACAACGTCTGGTACTGCCAGGGTTACTCCGGGCATGGCATCGCGACCAGCCACATCATGGGCGAGATCATGGCCGAGGCGTTGACCGGGACGCTGGAGAAGTTCGACACCTTTGCCGCGTGCAAGCACATCAAGGTGCCGATGGGGGATTTGCTGGGCAATCCGCTGCTGTCAGTGGGGATGTGGTACTACCAGATGCTGGAAAAGTTGCGCTGAAACCAAAACCGGCCCGCTCTTGCAGGAGCGGGCCGGTGTGAATCAGGCGATCTTCTTCAGCCCCAGCTTCTTCATCTCTTCGTCGCGCAACTCACGACGCAGGATCTTGCCGACGTTGGTGGTCGGCAGGGCATCGCGGAACTCGATGAACCGCGGCACCTTGTAGCCGGTGACGTTGGCACGCATGTGCTCCATCACCTGCTCCTTGGTCAGCGTGACACCCGGCTTGGCGACGATGAACATCTTGATCACCTCGCCCGACTTCTCGTCCGGCACGCCGATCGCGGCACACTGCAGCACGCCCGGCAGGGAGACCAGCACGTCTTCCAGCTCGTTGGGGTACACGTTGAAGCCCGAGACCAGGATCATGTCCTTCTTGCGGTCGACGATGCGCATGTAGCCGTCGGGCTGAATCACCGCGATGTCGCCGGTCTTCAGCCAGCCTTCGCTGTCGAGGATCTCGGCGGTGGCGTCTTCGCGCTGCCAGTAGCCCTTCATCACCTGCGGGCCCTTGATGCACAGCTCACCGACTTCTCCCAGCGGCAGTTCCTGGCCGCTGTCGTCGATGACCTTGCACAGGGTGGACGGCACCGGGATACCGATGGTGCCGATCTGGTTGGCTTCGGACGGGTTGACCGCCGCCACCGGGCTGGTCTCGGTCATGCCGTAGCCTTCGCAGATGGCGCAGCCGGTGACCGCCTTCCAGCGCTCGGCCACGCTCAGTTGCAGGGCCATGCCACCGGAAAGCGTCACCTTCAGCGCCGAGAAGTCCAGGCTGCGGAAGGTTTCGTTGTTGCACAGGGCGACGAACAGGGTGTTCAGCCCGACGAAACCGCTGAACTTCCACTTGCCCAGTTCCTTGACCATCGCCGGCAGGTCGCGCGGGTTGCTGATCAGCACGTTGTGGTTGCCGATCAGCATCATGGCCATGCAATGGAAGGTGAACGCATAGATGTGGTACAGCGGCAGCGGCGTGATGATGATCTCGGAGCCTTCCTGCAGGTTCGAGCCCATCAAGGCGCGGCACTGCAGCATGTTGGAGACCAGATTGCGGTGGGTCAGCATCGCGCCCTTGGCCACACCCGTAGTGCCGCCGGTGTATTGCAGCACAGCCACGTCATTGGCTTGCGGGCTGGCCTCGATGACCGGCTGGCCGCGGCCCTTGGCCAGTGCGTCGTTGAAGCGCACCGCCTGGGGCAGGCTGTAGGCCGGCACCATCTTCTTCACATACTTGATGACGCTGTTGATCAGCACGCGCTTGAGCGGTGGCAGCAGGTCGGCCACCTCGGTGACGATGACATGCTTGACCTGGGTCTTGGGCAGGACCTTCTCGACCAGGTGCGCCATGTTGGCCAGGCACACCACGGCCTTGGCACCGGAGTCGGTGAACTGATGCTCGAGTTCACGCGCGGTGTACAGCGGGTTGGTGTTGACCACGACCAGGCCGGCGCGCATGGCACCGAACACAGCGACGGGATATTGCAGTACATTGGGCAGTTGCACGGCGATGCGATCGCCGGGCTTGAGGTCGGTGTGCTGTTGCAGCCAGGCCGCGAAAGCGCCGGACAGGGTATACAGCTCGCCGTAGGTGAGGGTCTTGCCGAGGTTGCTGAACGCCGGTTTGTCGGCGAAGCGCTGGCAGGATTGCTTCAGTACGGCCTGGATGTTGGGGAATTCGTCAGGATTGATTTCCGCCGTAATTCCGGCTGGGTATTTATCCTTCCAAAAATGTTCGATCATGGAAGCCCACTCCTTTAGCAACAGCGAATTCTTCACGCGTCGATGCGTTTATTATTGATATGAGATGAAGGGATTCATTGCAAACCGCATCATCTGAAAGCGCGCCGAGAGTAACAGCTTTGCCTGGGGTCGCCTAGAGGGCTTAGCAAGCCTCAACAGTCACCAAAGTGACTCAATGAACTCTATAAGTCATTTCTAGAGTATTTAATCAAAATGTCGCATTGCGGTGCGTGCGGCAGTCGACTCGGTCCCTGTAGGAGCGGGCTTGTCCCGCGATCGGGCGCGAAGCGGCCGCAAGCCAGGCAGTCGAGATCGTCCTGATAAATCTCGGTGCCAGGTTCTACGGCCGCTTCGCGCCCGATCGCGGGACAAACCCGCTCCCACAGGGATTGGGCTGGACTTTAAATTCTGAGCAAGACAATTGCTCCCACAGATGCGCTGGATTTCAGGCGATGTCGCGCAACTCCCGACGCAGGATCTTGCCTACCGGCGTCATGGGCAGTGAATCGCGCAGCACGATGTGCTTGGGCACCTTGTAGCCGGTGAAGTTGGCCTTGCAGAAGGTCTTGAGCTCCTCGACGCTGACACCGCCCGCCCGAGGAACCACGAACAGTTTTACCGCTTCGCCGGAGCGTTCGTCGGGCACGCCGATCACCGCGCAACTGGCCACCTGCGGGTGGCCCATGACCACGTCCTCGATCTCGTTGGGATACACGTTGAAGCCCGAGACGATGATCATGTCCTTCTTGCGGTCGACGATGCGGGTGAAGCCGTCCGGGTCGATCACCGCGATGTCACCGGTCTTGAACCAGCCGTCGGCATCCAGCGCCTGGGCTGTCGCCTCCGGCTGTTGCCAATAGCCCTTCATCACCTGCGGCCCCTTGATGCACAGCTCGCCGCGTTCGCCCAGCGGCATCTCGTTGCCGTCGTCGTCGATGACCTTGAACGCGGTGCCGACCACCGGGATGCCCACCGTACCCAGCCGCGCCAGTTGCCCGTAGGGGTTGGTGCTCGCCACCGGTGAGGTTTCGGTCAGGCCGTAACCCTCGACGATGCGACAGCCGGTCAGGCTCTCCCAGCGCTCGGCGGTGGCCTTGACCAACGCTGTGCCGCCCGAGTTGGTGACCTTCAGCGCCGAGAAATCCAGCGACTTGAAGCCCGGGTTGTCCATCAGCGCGACGAACAAGGTGTTCAAGCCCAGCAATGCTGAAAAGCGCCACTTGCCCAGCTCCTTGATGAAGCCCGGAATGTCGCGCGGATTGGTGATCAGTACGTTGTGATTGCCCGTGACCATCATGCACATGCAATTCGCAGTGAAGGCATAGATGTGATACAGCGGTAGCGGCGCGATCATCACCTCCTGCCCTTCCTTGATCAGCGGCTGGCCGTCGGGCCCGTGCTGGGCGAAGCAGGCCAGCACCTGCAGCATGTTGGCGACCAGGTTGCCGTGGGTGAGCATCGCGCCCTTGGCCAGCCCCGTGGTGCCGCCGGTGTATTGCAATACGGCGACATCCTCGAGCGTCTGCACCACCGGCTTGTACGTGAGTTCACGGCCCTCGCGCAGTACCTGCTTGAACGACACGGCCTGGGGCAGGCGGTAGGCCGGCACCATCTTCTTCAGCTTGTCGACCACCGTGTTGACCAGCCAGCCCTTGGCGGCCGGCAGCAGGTCGCCCATCTTCGCCTCGATCAGGTATTCGATGCCGGTGTCGGGCAGCACCGTCTGCACGCGCTGGCCGAACATGTTCAGGTACACCAGCGCACGGGCGCCGGAATCCTTGAACTGGTGGCGCATCTCGCGCTCGGTGTACAGCGGGTTGGTGTTGACCACGATCAGCCCGGCGCGCATCGCGCCGAAGACGGCGATGGGGTATTGCAGGACATTGGGCATCTGCACGGCGATGCGATCACCGGGCTTGAGGTCGGTGTGCTGTTGCAACCAGGCCGCAAAGGCCGCCGAATGGCGCTCCAGCTCGGCATAACTGAGGGTGACGCCGAGGTTGCTGAACGCCGGGCGGTCGGCGAAGCGCTTGCAGGAACGCTCGAACACTTCGACGACGGATTTGTAAGCAGTGATGTCTATGGTGGAAGGCACGCCCGCCGGGCGCTTGTCATTCCAGAAGTCGGCTTGCATTTATTGTTGTTCCTCAGCCTGAACCGTCCATGACCTGATTGCCCAACGGCAAAAAGGCGTTGAGCCGACGTTAGCAGGTAAGCCGGAGGTGGCAAATACGCCAAGGCCTGCCATTAACATTGTGAATCTTATTTGTGCCCCTGCTGCAATCCTGGTCATTGTGCATACACTGAGCTCAATCCCGTGCACAAAGGATTTTCCATGGCCCACGACGCCTTCTGGCTGCCCGCCAGCGAGCACTGCAGTCTGTACGTCCACCAGTGGCTGCCGCAGACGCCGGTCAAGGCCGTGGTGCTGCTGGCCCATGGCATGGCCGAGCACGCCGGGCGCTACCGGCGCCTGGGCCATGCGCTGAACGATGCCGGCTTTGCCCTGTTCGCCCCTGATCTACGTGGCCACGGCCGCACCGCAGAGCTAGGTAGCCTCGGCCTGTTCGCCCACCACCACGGCTGGAACACGGTGGTCAACGACCTGGGCCTGCTCAGCCAGCACATCGGCCAGCAGTTCCCCGGCACGCCGCTGTTCCTGTTCGGCCACAGCATGGGCAGCTACATCGCTCAGGCGTACCTGCTGCACCACAGTGGCAGCCTGCATGGGGCGGTGCTCAGCGGCTCGAACTTCCAGCCGGCTGCGCTCTATCGCGCAGCACGCCTGATCGCCCGCCTGGAGGCCTGGCGCCAGGGGGTGGAGGGCAAGAGCGCGCTGATCGACTGGCTGTCGTTCGGCTCGTTCAACAAGGCCTTCAAACCCAACCGCACGGCGTTCGACTGGCTCAGCCGCGACCCGGCCGAGGTCGACGCCTACGTCGACGACCCGCTGTGCGGCTTTCGTTGCAGCAACCAGCTGTGGCTCGACCTGCTGCAAGGCCTGGCACAGATCAGCCAGCCGCGCCATCTGGCGCAGATCGATCCGAACCTGCCGATGCTGGTGATCGGCGGCGAATGTGATCCGGTCAGCGCTGGCAAGCGTCTCACCCACCTGGCCAACGCCCTGCGCGCGACCGGCAATCGCCATGTACAATTGCGCGTCTACCCGCAGGCACGCCACGAAGTGCTCAACGAAACCAATCGCGACGAGGTCACCCACGACATCATTGCCTGGCTGGAGCAGGCGCTGGCCCTTGGCCGCCCTGCCCGCAGCGAATGATGTGCACCACCTCGTCCCTCCAAGGAAGCCCTGATGACCCAGGTCACCAACACGCCCTACGAAGCCCTCGAAGTCGGCCAGAAAGCCAGCTATGAAAAATCGGTGGAAGAACGCGACATCCAGCTGTTCGCCGCCATGTCCGGTGACCACAACCCCGTGCACCTGGACGCCGAGTTCGCGGCCAAGAGCATGTTCCGCGAGCGCATCGCCCACGGCATGTTCAGCGGCGCACTGATCAGCGCTGCGGTTGCCTGCACCCTGCCAGGCCCCGGCACCATCTACCTGGGGCAGAAGATGAGCTTCCAGAAGCCGGTGAAGATTGGCGACACCCTGACCGTACGCCTGGAAATCCTCGAGAAGCTGCCCAAGTTCAAGGTGCGCATCGCCACCAACGTGTACAACCAGAACGACGAACTGGTAGTCGAGGGCGAGGCCGAGATCCTGGCACCCCGCAAGCAGCAGACGGTGGAGCTGGTATCGCCGCCGAACTTTGTTGCCGGCTGACCGAGCAGTATCCTGTCGCGGATCTACCTGCGACAGGGCTCCAACGCCCTGAGGCAGCGCTCGATATGCCGCCGCTCGGGTTCCTGGCGGGCCAGCGCCAGCGCCCTGACCCACGCCTCCCGGGCCTGCTGCACATGGCCCAGTTGCCCGTGCAACTGAGCCCGGGCCGCATGGGCCAGATGGTAGTCGAGCAACTCGCCCCGCCCCAGAATCGCCTCCACCTCTGCCAGGCCCGTCGCCGCGCCGTCACGACTGGCCAGCGCCACTGCGCGGTTGAGTTCGATCACAGGTGACGGCCAGTGCCGCAGCAGCACGTCATACAGGCCGACGATCTCTGCCCAGTCGGTCTCCTGGGCGCTGGCGGCCTCGGCATGCACCGCAGCGATCGCCGCCTGCACGCTGTAGGGCCCGATATCACGGCTGCCCAGCGCATGACGCACCAGGGCGCACCCCTCCTCGATCTGTGCCTTGTCCCACAGGCTACGGTCCTGCTGGTCGAGCAGCACCAGCTCGCCTTCGCCATCGGTGCGCGCCCGCAGCCGCGAGGCCTGCAACAGCATCAACGCCAGCAGGCCGAACACCTCCGGGTCTGGCAGCAATTGCGCCAGCAGCCGCCCCAGCCGGATCGCCTCGTCGCACAGGTCGCGCTGCACCAGGTCTTCCCCTGCCGATGCCGAATAGCCTTCGTTGAACACCAGGTAAATCACCCGCAACACACTTTCCAGGCGCTCGGCCAGTTCGCCCATCGCGGGCACCTGGTAGGGAATCCGTGCATCGCGGATCTTGGCCTTGGCCCGCACGATGCGCTGGGCGATGGTCGAGGGCGACTGCAGGAACGCGCGGGCGATCTGCTCGGTGGTCAGGTCGCACACCTCACGCAGGGTCAAAGGCACCTGGGCATCGGCGGACAACGCCGGGTGGCAACAGGTGAAGATCAAGCGCAAACGGTCGTCAGCGAGCAGTTCCTCCTCGCTCGGATCCTGCGCCGGGTCTTCGAGTTGCATGATCAGCTGTGCCTGCGAACGGTCGAAACGGGCGCGGCGGCGCAAGGCATCGATGGCCTTGAAACGCCCGGCCGAGACCAGCCAGGCCCGCGGGTTGGCCGGCATGCCGTCGCGCTGCCAGCGTTCGACGGCAATGAAGAAGGCATCATGCAGGGCCTCCTCGGCGAGGTCGAAATCACCCAACAGACGGATCAGGGTCGCCAGGATGCGCCGCGAGTCGCGGCGGTAGATAACCTCGACCTGGGCATGCAGCTCATCACCCGTCATCGTGTTGCGGTCCGCGGCGTCATCTTGGCTGACCTCCCGTCATCAGGGTTGCAGTTCGCGCACCGGCCTCACTTCGACACTGCCGACCCGCGCCGCCGGAATACCTTTGGCGATGTTCAGTGCCTCGTTAAGGTCGCGGGCATCGACCAGGTAGAAGCCGGCCAGTTGCTCCTTGGTTTCCGCAAAGGGCCCGTCGGTCAGGCTCATCTTGCCAGCGCGCATGCGCACGGTGGTGGCCGTCTGCACCGGCTTGAGCGCCTCGGCCGCAAGCATCCGCCCTGAGCCGTGCAGGGACTCGGCGTAAGCCATGCACTCGGCGTCTTCGGGGCTGTCGGGCAGGCTGTGCAACAGCCCCTCGTCACAATAGACCAGGCACAGGTATTTCATGATCGTCTCCAGCTGACGGGCGGTTCAGGGCTTGAGGTCGAAGCGAGCCTTCTGGGTTTCCATGTCGAACGGTGCCGACCAGTGCTCATGGATCACCTGCCAGCGCCCTGCACTACGACGATAGCCCACCGTGACGCGCATGAAGCCGCACTGGCTTTCATCGTCGGCCGGGCCGCAGCGGTTGAGCCAATGCGCCAGGGCCAGGTCGCCATCGGCCTGAACGTCCAGCTCGGCCACCTCGAAGACCATCGGACCGGTGCAAAAGCCCATGCACATTTCCCAATGCGCCTGGTAGGCAGCCTTGCCCTTGAATTGCAGGGCCTGAATGGCGTCGAAGGCAACGATGTCATCGGCATAGGGCGCGACGATGGCCGGCAGGTCGCGCTCGCGCACAGCCTGGATCCAGCCTTCGATGAGTTGACGGATTTCGGTTTCGGCGGCGGTATTCATGGGGAAGCCTCCAGCAGGTCATCAGTGGGTGGCGCCGAGTGTTTGCGGCGCCTTCACTGATGGTCGACTGGGGATGGGAGGAATCGACAACGCTGGAAAACTTTTTGCGGTTTTCCGTTATCGGCCTGTGCCGACGGGCCTTCGCAGGTTCAAGCCCGCGCCGCCTGCTCGAACACTTCGTCGGCCCATTGGTTGAGACTCTTGCCTGCAGCTCGCGCTGCGACACTTGCGGCAGCGTGCACTTCAGGACGAATACGCAGCATCACTTTGCCGGAGGCCGGTTTTTCCGGGGCAATGCCCTGCTCGGCACAATCCGCCAGATAATCTTCCAAGGCTTGAGCGAAAGCTTCGTGCAACGCAGGCACCGAGCTTGCGTGAAAGCTGATGATGTCACGCATCCCCAGTACACGGCCGACGAACAGGTCGTCGCGGTCGTCGTAATCGATGCGGGCAACATAGCCCTTGTAGCGCATGCAACTCATATCCCAACTCCCGCCCTATAGAAAGTGCTATCAAATTAAGATATCACCACTCTCGCCGATACTGATTCAGGATTTTTCGTTGCGCACTCTCTACCCAGCCAACACCTGCGCATAACGCGCGCGGTCCACGTTGGCCCCGCTCAACACCACCGCAACCCTCCTGCCCTGCTGGCGTTCGCGCTCCTGCAACAGTGCGGCCAGCGCTGCGGCGCCCGCGCCTTCGGCGGTGTTGTGGGTGGTCTCGTGGTAGAGGCGCATGGCCTGGGCGATTTCGTCATCGCTCACCCGCACGATCCGCGCGGCATGCTCGCGCACCAGGGCGAAGGCCTCCGGGTGCGGCACGCGGCAGGCCATGCCGTCGGCAAAGGTGTCGGCGGTGGCCGTGGTGACGATACGCCCCAGCTCGAAGCTCTGTGCATAGGCATCCGCGGCGCTGGACACCACGCCAACGATCTCGGTCCGCAGCCCCAGGAGGTTGCGCGCCTGGATCAGCCCGCAGATGCCCGAACCCATGCCGATCGGCACATACACGGTGTCGAGCTCCGACACGGCCTCGAACAGCTCCAGCGCATAGGTCGCCACGCCGCGTACCAGCTCCGGGTGGAACGAGGGCACCATCCGGTAGCCGCGCTGTTCAGCCAGCTGGGCGGCGTACTCACGGGCCACGTCGAAATCGACACCGTGCTCGATCAGTTCCGCACCCAGCGCACGCATGGCGGCGTTCTTCTCCCGCGAGTTGCCTTCGGGCACCACGATCACCAGCGGCAAGCCTGCCTGGCGCGCCGCCAGGGCCATGCTCTGGCCGTGATTGCCGCGGGTGGCGGTGACCAGCCCCGGAGGCACATCACCGCTGGCCAGCAGCGAGCGCACATAGACCAGCCCGCCGCGCACCTTGAATGCGCCAGTCGGCGCATGGTTCTCATGCTTGACCCACAGTTGGCAGCCGACCCGCTCGGCGAGCAACGGCCAGACGTGCTGTGGCGTCGCAGGCACATGCTGGTGAACGAAATCAGCGGCTTCGCGCAGCGCTGTGAGGTCGAACATGGCGATCATCCTTCATCGAGGGCAGTTGCGACGATCCTGAGCGCCGGGCATTGTATGGGTCAAACCTTATATTGCATGGGTAGCAATTTCGTGTGGACCCCGGAACTGATCGACGACGCCCAACCCCGCTACCTGGCACTGGTCGATGCCATCGCCGCCGCCATCGAACGCGGTGAGCTCAAGGTAGGGGAACGCCTGCCGCCACAACGGCGCCTGGCCTGGAAGCTGGGGCTCAACCCGAGCACCACCCAGCAGGCTTATCGCGAAGCTGCCGCGCGACATCTGGTGGCCGGCGAAGTCGGGCGAGGTACCTACGTATTGGCGGGTAGCAAGGAAGCAACGCTGTTTCGCCTCAAGCAGCACGACCGGCATTCGTCGCTGATCGACCTGTCGACCAACGTACCCGTGGCCGATCCGCACCCGCACGACCTGCAGCACAGCCTCCAGGCATTGCTGCAGGCGGACGACCTCAACCTGCTCGATCACTACCTCGATCATGACCAGTTGCTGCTCGCTCGTCTGCACGGCGCACGCTGGCTGGCCCAGCGCGGGCTGACGCTGGGCGCTGACGACCTGCTGCTGTGCGGCGGCGCCCAGCAAGGGCTGGCCTGTGTGCTGCAGTCGCTGTGCCAGCCTGGCGAGGCGGTCATGGTCGAAGCCCTGACCGCACCAGGGATAAAGGCTGCGTGCCGCCAGTTGCGCCTGCCAGTGCATGGCGTGGCCCTGGATCACCAAGGGCTGCGCCCGGATGAGCTCGACCGGGTGACGCGGGCCACCGGCGCCAAGGTGCTGGTGACCACACCCACCCTGCACAACCCCACCGGGGCGTGCATGGGCGACAGCCGTCGCCAGGCCGTCGCCGAGGTGGTGAAGCGCCACGGCCTGCGGGTGATCGAGGACGATGTCTATGGCGCGCTGAGCGAGCGGGCGCCCTTGTACCCCTTGCTCGACGGTCAGGGGATACTCGTCAGCAGCTTGTCCAAGACGGTCGCGGCGGGGCTGCGCCTGGGCTGGATCGCCGCACCGGCATCGGTGCTGGAACACATCGACCCGCATGCCCGGGCCACGCACTGGCCGGTATCACCGCTGAACCTGCGCATCGCCTGCCAATGGATCGCCAATGGCACAGCCGCGCGGCGACTGGCTTGGCAACGGGAGGAAATCGGGGAGCGCTGGCGCCTGGCGCGGCGGGTATTCGGTGAAGCGATGCGTGCTCAGGATGAACCCTCGCCGCATGTCTGGGTGAACACCCCAGGGCCTGCTGAAGCTTTGGTAGGGGCGTGCCGGGCACGGGGGGTCGAAGTGGTGCCGGCCAGTGTCTTCGCGGTGGGGGGCGATGAAGTGAGGGCAGTGCGGATCAGCCTGTCGGCCGCCACCAGCCGCGCGCAGCTCAAGCAAGGGCTGGACGTCGTGCGCGCGGTACTTGGCGAGCTGGCAGGCAGATAGCACTCACCCCTGCTGGCAACCCTCGCCCATGGCTCGGTACTGAATGGTGTGCACCTGACCCTGATGATCTTCATAGGTCATGGTTGCCGGCACCACCTCGCAGACATCGGGGATGGTCGACAGATTGATCACCCGCTTGATATCCAGGTTCATCGAGTAATCGTACTGCACCGGGGGCTGGGTCTGGGTGGTCTTGGCCTCGTCCGCGAGGGCGAGCGAAGACATCCCGACCAATGCAAGAATGAGTAATGTTTTCATGAGTCTGTGGCCTTGAAAGCAATCACGTTGATCGATTGACTTCTTATGCCGTCACTGGCGCGGAGAAGTTGTCATCGTCGGCGATGACACGAAGCACCGATCCCGCATCGTCGTACTGCAGAAGGGATGAGTGAAATTCTACGCCCGCCACCGAATACTTGAACCCTGCAGTCGGATATTCACCCTTGCCAGATTTGCAACAATCTGCGACAAAGCCCCCCATGACCCTGCCCGAATTCCTCCCGCTCTGCCGCTCGCAGCGCCGCCTGCTCGACCACTTCTACCGCCAGCACGGCTCGCGCATGCGCGCCAGTGCAGAGGGCCAACTGTGGGTTGCGCGCGCGCAGGCGATGGTGGGTGCACTGAACCTGACGCCCGTCGCCGACGGCCACTGGCTGACCGGCCTGTTCGTGGCGCCGCAGTGGCGTGGCCAGGGTGTTGCCGCAGGGCTGGTCAGCGCAGCGCTGGCCAACAGCACAGGCCCGACGTGGCTGTTCTGCCACCCCGAACTGCAAAGCTTCTATGCGCGGCAGGCTTTCACAATGGCGAGCGCCCTGCCCGCCGAACTGGCCTCGCGGCTGGCCCGCTACCAGCGCAGCAAAACGCTGGTAGCGATGGTGTGCGCTCAGTCGTCGGCAACGTCGAGCCCGGGGAACAGCACATCGGTGTAGCCGAAGCGGGCAAAATCCTGGATCCGCGATGGGTAGAGCCGCCCGATGAGGTGGTCGCATTCGTGCTGCACCACCCGCGCATGGAAGCCATCGGCGAAGCGGTTGATCGGGGCCCCCTGGGGGTCGAGGCCCTCATAGCGGATGTGCTTGTAGCGGGGCACGACACCGCGCAAGCCCGGCACCGACAGGCACCCTTCCCAACCCTCCTCGAGCTCGGTGGACATCGGCGTGATCAGCGGGTTGAGCAGGATGGTCTGCGGCACGGGCTCGGCGTCCGGATAGCGCTCGCTGCGCTCGAACCCGAAGATCACCAGTTGCAGGTCGATGCCGATCTGCGGCGCGGCCAGGCCGACACCACCGACGTGGCGCATGGTCTCGAACATGTCGTCGATCAGTTGCTGCAGCTCTGGGCTGCCGATCATGTGCTCGGGCACGGGCGGTGCGATGCGCAGCAGGCGCTCATCGCCCATCTTGAGGATGTCACGGATCATCAGGGGTTCGGCTCACGGGTCTGGGGTTCGGCATGCGCGGGATGCTCATGGCCGAGCACAGTGATGGTCTCCTTCGGCTGCTCGCCGTCGAATTCCTTCTCGCCGGGGTTCTTGCCTTCAGCCGACATGTGCTCGATCACCGCATTCATCTCGGCGCCCAGCAATAGCACGGCGGCGGAGATATAGAAATACAGCAACAGCACGATGATCGCCCCGATGCTGCCGTACATGGCGTTGTAGTCGGCGAAGGTCTTGACGTAGTAGGCAAAGCCCAGCGACGCGACGATCCATACCACCACCGCCAGTACGGAGCCTGGGGTGATGAAGCGGAATTTCTGCTTGACGTCGGGCATCACGTAGTAGATCAGCGCCACCGCCACCATCATCAGGATGATGATCGCCGGCCAGCGCAGCACGGTCCAGATGGTGACGATCACTTCCTGCAGGCCGACTTGGGCCGCGATCCACTCCATCACCTGCGGCCCCAGCACCATGAGTGCGGCGGCGGCCAGCAGCATGCCGGCTATGCCGATGGTGTAGAAGATCGACAGCGGGATGCGCTTCCACACCGGGCGGCCCTCGGGCACATCGTAGGCGGCGTTCATGGCGCTCATCATCAGGCGCACGCCGGCCGAGGCCGTCCACAGGGCGATGACGATACCCACCGAGAGCAATCCGCCCTTCGATTGCTGCAACTGGTCGATCACCGGATTGACTTGCTCGAGTGCCTGGGGCGGCAGCACCAGTTCCGATTGCAGGCGCAACCAGGAGAAGAAGTCGGGCAGGTGCAGGAAACCGATCAGCGCGATCAGGAACAGAATGAAAGGGAACAGCGAGAACAGCATCTGGTAGGCCAGTGCCGAGGCATAGGTGGACATCTCGTCATCGAGGAATTCCTTGACGGTGCGCACCAGCACGCGGTGCAGAGGCAGGCCCTGCAGGGCGGGAAAAATCATAGCGTCTCCTTTCGCCGCTTGATCGTCGTGGTTGCAACTGTGCAGACAAGTCTAATAGACCACGCGCACCGCGTACTGCTCACTGGCGAAATCAGGAAAACGGCTACGGCGGACGTTGGGGCAACACGGTAAGGCCTCATGGGCGCAAACGGCGCGCCCACAAGGCCCTGTGCATCAACCGCGGTTCAAGGCTTTTTCACCGCATCCTTGACCTTGCCCACCGCCTGCTGCCCTTCGCCCTTGAGTTCCTGGGCCTTGCCCTCGGCACGCAGCTTGTCGTTGCCGGTCACTTTACCGACGCCTTGCTTGATGTTGCCAACCGCTTCGTTGGCCAGGCCCTTGGCTTTGTCTTTAGTGCCGCTCATGGCGAATCTCCTGCAAAAAAGAGACACGTGAACCGTGTCGACAAAAGGTGGACCGGTTCGCTTGCGCAAGAGTTTCAACAATTTTTCGGGCACCAAGCCGAACGGCAAACAGCGGGCGAATACCGCACCGAATTGTCCCAGCGCCGCTGCGCACTCGGAAGGCGCAGCTCTAGAATCCGGCCATCCATAAAAACAACAGTTCGTGGAAACCTTGCACATGCGATTGATGCCCCTATTCGCGGCCATGCTGCCGTTACTTCCCCTGCCCGCCCTCGCCGCCGCCCCGGCCGCCGTGCAAACCTTGCGGGTCGAGCGCTACACCGACGACGACCAACCCGGCACCCTGCGCTGGGCCCTGGAAACCAGCAACCGCAATCCCGGCCACTACCGCATCGACATCGCCGCGGTCGGCGAGCCGCCCTATGTGATCCGCCCGAGCCGGCCACTGCCGGAAATCAAGGGCCCGCTACGCATCACCGGCCTGGCCTGGGCACGTGACGGCCAGTACATCGCCATCGACGGCGCCGGCTATATCAAGGACCAGGGGGTACGCACCTGCCCTGGAGCCTTGCCCGGCCAGTTCGGCACCAATGTACGCACCACCACCAACCCCGGCCTGGTGCTGCGGGACACCCAGGGCGTGCACCTGAGCGGCCTGGAGGTGCGCAACTTCTGCATCGGCATCCTGGTCAACCGCGCCAGCGGCAACGTGATCGAAGACAACCGCATCGTCGCCAACAAGGGCGGGGCCGGGATCATGCTCACGGGCGATGACGGCGTGGGCAACCCGACGGCCACCACCACGGTCAACAACAAGGTGCTGCGCAACCAGTTGATCGACAACGGCGACGGCCTGGAGCTGACCCGCGGCGCCGCCTTCAACCTGGTGGCCGACAACCTGTTCCGCTCCACCGACGCCAACCCCGAGCCCTCCCAGGGCATCGAGATCCTGCTGGGCAACGACAACAGCGTGGTGCGCAACCGCTTCGAGAACTACTCCGACGGCCTGCAGATCAACTGGGGCAAGCGCAACTACCTGGGCGCCAATACCTTCACCGGCAACTCCATCGGCATCAGCGTGACCGGCGAGGGCAACATCCTCGACGGCAACCTGATCCACGGCAACCGCATCGGCGTGGCCCTGCGTCCGGAGCCGGAAGTCACCGCCACACGCGTCACTGCCAACCGCATCTGGGGCAATGGCCTGGATATCCGGCGCTGCGAGGCGGGTGGCTCGTGCGTAGCGGACCAGCGCACCGGCGCGATCATCTTCGGTGTGCCAGCCCAGGCCCACGCGCTGTACGTCGGCTCGCGCGGTGTCGGCGCGGAACTGGCGAAGAAGGACCAGGCGATCATCTGCGATGGCAGCGGGCAACCCCAGCCGTGCCAGCCGCTGCCCAATCACAATCAACAGGCGCCGCGTCTGACCGGGCTTGCCGGGCATGTGCTGCAAGGTGAAGTGCAAGGGCCGGCATCCAGCCTGTTGCGCATCGAAGTGTTCGGCAATGCGGCAGCGGATGGGCGGGAAGCGGAGCAGTATCTGGGCGAGGTGTTGGTCGGCAGCGATGCTCAGGGCAAGGCACGGTTCGAGAAGACGCTGGATGCCATTGCGGGGCTGAACAGCTTTACCGCGACGGTGACCACAGCCGATGGCGCGACCTCGGAGTTGAGCCAGCCGTTGCGGCGCTGACGCTCAAGGCCTCTTTGCGGGCAAACCCGTGAAGAGGCCGGCGCAACCCACCCCGCAACCCTTGCCGCGCCCCGCGCCACCCCGCACAATGTCAGGCCTTTCTGGCGTCAACCCGCAGGAACCTGCATGAAACTCGACAAACCCACCGCCATCGCCCGGCGCAACCAAGCGCTGAACCGGCCGGTGCTCGACCGCGACAACACCCTGTTCGCCATCCTCGACAAGAAACGCAACCTGTGGTGGTTCGAGGTACCGGTGGCATTGCTGCGCAAAGGCCAGCCCGACTGGGTCAACCTGCTGCTGCACACCCCGGAAACCGACGAACTGCAGCACTTGAAAGTGCCGGTCAACTTCCTGCGCGCGCATCAGGAACAGATGGAAGTCC
The DNA here is from genome assembly GCF_016624805.1 of Pseudomonas sp. S44. Lineage (NCBI taxonomy): Bacteria > Pseudomonadati > Pseudomonadota > Gammaproteobacteria > Pseudomonadales > Pseudomonadaceae > Pseudomonas > Pseudomonas sp. S44. The sequence goes on from NZ_JACVTY010000016.1 coordinate 70,660, forward strand.
GCCACCCCGGCAAGCGTCGCTCGACCATCAGCCTGGCGCTGAGCGCCGACCGCGACTCGCTGCTGTGCGACACCCGCCCAGGCGGTGAGCAACTGGACTTCAGCACCTTCGTGCAGGCCTGATCAGGCCCGCTCGATACGATCGTCATGGATGACGATCAGCCCTTGCTTGAACAGCCCGCCGATGGCCTTCTTGAAATTGCCCTTGCTGACGTTGAACAGCTTGGCGATCACTTCCGGGGCGCTCTTGTCGCACACCGGCAGCACGCCTCCGGCTTCGTCCAGGCGCTTGAGGATCTGCTCCTGCAGGCTGTCGGCCAAGGCCGCGCCCACCGGCTGCAGGCTCAGGGCGATCTTGCCGTCGTGGCGCACTTCCTTGATGAAGCCCTTCTCGTGCATGCCCGAGCGCAGGAACTTGAACACCTCGTTCTTGTGGATCAGGCCCCAGTGGCGGTTGTTGATGATCGCCTTGAAGCCCATCGGCGTCTCGCCCGCCACCAGCAGCTCGACCGGCTGGCCCGCCTTGTAGTCGGCCGGCGTACGGTCGAGGTAGCGGTCCAGGCGCGCGGTGGCGGTGATGCGCCGGGTGCGCTTGTCGAGGTAGGTGTGCACCACGCAGTAATCGCCGATCTTCAACTGCTGCGCCTCTTCCGAATAGGGCATCAGCAAGTCCTTGGACAGGCCCCAATCGAGGAAGATGCCGGCGCCGTTGATGTCCTTGACCTTGAGACTGGCGAACTCACCGACCTGCACCTTGGGTTTCTCGGTGGTGGCGATCAGCTGGTCTTCGCTGTCGAGGTAGATGAACACGTTCAGCCAGTCGTCGAGCTCAAGCTCGGCGTCCTTGGGAAAGTAGCGCCTGGGCAGGAGGATCTCGCCGTCGGCGCCGCCGTCCAGGTAAAGACCGAACTCCACGTGTTTCACGATTTGCAAACTGTTGTAACGCCCAAGCAGAGCCATTTCCGATGTTCCTCAAGACAAGGCGGCTATTCTACACCTGAAGCTGCCCGGCTGCCCGATCCGTGGGAACCGCCGAGCGCGGCGCGCATCTATTGCCTGGCAAGCAACCTGCAAGGATTCGCTCATGCCTGTCCGTCTGCCCAGAGCCCTGCTGCTCATTCTCGCGTTTGCCCTCACGCTCGCTGCCTGCAGCCGTATCGACCTCGCCTATCGCAACCTCGACCGGCTGGTGCCCTGGTCGCTGGGCGACTACCTGGACATGAATCGCCAGCAGAAGGCCCTGCTCGACGAACGGCTCAAGGGCCACCTGGCCTGGCACTGCAAGACACAACTGCCCGGCTACCTCGACTGGCTCGACAAGGTGCGCCTGATGGTCGCCAACCAGGCCGTGACCGACCAGGCCCTGCAGCAGCGCACTGCCGAGGCGCGCCAGGCCATCGGCCGGGTCGCTGAAGAGATCACCCCCTCCGCCGCCGAACTGCTGCGCGGCATGAGCGACGCGCAGGTCGGTGAAATGCGCAAGGCATTCAGCGACGACATTGCCGAGCGGCAGAAGGAATACGTCGACACCCCGCTACCCAAACAGATCCAGGCCCGTGCCACGCGCATGGAGAAACGCCTGACGCCGTGGCTGGGCGAGCTCAATGCTCGCCAGCGCCTGCGGGTGATGACCTGGTCCCAGGCCCTCGGCGATCAGAACAGCGAATGGATCGCCAATCGCCAGGCCTGGCAGCAACAGTTGGTGCTGGCCATGGAACAACGCCACTCGCCAGCGTTCGAGCCCCGCCTGGCGCAGTTGCTGCAGCGCAAGGAGAGCCTGTGGTCACCGGCCTACCGCATGGCCTTCGAGAACACCGAGCTACAGGCCCGCAGCCTGCTGGTCGACCTGATGCAGCAGAGCAGCCCGGCGCAGCGGCAGTTCCTGCTGGACCGGCTGGCCAAGGTACGTCGTGACTTCAGTGAGCTGAAGTGCCTCAAGGGCTGAAGATTGGTGGTGGCCTTTTCGCGGGCAAGCCCGCTCCCACAAGCCCCCACTGCCCTTGAGTTCAGTGGGGGCTTGTGGGAGCGGGCTTGCCCGCGAAAAGGCCACCACCGACTGATACCCCTCACCTGCCCCTGCGCCGATAGGGAAACACATCGATCACCTTCCCTTCCCGTATCGCCCCCTGCAATCCCTGCCAGTAGTCCGCGTCATACAGCTCCCCATGCAGCCGGCTGAACAACCGCCGCTGGCCAATATCGGCGAACAGGAACGGCGGAAACTCCTCGGGAAACACATCGTGCGGCCCGATCGAATACCACGGCTCGCCAGACATCTCATCCTCCGGGTAGCGCGGCGGCGGGATATGGCGAAAATTCACCTCGGTGAGATAGCTGATCTCGTCGTAGTCATAGAACACCACCCGCCCATGCCGGGTAACGCCGAAGTTCTTCAGCAGCATGTCGCCGGGAAAGATGTTCGCCGCCGCCAGTTGCTTTATCGCCAGCCCGTAGTCCTCCAAGGCTTCGAGCACCTGGGCCTCGCTGGCCTGCTCCAGGTAAAGGTTCAACGGCGTCATGCGCCGTTCGGTCCAGCAGTGGCGGATCAGCACGCTGTCACCCTCCACGACCACCGTCGAGGGCGCGACCTCCAGCAGCTCGGCCAGGCAATCGGCTTCGAACTTGGCCACCGGGAAGCGAAAATCGGCGAACTCCTGGGTATCGGCCATACGCCCCACGCGGTCGACACTTTTCACCAGGCGGTATTTTTCGATCACCGTGGCTCGGTCGACGGTCTTGGAGGGTGAAAAGCGGTCCTTGATGATCTTGAACACGGTATTGAAGCCCGGCAGGGTGAACACGCTCATCACCATGCCGCGCACGCCGGGCGCCATGACAAAACGGTCGTCGGTACTGGCCAGATGATTGATCAACGCGCGGTAGAACTCCGACTTGCCATGCTTGTAGAAGCCGATCGAGGTATACAACTCGGCAACGTGCTTGCCCGGCAGGATGCGCTTGAGAAAGTTGACGAACTCCGCCGGCACCGGCACATCGACCATGAAGTACGAGCGGGTGAACGAGAAGATGATCGACACCTCGGCCTCATCGGTGATCAGCGCATCGGCCTCGATGCCATGACCCTCGCGATGCAATAGCGGGATCACCAGCGGCCACTGCTCGTCACGGGTGTACAGACGCCCGACCAGATAGGCGCCCTTGTTGCGGTACAGCACCGAGGAAAACAGCTCCACGGCCAGCGCCGGGTCCTTGCATACCCAGTCGGGCAGGCATTCACGCAGCCGCTCCTCAAGGCGCGCCAGGTCGGCGTCGAGGTCGCCATAGGGCACCTCGAAAGCCTGGTCGGCAAGGATCGCCCGCAACAGACCACCCAGGCCGTCGCGCAACTGATAGGTGCGGGTCTGTGCCGCGCGCTCGTGGCCGCGCATGGCCGGGCGGGTGGTGTGGATGAACATGCAGCCGTCGCTGATCAGGTCGTGGCTGAACAGGCTGCAGAACAGCGAGTTGTACCAGGTCTCGGCCAGCTCATCGTCCAGGCGCGGGTCGATCAGGCGGATGTAGGCGCTCTTGACCAGCGGCCAGTGCTCCACGTCCAGCAGCAGCGAGGCGTCGAAACCTTCGCGCAGCCAGCCGTTGACCTCGGCGACCTTCTCCTCGTACAGGTTGATCCGCGCAGCAGCGGCCTGCTGGATCGCCTGCCATTGCGCCTGTTCGAAACGCTCGCGGGCGCCCAGGGTGATGCGGCGAAAGTGTTCTCGGTAGTTGTCGAAGCCATCGAGGATCATCCGGGCGATGGCTGCGGCGGGCCAGGGCTGGGGCATGGTGAGAGGCTCGGTGGGTGGCGGAATGAAAAGAGCTTAGTCGGGTGTCGGTCTTTTCGCGGGCCAACCCAATTGCCAAAGCAAGAAAGCACAAGAAACGCCCCGGCACCTGACGTACACTCGCGCCCCTGCCCAGAACCCGGAGATACCCGTGAGCCCCATCGCCCTCGCCCGCCTGCTGACCCTTGCTGCCGTCTGGGGTGCGAGCTTCCTGTTCATGCGCATCATCGCCCCTGAACTGGGTACGGTACCGACCGCCTTCTTTCGCGTCTCCATCGCCTGCCTCGGCCTGATCGGCATCCTCGCCGCAGCCAGGGTGCGCTGGGACTTCCAGGGCAAGCTCGGCGCCTGCCTGGTGCTGGGCATGATCAACTCGGGTATTCCGGCGACCTTCTATTCGGTCGCCGCGCAGGTACTGCCAGCGGGGTATTCGGCAATCTTCAACGCCACCACACCCCTGATGGGCGTGCTGATCGGCGCGTTGTTCTTCCGCGAAAGCATGACCCTGCCCAAACTGTGCGGGATCTTCCTTGGCCTGTTCGGCGTCGGCATCCTCAGCGGTGCCGGCCCGGTGGCGCTGGACATGGCCCTGGTGCAAGGCGCCCTGGCATGCGTTGCGGCGACCACCTGCTATGGCTTCGCCGGCTTTCTCGCCAGGCGCTGGATCGGCGGCCTGGACAGCCGCCTGTCGGCCCTGGGCAGCATGCTGGGAGCGACCTTGCTGCTCAGCCCGCTGTTTGCCTGGAGCGCACTGACCCAACCACCCGCCAGCTGGGGTGGTTGGTCGGTGTGGCTGTCGTTGCTGGGCCTGGGGCTGGTGTGCACGGCCTTCGCCTACATCCTGTACTTCCGCCTGCTCAACGAGATCGGACCGGTCAAGGCCAGTACCGTGACCTTCCTGATTCCGGTGTTCGGGGTGCTGTGGGGGGCGTGGTTGCTGGATGAGCCCCTGTCGATGGCGCACCTGTATGGCGGGATCCTGATTGCCGCAGCACTGTGGTTGGTGCTGCGGCCGGCGCGTGCCTGAAACCGTACCGCCGCAGGCGGTATTCAGGCCTCGGCCATCTTTACCCCAGGCTTGCGGAACACGAACAGCAAGCCCACCACGATCAGCCCCATCCCCAGCAGGCTCAGCGGCGCCAGGCGGTTACCGAAGATAAGGAAATCCATCACTGCGGTCACCGCTGGCACCAGGTAGAACAGGCTGGTGACATTGACCAGGTTGCCTCGGGCGATCAACCGGTAGAGCAGCAGCGTCGCCAGCAACGACACCACCAATCCCATCCACAGCAGAGCGCCGACGAAGCTGGCGCTCCATTCGACATGCAGCGGCTGGAACGGCGCAAACACCGCACACAGGACAAACCCTGCCAGGTATTGCAGCGGCAAGGTTCCCATCGGGTTGTCGGTGATGCGCTTCTGCAGGATCGAGCCAAACGTCATGCTGGTCAGCGCCAGCAAGGCAAACAGCATTCCGGCGAGGGAAACCCCACCCAGGTTGATGCCCTGGTAGACCACCATCACCAACCCGCCAAGCCCCAGACCCAGGCCAAACAAACGGCTCCATGAGCGCTGGCGCTCCATCAGCACCACGGTGAGGATCGGTTGCACCCCCATGACCGTGGCCATGACACCAGGGGTGACGTGGGTGTTGAGCGCCAGCAGGTAAAAGATCTGGTATGCGCCGAGCAGCACGCAACCGGTCCCCAGGGCGCGCAGGATACCGCCGCGACTGCGCGGCCAGCGCAATCTCAGCAAGGGGTCGATCAGCAACAGCCCTGCCAGGGCCAATGCCGAACGCAGCAGCAGGAAGGCGAAGGGGCTGGCCTGGGCCAGGCCGAGCTTGGAGACGATCGCCCCGCTGCTCCACAGCAGGACGAACAGGCTGGTGGTGGCCGCCGAGGCCACGGATGCTTTCGAAAGGACAGACATGTATTGCCACCTGAATATTGGGCAAGAGCCAAACGGTGGGCGCGCTTCAGCGAGGAAAGAGGCCGACCGTGTTCAGTAGGTTGCGAGTGCGCTTGGGCCGGCGAGAACGCCGATCAGCCCAGCACGACCACGCAGCGGGGCGGGGATACGCCGCCGACGACGCCACTGACAGGTGGTGGGTAGTGACTGATCATGGCCGGCTGCTGGCTGCCACGCACGACAACGCCCGCGACAGGCGCGAGAACGAAGGCAGTGGTGGAAGGGGTGGCTGGCATGGACAGGTCTTCGGGGAAGATGAATGTTTCGGAATATATCCGTGAATGCGGAGCTGGGCAACACCCTAGGGTGATCGGACGGCCTTCTTCGCGGAAAGCCCGCGAAGAAGGCCGCAGCGAATCAGAACAACCAGCGATACAGCAGATAGGCCACCACCACCGCCAGCACCGGCCGCAGGATGCGGTAGGCCTTGGGGTTGGAGCGCTTGAACTGCTTCACATGAGTGCTGATGCGGTTGCTGAAGCGCTTGCTCCAGGCGTAGGCCTGATTGATCCCGCCCACCCGCTCGTCGTCGGTGTTCTGCGGCGCGGTGGCGCGGCCCAGGAACGCGCTGACCTTGCGGTTGATGCGGGTCATCAGCGGGCTGTTGAGCGGACGCTCGACGTCGCAGAACAGGATCACCCGCGTCACGTCGGTTTCGTTCTTCACCCAGTGCACATAGGTTTCATCGAACATCACATCTTCGCCGTCACGCCAGGCGTAGACCTGGCCGTCGACGTAGATGCGGCAGTCGTCGGAGTTGGGCGTGGACAACCCCAGGTGATAACGCAGGGAGCCGGCAAACGGATCGCGGTGCGGGTTCAGGTGGCTACCGCCAGGCAACAGGGCGAACATTGCACCCTTGACGTTGGGGATACTGCTGACCAGCTCGACGGTACGCGGGCACAGTGCCTCGGCCGACGGCAGTGGCTTGTCGTACCATTTCAGGTAGAACCGCTTCCAGCCCTTCTTGAAGAACGAACCGAAGCCGGCGTCGTTGTCCTTTTCGGCTGCGCGGATATACCCCTCGTCGAACAGGCGCATGGCCTCTTCGCGGATCTCCTGCCAGTTATCCTTGAGCACATCCAGCTCGGGGAAGCGCTGACGGTCCAGGTAAGGTTTGGAAGGCACACCGGAGAACAGGTACATCAGGCTGTTGTAGGGAGCGAACAGCGCCGAATGGTTGACGAACTGGCGCAGTACCGGCAGGCGTGCCTTGCCGCGCAGGTGCACGAACAGCACACTGCCGAAGAACACCAGCAGGACACCCGCCTTGGCGACGAAGGAAAAGGTCATGCAACACTCCTTGAGGGGAAATCAGGCCATCCCCAGATAGCCGGACATGATAAACCCATCGAAGGCTGCTGCAAGTCACAAGCGGCAAGCGCGAAGATGAAGATCAAGGTCGCTTGACCCGGATCAGCACTCCTCGGCTTGCTGACTGCGCTGTGGACCTGACGTTACTGCTGGTTTTCCTGCTCGCTGAACATGTCGCTGAACAACATGCTCGACAGGTAACGCTCGCCCGAATCCGGCAGGATCACCACGATGGTCTTGCCCTGCATCTCCGGCTTTTCTGCCAGGCGCACTGCCGCCGCCATCGCCGCGCCGCAGGAAATGCCGCACAGGATCCCCTCCTCCTGCATCAGGCGGATGGCCATGGCCTTGGACTCTTCATCGGTGACTTGCTCGACCTGGTCGACGACCGACAGGTCGAGGTTCTTCGGCACGAAGCCTGCGCCGATGCCCTGGATCTTGTGCGGGCTGGGCTTGAGTTCCTCGCCGGCCAGGGTCTGGCTGATCAGCGGCGAGGCCACCGGCTCCACGGCCACCGACAGCACCGGCTTGCCCTGGGTGTGCTTGATGTAGCGCGACACGCCGGTAATGGTGCCGCCGGTGCCGACACCTGCGACCAGCACGTCAACGGCGCCGTCGGTGTCGTTCCAGATTTCAGGCCCGGTGGTCTTCTCGTGAATTGCGGGGTTGGCGGGGTTTTCGAACTGACCTGGCTGGAAGTACAACGCAGGATCGGATGCGACGATCTCGTTGGCTTTCTCGATCGCCCCTTTCATGCCCTTGGCAGGGTCGGTCAGCACCAGCTCGGCGCCCAGCGCCTTGAGCACCTTGCGCCGCTCCAGGCTCATGGAGGCCGGCATGGTCAGCATCAGCTTGTAGCCGCGCGCCGCAGCGACGAAGGCAAGGCCGATGCCGGTGTTGCCCGAGGTGGGCTCGACAATGGTCATGCCCGGCTTGAGCTTCCCGCTGCCTTCGGCGTCCCAGACCATGTTCGCGCCGATCCGGCACTTCACCGAATACCCTGGGTTGCGCCCTTCGATCTTGGCCAGGATGGTCACCCCGCGCGGGGCGATGCGGTTGATCTGCACCAGCGGCGTGTTGCCGATGGAGTGGGCGTTGTCGGCGTAGATACGGCTCATGGCAGGGGTCCTTGAATCGTTGGAAACAGGCGGGAAAGCCTCAAGGGTAAGCCTGCCCCGGCAGCCCGTAAAGCCCGTTCGAACCAAGCCCGGCGCCTGGCGGTCAACCGCACAACCTGCCCTGGAGAGCTTGCGATGAAAGCCCGTTATCGCTGGCCGCTGATCGGCCTGGCCGGCCTGATCGTGCTGCTGGTCGCCCTGCACCTGGCCCTGCCCTACCTGGTTCGCGACTACCTCAACGAAAAGCTCGCCGACATGGGCGACTACCGCGGCGAGGTCGCCGACGTCGACCTCGCCTGGTGGCGCGGCGCCTACCAGATCAACGGGCTGAAGATCGTCAAGACCACCGGCAAAGTGCCCGTGCCGCTGCTCGATGCGCCACTGATCGACCTGTCAGTCAGTTGGCATTCGCTGTGGTACGACCAGGCCGTGGTCGCCGAGGTGGCGTTCGTGCGGCCCGAGCTCAACTTCGTCGATGGCGGCAGCAAACAGAACTCGCAGACCGGCCAGGGCACCGACTGGCGCCAGCAACTGGAGAAACTGCTGCCGATTACGCTCAACGAAGTGCGCATCGAAAACGGCACCCTGACCTTTCGCAACTTCAACTCCAAGCCGCCGGTGGACCTCAAGGCCACACAGCTCCAGGCCAGCATCCGCAACCTGACCAACGTGCGCGACGAAAAAGGCCGACGCGACGCCAGCTTCGAGGCCGACGCGCTGATTGCCGGCGATGCCAAGGTCGAAAGCCGCGCCACCTTCGACCCGTTCAGCGACTTTGACGACTTCGAATTCCGTCTGCGCGCCACCGGCATCGAACTGCGCCGGCTCAACGACTTCGCCAGTGCCTATGGCAAGTTCGACTTCAATGCCGGGCATGGTGACGTGGTGATCGAGGCCCAGGCCGAGAACGGTAGGCTCAATGGCTATATCAAGCCGTTGCTGCGCGATGTCGATGTGTTCGACTGGCAGCAGGATGTCGAAAACAAGGACAAAGGCTTCTTCCGCTCGATCTGGGAGGCGGTGGTCGGTGCCAGTGAAACGGTGCTGAAGAACCAGCCGAAGAATCAGTTCGCCACCCGCGTCGAACTCAGCGGCAGTGTCCATCAACAGAACATCAGCGCATTCGAGGCGTTCCTGCAGATATTGCGCAATGGTTTCGTCCAGGCATTCAACGCCCGCTACGAGCAGCCGCCGCCCAAGACTGACTGAAACGCGGGTGACGGGCCATTCAGCGACTGAATACCCGGTCTGCGTTTGCAGCGGCCTGGGGCCGCGTTATAGTCGGGGCACATCATAGACATGAGTTCTCGGTGTCGGCCTTTTCGCGGGCAAGCCCCCTCCCACAAGGTACCCTCCCCCTGTGGGAGCGGGCTTGTCCCGCGATGAGGCCGCCATCGACACCCCGCAGAGGATCGGCTCCATGAAATTCGAAGGCACCCGCAACTACGTCGCCACCGACGACCTGAAGCTGGCGGTCAACGCGGCCATCACCCTCGAACGCCCGCTGCTGGTCAAGGGCGAGCCAGGCACCGGCAAGACCATGCTGGCCGAGCAATTGGCCGAATCTTTCGGTGCACGCCTGATCACCTGGCACATCAAGTCCACCACCAAGGCCCACCAGGGCCTCTACGAGTACGATGCGGTGAGCCGCCTGCGCGACTCGCAACTGGGCGTGGACAAGGTCCACGACGTGCGCAACTACCTGAAGAAAGGCAAGCTGTGGGAAGCCTTCGAGGCCGATGAGCGCGTCATCCTGCTGATCGACGAGATCGACAAGGCCGACATCGAGTTCCCCAACGACCTGCTGCAGGAACTCGACAAGATGGAGTTCTACGTCTACGAAATCGACGAGACCATCAAGGCGAAACAGCGCCCGATCATCATCATCACCTCCAACAACGAAAAAGAGCTGCCCGACGCCTTCCTGCGCCGCTGCTTCTTCCACTACATCGCCTTCCCCGACCGCGAGACCCTGCAGCGCATCGTCGATGTGCACTACCCGAACATCAAGCAGTCGCTGGTCAGCGAGGCGCTGGACGTATTCTTCGACGTGCGCAAGGTGCCGGGCCTGAAGAAGAAGCCCTCCACTTCCGAGCTGGTCGATTGGCTCAAGCTGCTGATGGCCGACAACATCGGTGAGGCGGTGCTGCGCGAGCGTGATCCGACCAAGGCCATCCCGCCGCTGGCCGGTGCCCTGGTCAAGAACGAACAGGACGTACAACTGCTGGAGCGCCTGGCCTTCATGAGCCGTCGCGGCAACCGCTGAGGGGCTGGCCATGCTGCTCAACCTGTTCAATGAAATGCGCGCGGCCAAGGTGCCGGTGTCGGTGCGCGAACTGCTCGACCTGCTCAACGCCCTGCAACAGCGCGTGGTATTCGCCGACATGGACGAGTTCTACTATCTGGCGCGGGCAATCCTGGTCAAGGACGAGCGCCATTTCGACAAGTTCGACCGCGCCTTCTCGGCCTATTTCAAGGGCCTGGAAAACCTCGACCGCCACCTGGAAGCGCTGATCCCCGAAGAATGGCTGCGCAAGGAGTTCGAACGCTCGCTCAGCGATGAAGAGCGCGCGCAGATCCAGTCGCTCGGCGGGCTCGACAAGCTGATCGAGGAGTTCAAGAAGCGTCTCGAGGAGCAGAAGGAACGCCACGCCGGCGGCAACAAGTGGATCGGCACCGGCGGCACCAGTCCGTTCGGCTCCGGCGGTTTCAACCCCGAAGGCATTCGCGTCGGCGAGGCCGGCAAACGCCAGGGCAAGGCGGTCAAGGTGTGGGACCAGCGCGAGTACAAGAACCTCGACGACCAGGTCGAGCTGGGCACGCGCAACATCAAGCTGGCCCTGCGCCGCCTGCGCAAATTCGCCCGCGAAGGCGCCGCCGAGGAGCTCGACATCGACGGCACCATCGACCACACCGCCCGCGATGCCGGGCTGTTGAACATCCAGATGCGCCCGGAGCGGCGCAACACGGTCAAGCTGCTGTTGCTGTTCGATATCGGCGGCTCGATGGATGCCCATGTGAAAGTGTGCGAAGAGCTGTTCTCGGCCTGCAAGACCGAGTTCAAGCATCTGGAGTACTACTACTTCCACAACTTCGTCTACGAATCGGTGTGGAAGAACAACCTGCGCCGCACCTCCGAGCGGTTTTCCACCTTCGATCTGCTGCACAAGTACGGCGATGACTACAAGGTGGTGTTCGTCGGCGATGCGGCGATGGCGCCGTACGAGATCACCCAGCCGGGCGGCAGCGTCGAGCACTGGAACGAAGAGGCCGGGTACGTGTGGATGCAGCGCTTCATGGAGAAATTCAGGAAGATCGTCTGGATCAACCCCTACCCCAAGCAGACCTGGAACTACACCGCGTCCACCCAATTGGTGCGCGAGCTGGTCGAAGACCGGATGTTCCCGCTGACCTTGCAGGGGTTGGAGGAAGCGATGAGGTATCTGTCCAAGTAGCCTGTACCGACCCTATCGCGGGGCAAGCCCGCTCCCACAGGTCCCCTACCGCCCCTGCGAACAGTGGGGAACCTGTGGGAGCGGGCTTGCCCCGCGATAGGGCCCGATAGCTCAGGCCCAGCGCTGCAGATACCCCTGCTGCTGCCGCCACGCCGTCTCCTGCACCACCGCCCTGAACCGCACCACCGCCCCTGGCATGCACTGCGCCAGCTGTGCCAGCGCCAGTGGCGTCAAGGCCCCCAGCCGCGGATAGCCGCCGATGGTCTGGCGATCATTGAGCAGCACGATCGGCTGCCCATCCAGCGGCACCTGCACCGCCCCCAAGGGAATCCCCTCGGAAATCATCGGCGCACCCTGGTAGACCAGTTGCGGCCCCAGCAGGCGGCTGCCCATGCGATCGGCACGGCTGTCCAGCGTCCAGTCGCTGTTGAAGGCCTCGAACAGGCTGGTGCCGCTGAAGTCGCCGATCTGTGCGCCCATCACCAGGTCCAGTACCGGCTTGGCCGGATATTCCGGGCGCAGGGCTTCGGGCACTTCACGCAAGGCCAGTGCGCCCTCGGCAAAGCGCAGAGCCTGCCCCTTGGCCAGCGCCTCGCCGCGCCCCTCGATGCCCCCCAGCGCTTCACGCGCCACCGTCGAACAACTGCCCAGCACGGCTTCGCCCACAAAACCGCCAGGAGCGGCCAGGTAGGCACGCACACCCTGGCGTGGTTGCCGCAGCGTCAGGCGTTGGCCCTTGTGCAGGGCGAAGCTGCGCCAGGGCGCCAGCGGCTGGTCGTCGACCCTGGCGTCCAGGTCGGCGCCGGCCAGGGCCAGCACACAGTCCTGCTCGGCGAGCAGGCTCAAACCACCCAGCGCCACCTCCACCACTGGCGCGTCCAGGGCGTTGCCCAGCAGCCAGTTGGCCCAGTTCATCGCCACCCAGTCCAGCGCCCCGCCCTGGGTCACGCCCAGATGCCGCACACCCAGGCGCCCGGCGTCCTGTAGCTGGCACAGCGCGGTGCTGGCTTCGATCCTCAACTGCGTCATGCCAGCGCCTCCAAAGGACGGTCATCGCCGCCCAATGCCATGAATTCGGTGTGCGACACCGCCACGAAACGTACCCGGTCACCCGGCTGCAGCAAGCTGTAGCCATCACGTTCGCGGTCGAACAGACGCACTGGCGTACGCCCGATCAGGTTCCAGCCACCCGGCGACACCGCAGGATAGGCCGCCGTCTGCCGCTCGGCGATGCCCACGCTACCGGCTGCAACGCGCTTGCGCGGTGTGCTCAGGCGTGGCGTGGCCAGGCGTTCGTCCACCAGCCCCATGAACCCGAACCCCGGTGCAAAACCCAGGGCGAACACCGGGTAGTCACGCGCGCAGTGCAGGCCAATCACCTCGTCTTCGCTCAGGCCGCTGCGCGCAGCCAGCAGCGCCAGCTCCGGGCCGACACTGGCGTGGTACCACACCGGAATCTCGTGACGCCGACCACGGTGGCCTGCATCCGGCTGCAAGCCTTCCAGCGCCTGGCCAATTCGCACGCGCGCCTCCCCTGGCGCCAGGTTCGACTGCAACATCAGGGTGGTGTAGGACGGTACCAGGTCGACCAGGTGCTCACCGAACGCTGCACGCAGGCGCTGGTTGGCGGCGAGGATCCACGGCATGTTGGCCTCGTCGATGGTGTCGAACAGCCGCACCATCAGGCTGTCGATCGCCACCACTTCGATACGTGGCTTCATCGCGACATCCTCATGCCTGTAACGCATCGAGGGCCTGGCGGATCTGCCGTACCGCAGCCACCGAGCTTTCGTTGTCGCCATGCACACACAAGGTGGCGGCATCGAGGCGCAGCGCGCTGCCGTCGTTGGCCACCAGTGCCTCGCCACGCGCCAGGCGCACGGCCTGTTCGACCACCAGGGCCGGGTCATGGTGCACGGCGCCGGGCAGGCGGCGCGACACCAGGTGGCCGCTGGCGGTGTAGGCGCGGTCAGCGAACGCTTCGAACCACAACGGCACCCCGATCTCGTCGCCCAGGGCCTGTGCAGCACTGTCGTCGGCGGTGGCCATCAGCATCAGCGGCAGGCCTGCGTCGTAGGCGGCCACGGCTTCGAGCACCGCACGCAACTTCTGCGGGTCGGCCATCATGTCGTTGTACAGCGCGCCATGCGGCTTGACGTAGGCCACACGACCACCGAGCACCTTGCAGATGCCGTCCAGGGCGCCGATCTGGTAGTGCAGCAGGTCGCGAATCTCGTCGTCGCTGCAGGCCATCGAACGGCGGCCGAAGCCGACCAGGTCCGGGTAGGCCGGGTGCGCGCCGATGGTCACGTCATGCTGCAGCGCCAGGGCCACGGTGCGGCGCATGGTGCCGGGGTCGCCGGCATGGTAGCCGCAGGCGATGTTGGCGCAGTCCACGAAGGGCATGACCTCGGCATCCAGGCCCATGCGCCAGTTGCCGAAACTCTCGCCCATGTCGCAATTGAGAAGCAGGCGATTCACCTGTCGAACTCCTGTTGTGCTGTTCATAGGTCTACCTTAACGCGCCTTCAGTTCTTTGCCGCGGGTTTCTGGCAGGCTCAGGGCGGCGACGATCACGATGCCATAGGACACCGCAGCGAATGCGCCGATGCCCAGGCCCAACGGGATCTTCTCGCCGAGCAGGCCGATCAGCAGCGGGAACATCGCCGCCAGCACCTTGCCGACGTTGTAGCAGAAGCCCTGCCCCGAGCCGCGGATGCGCGTGGGGAACAGTTCGGTGAGGAAAGCCCCCATGCCGCTGAAGATGCCCGAGGCGAAGAAGCCCAGCGGGAAGCCCAGCCACAACATGACGCCGTCACTGACCGGCACCTGCGTGTACAGCAGGACGATGACGAACGAACCCACCGCGAACAGGATGAAATTCTTGCGACGCCCCAGCAGGTCGCTGAGGTAGGCGCTGATCACATAGCCGATGTAGGAACCGACGATGACCATGGCCAGGTAGCCGCCGGTGCCCAGCACGCTCAGGCCGCGCTCGTTCTTGAGGAAGGTCGGCAGCCACGAGGTGATGGCGTAGTAGCCACCCAGGGCGCCGGTGGTCAGCAACGAAGCGCGGATCGTGGTCCAGAGCATGCCGGAGGCGAAGATTTCGTAGAAGTGCGAAGGCGCTTCGGGCTTTTCTGCACGCCTGGCTTCGCGGTAGACCTCCGGATCCTTGACCATGCGGCGTACGAAGATCACGAAGATCGCCGGCAACAGCCCGAGCAGGAACAGTGCACGCCAGGCCTGTTCGGCCGGCAGCCAGGAGAACAACAAGGCGTAGAGGATCGCGGTCAGGCCCCAGCCGATGGCCCAGCCCGATTGCACCATGCCCACTGCCTTGCCGCGGTCCTGGGCACGGATCACCTCGCCGATCAGCACCGCACCGGCGGTCCACTCGCCACCGAAGCCAAAGCCCATCAAGGTGCGGGCGATCAGCAGCTGCTCGTAGCTCTGGGCGAAGCCGCAGAGGAAGGTGAAGAAGGCGAACCACAGCACGGTCAGTTGCAGGGTGCGTACGCGGCCGATGCGGTCGGAGAGAATACCGGCGACCCAGCCGCCGATGGCCGAGGCGATCAGGGTGCTGGTGTGGATCAGGCCGGCCTCGGCGGTGCTGATGCCCCAGATCATGATCAGGGTGGGGATGACGAAGCTGAGCATCTGCGTGTCCATGCCGTCCAGGCCATAGCCAATCTTGCAGCTCCAGAAGGTACGTCGTTGCTGGGAGTCGATGTCACGGTACCAGGCAAAGGGCCCGCCCGAAGATCGGGCGGGTGCCTGCTGCTGTACGCCGGTGGGGTTCATGGATGCCTCGGCTTGTTGGTATTGTTTGAGGAACGACTGCGTGTTCGCGGCCTGGACGCTATTGTTCAAAGCCCGCGCAACCTGCGTCCAACGAGAAAAACCGTCGGTCTGGAACAAGAAAACCTGATCGCCCAGCCTTGCGAGCACACGATGAACCTGCGATTTCTCGAAACCTTCGTCTGGGTCGCCCGGCTCAAGAGCTTTCGCCTCACCGCCGAGAAGCTGTTCACCACCCAGGCCTCGGTGTCCAGCCGCATCGCCGCACTGGAGGCCGACCTTGGCGTGAAGCTGCTGCTGCGCGACTCGCGCGGTGTCAGCCTGACCCCGGAAGGCAGCAAGGTGCTGGAGTACGCCGAGCGCATGCTCGACACCGCCAAGGCGATGAAACAGTCGCTGGGCGGCGAACGGGCGGTGGTCGGCCGGATCCGCCTGGGGGTCATGGACACGGTGATCCACACCTGGATGAGCGCCTTGGTGGCCGAGTTGACCGAGCGCTACCCGCAAGTGGAAATCGAGCTGGTCGCCGACACCTCGCTGAACCTGCGCGACCAGTTGCAGAAGGGGTTTCTCGACGTGATCCTGCAGACCGACCTGCTGCGCCAGGAAAGCATCCGCAGCCTGGACCTGGCGCGCTATCCCATGGGCTGGATCGTCGCCACCGGCTCACCGCACCATCGTGACTATGCGTCGCTGGCAGAACTGGCGCGCGAGCGGATCATCACCTTTTCGCGCAACTCCCGGCCGCACCAGGAGGTGTTCAGCCTGCTGCAGAGCGCGGGGAGCGAGACGCCGCGGCTGAACTGCGTGAACTCGGTGTCGGCGATCACCCGGCTGCTGCGCGACGGCTTCGGTATCGGCGCCCTGCCCCCGGCGCTGGTCGCCGCAGAGCTGGCACGCGGCGAGCTGGTGTTGCTGACCGGGCTGCAGCCACCGCCTAGCCTGGAGTTGGTGGTGTCGTGGCAGACCGGGGTGGAGCTGGTCGATGAAGTGGTAGGGTTGTGCCGGCAGGTGCTGGGGCGCTATGCGCAGGATGTGGGGGGGCAGCGGATCGTGCTGGTCTGAGCCGGGAGTGTGTCAGTCCCGGCCTCATCGCGGGACCAGCCCGCTCCCACAGGGGTTGAGCTGGCCTTTAGATTTTGAACAGGACAGTAGCTCCCGCAAGGTCCAACATTGTGAGAGCGGCGGTTCGCCGCAGCGACTCGTCCCGCGGTGAGGCCCGCCCCGGCAACGAACTACCTGCAACCTAGCGCCAGCTTTCCTTCACCGCCCGGCGCCGCCCGCCCAGGATCACCCAGCCGATCCCCAGCAACACGCTCTCGACCAGGAATGCCAGCAGGAAGCCGCTGGCGATCCCCCAGCCGATCGCCTCGGGCACCAGCAGGATCTGGTAGCTGTAGCCCTTGAGCGTCTCTTCACGCAGTTGTGGATCGGCCTGCACCAGCACATGCCAACTGCGGCTGGCCCAACTGCCTTGCAGCGCCTGCCATTCGTTTTCCAGCAACTGGTTGCGAATCACCAGGCTTTCGATGCTGTTGGCGTCACTGTTGAACACCGGGTCGTCACTGGTGCGGTAATGGCGCACCAATGCCTGCAGGTCGCCGTTGAAGAAGCGCTCGGCAGTTTCCTGGAAGCCCGCCAGCGCTTCGCGCGACTCGAGCATGTGGGCCTCGACCCGCTGGCTATAGTCCTTGACCAGGCCGGGCACCTGGACACCGGCCAGCAGGCCGAAAGTGAACAGCAGCAACCGCAGGTAACTTCTGAACATGCTCTGTCCTTAGCCTTTGGCGACGCACTCGCCGTGCCGCCACAGGGCCCATTGACCGGGCTCGTAACGCTGCCAGGTCTCGTTTTCGGTCAGGGCCTCGGTGGCGATCACCGTGACCACGTCATTGGGCGTGGTTTCCGATTGAAAATCCACGATCAGGTCGACATCTTTCAACCGCGCGGCACCAAAAGGCGCGCGCCGGGTGATATGTACCAGCTTGGTCGAACAGAAGCAGAACAGCCAGTCGCCGTCGCTGAGCAGGCAGTTGAACACGCCCTTAGCACGATATCCGGCGCAGGCCTCGACCAGCACCGGCAGCAGCGCCTCGACCTCCACCGGTTCGGGGAATGCCGCACGCACGCGGTTGAGCAGGTCGCAGAAGGCGGCCTCGCTGTCGGTGTCGCCGACCGGGCGGTAGAACGTCTTCTCGCCACTGAAATCGGCGAGCTGGCCGTTGTGCGCGAAGCACCAGTTGCGGCCCCAGAGCTCACGCACGAAGGGGTGGGTGTTGGACAGGCAGACCTTGCCGACGTTGGCCTGGCGGATATGACCAATAACCACTTCGCTCTTGATCGGGTAACGCTGCACCAGGTTGGCCACCTCCGACTCGCTGCTCGCGGCCGGGTCCTGGAACAGGCGCAGGCCACGCCCTTCGTAGAAGGCGATGCCCCAGCCGTCTCGGTGCGGACCGGTACGCCCGCCACGCTGCATCAGGCCGGTGAAGCTGAAGACGATATCGGTGGGAACATTGGCACTCATGCCCAGCAATTCACACATTGGCGAGGGCTCCGTCCTAGATCCGTGGCTCGACGCGGCCGCCACCATTGCCCGGGCGACGCACCGGAGCGGCAGGAGGCTCTTCACGGTAGCGATCACGACGATCGGCGACGGGCGCGTCGGCCATCACCGCATCGTCTTCGGCCGCCTGGCGCTTGGCAGCGGCCTCGGCCTTCTCGCGGCGCTCGCCAGCCCGTTTTTCCAGTGGCCAGCGCACCAGCACGAACAGCAGGTAAAGGCCGAAGGCGATCATGCCGTACATCGCCAGGTCCGAGGCCGCGCGCCAGGCGTTGTTGCCCACCTTGAACGCCAGGTCCAGGGCGGTAATGGCAACGGCCGGGGCAAAGCTGTCCTTGACCGGATCGACAATGGTGGGGGTGAACAGCAGCACGGCAACGATCACCCGCAGCGGCTCGCGCAGCCAGCGCCACATCCAGCCGGTCAGCTTGAAGGCCACCAGCAGGCAACCCAGGGCGGCGACAGCGTAGAGGCCCCAGGCCAGTGTGTAGTCTTGTTCGATCATGGTGTCCGTGCAAGGCAGGCAAAGAGATGCCTATGATAAACACTTTTACGGGCACAGGCGCCTCTTCCCTCTTGAAGCCTGAGCGCCCTCTTCGCGGGCAAGCCCACTCCCACAGACCGGCGATGCTCGCGAAGATACCGGCACAGACGCCACCAGACCACGGACATCCCATGCATACCAGACCCAAGCCCCCCATCGCCCGCCCTGCCCAAGCCGCCGATCCCTACGCCTGGCTGCAGGAGCGCGACGCCCCAGAAGTGCTGGCCTACCTGGAGCAGGAAAACACCTACCAGCAAGCCTGCCTCGCCGACCAGGCCGAGCTGCGCGAACAGCTGTTCGAAGAGATCAAGGGCCGCATCCTCGAAACCGACCTGTCGCTCCCCTCCCCCTGGGGCCCGTACCTCTACTACACCCGCACCACGGCGGGCGACGAATACCCGCGTCACTATCGCTGCCCGCGCCCGGCCGATGACAGCAACCGCGTCGACGAAAGCGCCGAGCAACTGCTGCTCGACCCCAATGCCCTGGCCAACGGCGGCTTCCTCGCCCTGGGCGCATTCAATGTCAGCCCCGACCATCGCCTGCTGGCCTACAGCCTCGACACCAGCGGCGACGAGGTCTACACCCTGTACGTCAAGGATCTGGACAGTGGCAGCGTCGCCACCCTGCCCTTCGACGACTGCGACGGCAGCCTGACCTGGGCCAACGACAGCCGCACGCTGTTCTTCGCCGAACTGGACGACACCCACCGCCCGTGGCGCCTGCGCCGCCACACATTGGGTGAAACCGACGCGAGCACCGTGTTCGAAGAGCCGGACGGGCGTTTCTTCCTGCACTGCTACCGCGCAAGTTCCGAACGCCAGCTGGTGCTGCTGCTCAACAGCAAGACCACCAGCGAAGCCTGGGTGCTCGATGCCGCCACGCCACAGGCCGACTTCACCTGCCTGGCGCCGCGGGTCGAGGGCCACGAATACTTCCCCGACCACGGCCAGCTCGACGGCCAGTGGCGCTGGTTCATCCGCAGCAACCAGGACGGCATCAACTTCGCCCTGTTCCACGCGTCGGCCGACCAGGTGCCCAGCCGCGCGCAATGGCAGGTGCTGGTGCCGCACCGTGACGACATCATGCTCGAAGGCCTGAGCCTGAACGCCTCGGCACTGTCACTGAGCCTGCGTGAAGGCGGCCTGCCGATCATCGAAGTCCGCCCCCAGGGCCTGCCGGCCTATCGCGTCGAACTGCCCGACGCCGCCTACAGCCTCTACGTGCAGGACAGCCTGGAGTTCTCCAGCACACGCATCCGCCTGCGCTACGAAGCGCTCAACCGGCCGGCCCAGGTCCGCCAACTGGAGCTGGCCAGTGGTGAGCAGCAGGTGCTCAAGCAGACCCCGGTACTCGGTCGCTTCGATGCCGACGACTACGTCAGCCAACGCCTGTGGGCGACCGCCAAGGACGGCACCCAGGTGCCGATCAGCCTGGTGCGCCGCCGTCAGGACCTGGACCGCGAGGTGCCGCTGTACCTCTACGGCTACGGCGCCTATGGCGAGAGCCTCGACCCCTGGTTTTCCCACGCCCGCCTGAGCCTGCTCGAGCGCGGCGTGGCCTTTGCCATCGCCCATGTGCGCGGCGGCGGCGAGCTGGGTGAGGCCTGGTACCGGGCCGGCAAGCAGGAGCACAAGCAGAACAGCTTCGACGACTTCATCGCCTGCGCCGAACACCTGATCGCCCAGGGCGTCACCCGCACCGAGCAACTGGCGATCAGCGGCGGCAGTGCCGGCGGCCTGCTGATGGGCGCAGTGCTCAACCAGCGCCCTGAGCTGTTCCGCTGCGCCATCGCCGAGGTGCCTTTCGTCGATGTGCTCAACACCATGCTCGACCCCGAGCTGCCGCTGACCGTCACCGAGTATGACGAGTGGGGCAACCCCGAGGAGCCTGAGGTGCATGCACGTATCAAGGCCTATGCCCCCTACGAGAACGTCAAGGCCCAGGCTTACCCGGCCATCTTGGTGGTGGCCGGCTACAACGACAGTCGCGTGCAGTACTGGGAGGCGGCCAAGTGGGTGGCGCGCCTGCGCACCTGCAAGACCGACGACAACCTGTTGCTGCTCAAGACCGAAATGGGCGCCGGCCACGGCGGCATGAGCGGACGCTACCAGGGGTTGAAAGACGTGGCCCTGGAGTATGCGTTCGTCTTCAATGAGCTGGGCGTGGTGTAAATCGCGTTTCTTGTTGTCATAGAGTTCTCGCATACCCTGTGGCCTCTTCCACAGGGTATGTGGAAGCTCCCAAATACCGGACAACACGAAGAACAACACATGCCCGACCCAAGCCTCCTCAGCGCCGAAATCCGCGACATGCTCATGGACTGCGGTTTGTTCGACAGCCTGCAGCCCAGCGACTTCCAGGCCGTCGCCGGTTACTTCGCCATCACGGCGATGACCGAGGGCCAGACCATCTTCGCCGAAGGCGACGCCGGCACCTTCATGTGCATCCTGCACCGCGGCGTGGTGTCGGTGCGCAAGACCGACGGCAACGGCCAGCAAGTCGAGATCGCGACCTTGCGCAAGGGGCGGGCTTTCGGCGAAATGGCCGTGCTCGACGGCGAACGGCGCTCGGCCAGTTGCGTGGCGGCCAGTGATTGCCAGTTGCTGACGCTGGGCAAGGACTCGCTGGACAAGATGCTCAACGACGCCCCGCGCATCGCCGCGCGGATCATCCGCGCCCTCGCCGTGGCGTTGTCGAAACGCTTGCGGATGCAGGACGGCCAGCGCCTCTCGCAACAGGTCTAGTCGTTCTTTTTCGGTGGATCCTGGGACAGCCCTGGTAACGGCTGGTCCTTCGGTGGGCCAGGCAGCGGCATCGGCGGCAGCAACGGCGCGCCGGGCTGGCTGCTGCCGGCCTTCGGTGGCGTGCTCGGGGTGATCTGCGGATAAGGCGTGGGCGTCGGCGTACCCGGTGCACCTGGCACCGGGGTGATGCTTCCCGAAGGCTGCCCGGCGGCATCAGCCAGCGGGGCGGCAAGCAGGAGCAGCGTGGCAAGGATCACAGGCAACATCGGTAACCTCCCGTCCGGAACCTGCCTACAGGCTACGCCCAATCGCACGTTTTCGCCTGTCCGTCGGGCCCGCAGGCGCGCTAGACTCAATGCCATAACCGTCATTGCCCTGATAACGAAAAAGGTAACACCATGAGCTCGGCCTCCAACTCCGCCGCCACCGCCCGTCTCGACCGCATCCTCGCCGACGCCAAGCGCGACAAGGAAATGGGCTACCGCGACAAGGCACTGAAGATGTATCCGCACGTCTGCGGGCGCTGCGCCCGCGAGTTCTCCGGCAAGCGCCTGTCGGAACTGACCGTGCACCACCGCGACCACAACCACGACAACAACCCCCAGGACGGCTCCAACTGGGAGCTGCTGTGCCTGTACTGCCACGACAACGAGCATTCGCGCTACACCGACCAGCAGTATTTCGGCGAAGGCTCGCTGAGCACGCCGAAAACCAATGTCGCCACGCACAACCCCTTCGCAGGCCTGGCCGCCCTGATGAAGAAGGACTGACCGTCGATTCATCCGCCCACGGCGTCGGCTAGCCCGTATAATCGCGCTCTTTTTTTGCGAAGGGCCCCGACTCGTGGCGAACAAACGGTACAGCTGCATCGGCCTGTTCAACCCAAAATCCGCTGAAAACGTAGGCTCGGTGATGCGTGCGGCGGGCTGCTACGGCGTCAACTCGGTGTTCTACACCGGCAAACGCTACGAGCGCGCCCGCGACTTCGTCACCGACACCAAGCGGGTGCACTACGACATCCCGCTGATCGGCATCGACGACCTGCAGCGCATCATCCCGCTGGGCTGTACGCCAGTGGCAGTGGAGCTGGTCGACGGCGCACGGCCACTGCCCGAATACACCCATCCGGACCGGGCGATCTACATCTTCGGCCCGGAGGACGGCAGCCTCGACGAAAGCGTACGCGCCTGGTGCGAAGAAACCATCTACATCCCCACCCAGGGCTGCATGAACCTGGCCGCGACGGTCAATGTGGTGCTGTATGACCGGCTGGCAAAGGGCCTGAATACTCGCTCCGGCCCCAAGTTCAAGTAACCGGGAGCCGGGCTGCAGCGCAGCCCGGCAACCTCACGTCATCCGCTCGCTGGCAGGTTTGCCCCAGGCCGACAGCAGCGTCGCCAGAATGATCAACCCTGCCCCCGCCAGCATCCGCAGCGACGGCACCTCGGCGAACAGCACCCAGGCGCAGGCGATCGCATACACCGGCTCCAGTGCAAGGATCATCCCCGCACTGCGCGCCGCCAGGCCCTTCAGGCTCTTGACGAACAGGTACTGCGAAAGGCCCGTGCAGAACACCCCGAGCAGCGCCAGGTAGATCCAGTCCGCCGTCTGCAAGCCCTGCCCCACCAGGTTTTCCAGGGCCACCGGTAGCACCAGCACCGCCACCATCAGGTTTTGCCAGAACGCCACCTGCACGGCCTTCAAGCCACTGGCCCAGCGCCGGTTGGCAATCGCCAGCAAGGCGAACGACAGGCCCGAAGCCAACCCCCAGAGCAAACCCAGGGTGCCCTGGTCGAGCAGGTCGAAGGTCGGCACCACCAGCACCAGGCCCAGGCTCACCAGCGCCAGCAGTAGCCATTCGCGCAGGCGGATACGCTCGCCAAACACGATGCAATCAAGCAGAGCGATGAACGCCGGGAAGCTGGCAAAACCCAGGGTCGCTATCGCCACACCGCCGATCTTCACGGCAATGAAGAAGGTCACCCAGTGTGCGGCCAGCATGGCCCCGGTGAACAGCAGCACGGCGGCGCGACGGCGGTCCAGCCCCCTGAACAAGGCTCGCCGCTGGAGCAGCGCGACCAGCCCCAGGGCAAGCACGGCGAAGGCGGCGCGACCAAAGGTGATGACACTGGCATCGGCCTGGATCAGGGCGCCGAGGATGCCGGTCAGGCCGAACAGCACTGCGGCGACATGCGCCAGGACCAGGGCGTTGCGGTGCGACAGTGCAGGGCTGAGCCCGCGGGTTTGGGAGACGATCATGGGCAGTGAACTCGCAAAAAAATGAAAAATGGCGCACGCAGTCATTCCCCCGGGGCCTGTGCACGGGTTCGATTCTGTTGGGGGAATGTGTGGCCTGCGGTGATCCGCCAGGCCTGCAGCGCCGCAGCCTTGTCTGGCTCTTGCGAGCCGTGCTGCTTATTCGCTGTTGTTGCAGAAAGGGGTTGGGGTGGGTGTTGGCCTTTTCGCGGGCAAGTCGCAGCGGCGAACCGCCGCTCCCACAGCTGATCTCCGTTGGGTTAACTGTGGGCGCGGGCTTGCCCGCGAAAAGGCCAACACCCACCCCCGACAACAAAAGCACTGAACTCCGTCAGAACAGCGCCCTGTCGCTCAATTCACGAAGCGTTGATCCAGATGGTCTTGAGCTCCGTGTATTGATCATGCGCCCACACCGACTTGTCGCGCCCGCCAAATCCGGACTCTTTGTAGCCTCCGAACGGCGTCGAGGCATCGCCCTCGCCAAAGCAGTTCACCGTCACCACCCCCGCGCGGATCTCCCGCGACAGACGCAGCGCGTTGCGCAGGCTGCCGGTGTAGGCCGAGGCCGCAAGGCCATAGACCGTATCGTTGGCAAGCTCGATGGCCTCCTCAAGGGTCTCGAAACTGGTCACGCTCAATACCGGCCCGAAGATCTCCTCGACGAACAACCGGTCATTGCGCGCCACGCCGTCGACGATAGTCGGCTGCACGAAAACCCCATCCCGGGTCTCGCCGCCCTGCACCACTTTGAGGTTGTGTTCGGCGGCATGCTCCAGGTACGAGCGCACCTTCTCGAAGTGCGACCGGCTGACCATGGCGCCCAGGCGATTGTCGGGGTCCAGCGGGTCGCCCAGCTTCCAGTCCTTCAGGTGCTTGCCGATCAGGCCCAGCAGCTCGTCCTTGACGTCCTTGTGCACGATCAGCCGCGACGATGCCGAGCAGTTCTCGCCCATGTTCCAGAACGCACCGGCAGTGACGAACTGCGCCACTTCGTCCAGGTCCTCGCAGTCGTTCATCACCACCGCCGGGTTCTTGCCACCCAGCTCCAGCACGATGCGCTTGAGGTTGGATTCGGCGGCGTACTTGAGGAACAGCCGCCCGGTGTCGGTGGAGCCGGTGAAGCTGACCATCGGGATGTCCATGTGCCGGCCGATGGCCTCGCCCACTTCCCGCCCGCCGCCAGGCACCAGGTTGAACACACCCGCCGGGATCCCTGCCTGGTGCGCAAGCTCGACCACACGCAAGGCGCTGAGGGTGGTTTCCTTGGCCGGCTTGACCACGATCGAACAACCGGCGGCCAGCGACGGCGCGATCTTCCACGCCAGCATCAGCAGGGGGAAGTTCCAGGGCAGCACCAGGCCGACCACA
The DNA here is from genome assembly GCF_016624805.1 of Pseudomonas sp. S44. Taxonomy (NCBI): domain Bacteria; kingdom Pseudomonadati; phylum Pseudomonadota; class Gammaproteobacteria; order Pseudomonadales; family Pseudomonadaceae; genus Pseudomonas; species Pseudomonas sp. S44. The sequence continues at coordinate 95,578 of NZ_JACVTY010000016.1, forward strand.
CCGATGGCTTCGCGCACCACCATGGTCACGGCGGCACTGCCCGTCGGGGCGGTGCTGTCGTAGATCTTGTCGATCAGCTCGGCGTGCCAGCGCAGAGTGTGGATGGTCTCCGGCACATCGACGTTCTGGCATTCACTGACCGGCTTGCCGCTGTCCAGGCTCTCCAGCACCGCCAGTTCATGGGCGTTGTCTTCGAGCAACTGGGCGAACTTCAGCAGCACATGCTTGCGCTCGCCCGGCTGCAGCCTGGACCAGCTGCCGGCCTCGAACACCCGCTTGGCGGCGGCGACGGCCAGGTCGACGTCCTGCACATCGCAGGCGGCGACCTCGGCCAGTACCTTGCCGGTGGCCGGGTTGGTGGTCACGAAAGTGTTGCCCGAGATCGCGTCACGGAATTCGCCGTCGATGAAGGCCTGGGTACGCGGTTGCAGTTCGGCGGCGATGGCTGCGTACTCGGCTTTGCTCAGCAGTTCACTCATCTCAGGCCGCTCCGGTGATCTGCGCGATGCTGCGCTTGAGCTCGCTGACCACCGCCTGCAACGCCTGCTTCTCATCGGCGTTCAGGTCTTGCAGCGGCTTGCGCACACCGCCGGTGCGCAGGCCGTTGAGCGCGCAACCGTACTTGATCGACTGAACGAACTTGCCGCCTTCAAGGAAGTCCATCAGCGGCATCATCGCCGCCATGATGCGGCGGCCCTTGGCAAAGTCCTTCTCGATCACGCAGGCCTCGTAAAGCGCCACATGCTCGCGCGGGATGAAGTTGGAGCCGGCGCAGACCCAGCTCTGTGCACCCCAGGCGAAGAACTCCAGGGCCTGGTCGTCCCAGCCACAGGAAACCTGGATGTTCGGGCGCTTGATCGCCAGGCGGTGCAACTGGTTCATGTCGCCTGAACTCTCCTTGATGGCCACGATGTTCTTCACATCGGCCACGGCATCGAAGAACGCCTCGCCCATGCTCACGCTCATGCGGCCCGGGTAGTTGTAGAGCATGATCGGCAGGTCGGCCGCGGCGTCCACCGCCTTGACGTGCAACGCAATCTCCTCCTGGGTCGGCAGCGCATAGGGCGGCGTGCCGACCAGCAGCGCATCGGCCTTGATCTCTTTGGCGTGCTTGGCAAAAGCCACGGCGTCCTCGGTGCGGATGCCGCCAGTGCCGACGATCAGCGGTAAACGACCGTTGAGCACGTCCTTGGCCTGGGCCGCGAGCTCGATGCGCTCCTGGGCGGTGTGGGCGTAGTACTCGCCCGTGGAGCCGCCGATGATCACGCCGTGGATCTTCGAGTCAAGCAGATACTCCAGTACGTCGGCGAAGCCCGACTTGTCGATCGATCCGTCAGCGGCCAAGGGGGTGATGGCAGGGGTATAGATACCTTCGAATTTCATTAGCGGTTCTCCTGTGGATGCAAAGGGTCAGTCCGCGCCGACATGGCGGCGCGAGGTAGATGGATCAGGTCAGGGATGCCGCCTGCTGCAGGTTCAGCGAGCGGGTTTCGGGGGCCAGCGCCCAGGACACGGCCAGGCCCAGCAAGGTGACCGCCGCAGCGGCATACATGGTGAAAGCGATGCCGTAGCTGTCCAGGACCATGGGCACCAGCCAGGTCCCGATCGCTGCACCGACGCGTGACAGCGACGTGCCGACGCCGACAGCGTTGGCGCGGATCTCGGTGGGGAACAGCTCGTTGGGGTACACCAGTTGCAGCACCTGGGCGCCACCGATGAACAGCGCATAGGCGCCGAACAAGGTGAGGATCAGCAGCTCGGAGCCGGCGTGGAACACGCCCAGCCCCAGCAGCGCCAGGCCCGACCAGAAGAAGCTGTGAATCAGCATGCTGCGCCGGCCCATGGCGTTGATCAGGCGGGTGGCGATGATGCAGCCGACCACGAACAGCAAGGTAATGGCCACCGAGCCGAACGATGCCCAGTCGCCTTTGAGGTTGAGTGCGCCGAGCACCTTGGGCGCGAAGGCGTATACGGCAAATACCGGGATCACCGAACACGACCAGAACACGGCGACGAACATCATGCGTTTGCCGTAGCCGGAGTGCATCAGGTCGAGGAACGACAAGCGTTTCTGTACCGGCTCCTCTGGCAGATTGCGCAGGGAAAAGTCATGGCCGTACACACTGCGGATCACCGCCTCGGCCTCGTTCGCCCGGCCCTTGCTCAACAGCCAGCGTGGCGACTCGGGCGTGCCGATGCGGATCATGAACAGCAGGGCTCCGATCAGCGCCGGGCTGGCCAGCACCAGCCGCCAGGCGTCGTCACCACCCTGACGCAGCAGGAAGTCCCCCAGGATGTAGGCGAACGCAGCGCCGGCGAACCAAAGAATGGTCAAGGTCGCCAGGCGCGGCCCACGATTGCGCTTGGGCAGGAACTCCACCAGCAGCGAGGTGGCCACCGGGTACTCGATGCCGACCGCCACCCCCACTACGAAGCGCAGCAGGAACAGCGCCAGCGCCGACTCCACCCAGAACTGGCTGAGCGAGGCGAGAATGAACAGGGTCGGGCCGACGAAAAACACCCGCTTGCGGCCGAAGCGGTCAGTCAGCCAACCGCCGAGAAAACCGCCGAAGAAAATACCGATCAGTGCGGACGCGGCAATCATGCCCTGCCAGAAACTGCTCAGTGACAGCCCGGCGGTCATCTGCACCATGGCCACGCCGATGATGCTCAGTACATAGCCATCGACGAACGAGCCACCGCCCGAACGCACGGTGAGCCATTGGTGAAAGCGATTAAGCGGTACGTCTTCGATTGATACATTGTGAGTTGTCATTATTGTCTCCTGCCATCATCAAACGCAGGCCGTTTTCAGGACGAGCGAACCCGCGACACTGAAAAAGACTTTCAGCCCCGTGAGCTCGAAGTTGCACTTCGAACCGAAACAGCACGCAATAGAAACCGCAGGCCGGGCATAAAATACCCAGCGAATATCAAGTTGTTTATAACGCTTTAATTGAACTCAGCTTTCTTGTCCGGCGCGGTACTGGCCCCACTTCAGGTTGAAATTCAGGCCCAGCGAAACCAGCGGCGCCGGTGGGTTGGCACAAGGGCCCGGTGCATTGAGCACAAACTCGATCAATTCATTTTTCTCGCCCGCCAACCAGTCGGCCAGTAACTTGCCGGTGGCGGTGCCGCGGGTCACGCCCAGGCCATTGCAACACAGGGCGGCGTAGACATTGGATGACAACTCGCCGAAGTAACCCATGTGATTGCGCGACATCGCCAGGGCACCGCCCCAGGTATATTCGAATGGCAGGTCAGGCAACATCGGGAAACGCCGGGCGAACGCATCGCGATGACGCACGGCAAAGCGCTCCAGGTACTTGCTGTTGGCGCGCCCATCGGGGTTGAAACTGAAACTGTTGCGGATCAGCAGGCGGTTGTCCGGGGTGCGTCGCACCGTGGTCCCGAACGGATCGGCCGGAATCACGCCCCAATAGGGCTTGCCGCCGAGTCGCGCCTGCTCTTCTTCGGTCATGGGCCGGGTCAGGCTGGCATAGGTGAACACCGGCAGCATCCGCCCCTTGAGGAAGCCGAAGCTCATGCCAAAGGCATTGGTGGTGAGCACCAGCTTGTCGGCGGTAATCGAACCCTGGGCGTGCTTGAGCACGGTCTTGGCGCCGTACTGCACCTCGGTGATCGGTGTGTGTTCGTAGAGGGTGACGTTGGCCGGCAGGTTGTCGGCCAGCCCCTTGACCAGCGCCGAGGGCTGGATCAGTGAGGTGCCCGGGGTGAACAGGGCCTTGCGATAGAAGTCGGTGCCGATGTGTTCGGGCAACTCGTCCGCCTCGAGCATCTGGTACGGTTGGTCGAGCCGGTCCAGGCCCCGACGATACGCGTCGAGTACCGCGACGCCGCGCGGTTCGATGGCCGCCTGGTACTTGCCACAGTGTTTCATCTGGCAATCGATGCCGTGGCGCTCGACCAGTTCCTTCAAGAACGATTGGCCACTGAGGTTGAGCTTCATGGTCTTGCGAGCGATACCGATATCGCCGATGTAGTCCTCGGCACCGATGTCATGGGGCAGGTCGATGGCGAAACCGGCGTTGCGCCCGGACGAACCGAACCCCACCTCCTGGGCTTCGAGCAACACGACCTGGTCATCAGGAAAGTGCAGTGCCAACTGGCGCGCCGCGGCAAGCCCGGTAAAACCGGCACCGACCACGACCCAGCGCGCGGCACTGTGGCCGCGATGCGGTGCCTGGATACGGCGTCCCTTGCTCAGGTGATACCAGCCACAGCGGCTGTCGTCGGCGGGCAACGAGGCGATCTTGGTCATTTCAGGAACCCGATATTGTTGTTAGCGTCTGTTCCTCATCACGCCCGTCCCTCCCGGCGTCCTGCCAGTACCTGGGATGGCGATGAGTGCTGCATCTACAAGGCCAGTACCACTTCCATTCCCTGGGGCGCCGCGTATTCGGCCATGCGGCGACGGGACAGCTCGAAGTGCTCGCGCACCAGCTGCCCGGCAGTTTCGGGGTCGCGGCGCTCGATCGCCTCGATCATCTGTTCGTGTTGCACGCAGGCCAGTTCGAGGTCGCGCTGCATGTCATCGGTGGTCGGGTGGCGATAGAAGATCTTGCCCAGGCGGGTGTGGTCGATGAGCAAGCGACGCAGGCTGGGCATCAGGTAATCGTTGTGCGCCATCTTGCCGATTTCCAGGTGGAAGGCGTCGTTGTAGAGCACGCGGTTTTCCACATCCTTCTGTTCGATCGCCTCGCGAAACAGCGCCTGGATCGCCTTGAGCGCTTCGATCTCGCCGGCGGTGGCGTGGGTCGCGGCCAGTTGCGTGGTGGCGATGTAGATCAGCGGCGCGGCGAGGAAGAAGCTGTGCAGCGAATCGTGGTTCATCGCCGCCACCCGTGGTGCGCGGTTGGCTTCGAGCTCGATATAGCCCTCGGCGGCCATCTGGCGCAGCAATTCACGTACCGGTGGTCGCGACAGCCCGAACTCGTCACTCAGGGCCAGTTCATCCACCACTGCGCCAGGCACCAGCTCCATGCTCAGGATGCGCCGGCGCAATGCTTCAGCGAGCACGCCCTTGCGATCGAGCGGCGCTTCTCCGGTGAGTGGATGGACATCAGAACTGGCTTTCATGGCGGCCTTTTTGTTGGTCATGGGTCACTGTCTACAATTTGTATAATGAATATAGAGCGCCGTTAGACAATGTGTCTACAGCTATTTCGATGAGCGGTCTGCAGGGTTGCAGGCGGTCGGTATTTGACCATACCTGCATGTCTGAGCGAGACAAACCGGGGTCTGGAAAAGACATTGCACACGGCCGCGACGCCCTGCAGGCAATGAGCGAATCCGACAATTGCACTGAACGCCAGGGCCGCGGACAGGGTCAGCTGCTTTACCAACCCACAAGGAGACCTACCCATGCTCGATATCCATTCGGCGTCAGACAGGCATGACCACAACGTCCAGGGCTGGGAGCGCGTCAGCTCACTGGCAGGCGGTGCCCTGATGATCAGCAAAGGGATGCGCCACGGCGGGCTGATCGGCTTGTTGCAGGTAGCGGTAGGCGGCATGGCGCTGGCCCGCGGCATCAAGGGCCATTGCGCGACCAAGGCCTGGTTCCACAAGCATCGCGCGGAGTACAACCGGTTGCATGCCGATATCGAACGCGGGGCAGCTGAGTTGAAGGCACTCAAGGCCAGCGCCGAGGCGGCGACCCGCACGGTGACGGTGACCGGTAAGGATCCGTTGGCTGGGGTCTGAATCGGCGGTGGCCTCTTCGCGGGCAAGCCCGCTCCCACATATCCCGAGAACACCGCTGAACCTGTGGGAGCGGGCTTGCCCGCGAAGAAGTCACCACCGGCTCAACGCAACAACTTGCTCTCCAGCACCTCGGACTCGCGCCCCAGCACGCTCTCGCTGATCTGGATGAACTCTTCTGTACTGACACTGGCCATGCGCATCAGCGCACGAGTGATGTCGTCCAGCGAGCGCTTGTTGTGGCTGTGCAGGCGAATCTCGCGGTCGAGCGCCTGCAGCAACAGCACGCCCCTGGCCACCTGCATTGCGTCGGCCTGCTCGGTGCGAAGGGTCTTTACCTTGGCGCCGTCCTTCTGCAACCGCGCCTGCAACGCCTGGTAGCGGTCATCGCTGATGCCACCGGCGCGGCGCAGCACTTCGATGGCGTAGTAGTCGGTCAGGCTCTCGCCCAGCCAGTCACTGCGATCACGGTCGTCGATCTGCGCGAACAGTTGCACCAGCTCACGCAGCAGCGGGCTGCTGCCGCTCTCGCCGATCAGTGGGCGGGTGCTGTGCAGGTACAGCGAGTTGCGCGAAGCACGCGCACCGCGCCACATGTCGTCGCGGGCACCGACCACCAGCAGCTTGGGCGGATTGCGCGGGAACACCGCCTGCAACTGCGGCCAGACGAAGGTCATCAGGGTGAGGGTATCCATGCGCCGCATGCCCTGCCCCTGCGGTGCGGCGACCGTCACCTCGGTATCCCCCAGGCGTGCGCGGCGGCTGCCGAGGTTGCCGGCGAGCATCCAGCCAGTGGGGCGATCGAACAGGCGCGAGACGTTGTCGATACGGAATTTCTGCTTGCCGATGCGCGGCCAGGCTGTCTCGACGCTCTGCCAGCCCGACGGCAACTCGAAGGCCAGGCGTGTCACCAACTCGGTGCCATCCTGCTGATCGAGACGGGCCGGGGGCACGAGCTGCTCGCCGCGAAACAACGCCCAATGCGGCGTGATGCGTGCTTCATGAGCGCTGCCATGGGGCTTCACATCGAGCTGCACGCGGTAACTGAGGCTGCTCTTGCCTGCTCCGGGGTGCCAGACGCCACGGTCCTGCTGCACCTGCCACTGGCCGTCCGCCTTGAAATCGCTGTAGGCGCCCTGCCTGCCCAGGTCGAAGTCCAGGCTGCGCACCGGCGTGCCCTCGGCCAGGGTCAGGCGCACTTCGGCCTGGCCCGTCTGGGGCAGCAGGCGCACCTGGTAATCCAGATCGACCTTCTTCGCCCAGGCCGGGAAGCTGGCCGACAGGGCCAGTAGCAACAACAACGGGCGACGCATACAGAAACTCCTTGTTCCCCAGAGGCGCAGGCCAGGCGGATCAGCCGGCGCGAAATATCAGGTGGTCTTCCCAGTCGTCTTCGTCGACATCGTTCTCGCTGAGCATCCGCCCGGACTGGGAAATGCGCTGCTCATGGACCTGCTCACGGTCACCGCAGACCAAGTGGTGCCAGGCCGGCAGGTCCTTGCCCTCGCTGACCAGGCGATAGCCACAGGTGGTCGGCAGCCATTTGAACTGGTCGGCCTTGCCCGGCGTGAGCTGGATGCAGTCGGGCACCTGGTCGAAGCGGTTGGGGTAGTCGCTGCACTGGCAGGTGTTCATGTCCAGCAGTTTGCAGGCGATACGCGTGTAATAGATGCTGTTGTCATCCTCGTCTTCGAGCTTCTGCAGGCAGCATAGCCCGCAGCCGTCGCAGAGCGACTCCCATTCCTGCGGATCGAGCTGGTCGAGGGTCTTGCGCCGCCAGAAGGGCGCGGGGTCGGCGATCATCACACGTTTTCCTGCAATCACTTTGAAGGCCGCGGCGCGCGGCGGCGCCAGTCTAGAGCCTGGCCCGACGCAATGCCATACCGCTTGTCAGTGCCGAACGGACGCAGTAGCGTTCAGGCTTTCCCTCTTCCTTTCGCAGGAGCCCGCATGAGCGCCAATCCCCGCATCGCCGACTATGCCATCAACGAGCAGTTCATCAACCGCTGGTCACCCCGTGCGTTCAACGCGGAGCCGATCAGCGAAGAGACCCTGCTGAGCTTCCTCGAAGCCGCGCGCTGGGCGCCATCGGCCTACAACTCGCAGCCCTGGCGCTTCCTCTATGCCCGCCGCGACACGCCGAACTGGGAGCGCTTCCTGGAGTTTCTGGTGCCGTTCAACCGCAGCTGGGCACAGCAGGCCTCGGCGCTGGTGCTGATCCTCTCCAAGACCACCTTCACCGCGCCTGGCGCCAGCGAAGAGACTCCTGCCCTGTGGCACACCTTCGATACAGGTTCGGCCTGGGGCCACCTGGCGCTGCAGGCGAGCATCAGCGGCTGGCACACCCATGGCATGGCCGGGTTCGACCAGGAGCTGGCGCGCAAGGAACTGAAGATCCCCGAAGGTTATGTGCTGCACGCGATGGTGGCGATCGGCAAGCTGGGCGACAAGGCCAGCCTGATCGAAGCACTGCAGGCCCGTGAAGTGCCGAGCCCGCGTCGACCGCTGAGCGAGTTGGCGGCCGAGGGTGATTTCAGTCTCTAAGACTGGGCTGGCCCTATCGCGGGACAAGCCTGCGATAGGGCCAGCAGAAGCACCTCAATACCCGCGCGAGAAATCCACTTCCCCGCGCAACCCCTGCCCCGCCGCATAGGCCCGGACGTTCTCGACGAACAAGCGCACCATCGCCACCGGCGAGGTCGGTGCCGAACTGTGGCCGGTCAGCAGCAGCCCCCAGGCGGTCCAGAACGGATGGCGCTGGGGCAACGGCTCCTGGCGGCAGACATCGATCACGGCACCCGCCAGGTGCCCGCTCTTGAGTGCCTCGACCAGGTCGGCATCGACCACCGCCACACCACGCCCGGCGTTGATGAACAGCGCGGTCGGCTTGAAGCACTGGAACAGCGCGGCATCGTACAAGTCATGGGTGGCCGGGGTATCCGGCAGCAGGTTGAGCACGTAATCGACCTCACCGACCAGCCGCGGCAACGCATCCAGCCCCGCCACTTCGACGAACGGCGCCTGCTCGCGTGGGCTGCTGGCCACGCCATACAGGGTCACGCCAAACGGCAGCAGGAACTCGGCCACCCGCTGGCCGATGTCGCCGGTGCCAACGATCAGCACCTTGCGCCCTTCCAGGCTGTTGCCCGGCCGGCCGTCCCAGCGCCGCTCGACCTGGCTGACCAGGCGCGCCAGCACATCGCGCTCGTGAACCAGCATGTAGGTCAGCATGTACTCGGCCATGACCTGGCCGAAGATGCCCACCGCACGGGTCAGGCGATAGTCACGCGGCAGGCCGTCGGCCAGCAGCGGCGTGATACCCGCCCAGGTGGACTGCATCCAGGCCGGCTTGTGGCCCTGGCGCAGCAGGCTGGCGACCAGGTGCGGCTCGCCCAGCCAGATCGGGCATTCAGGGGCGTGGCGCGACAATTCGGCGGAATCGCCACTGGTCAGGACCTCCAGGTCCGGTGCCAGCTCGCCCAGCAGGCGAGCGTAAAGGGCATGATCCTGTTCAGCGATCAGAACGCGCATCTCGATGACAACCTTGCAGAACGACGAAAGCGGCCCGTCGAGGGCCGCCTGTTGATAGGGTTCGCGCCCCGGCTCAGGCCGGATCGTTGCGCCGCAGCAGCTCTTCGGGCAGATGCTCGATGTAGTCGTCGTCCGGTGGCGGCATCTGCAGGTGATAACCCTGGTTGTCGAGGTTCTCCAACACCTTGACGATGTCCTCGCGGGCCAGCTTGCGCTCGGGGGTCAGCACCAGGTCGAAGGCATGCACCGGCGTACCGAAGAACGGCAGCAGGCCCTCGGGCACGCGCTCCAGGCCCTCGGCCTTGAGCACATACAGGTACATCTCGCGCTTGCGCGGGCTTTTGTAGATCGAGCAGATACGTTTCATCGAGTCTCTCCGGCGCCTGCCAGATCATCCAGCAGGGCCTGGCCCATCCGCTCACGGCGCCAGCCGCGCAGCGAATCGGGCAATTGATAGGGGCCATTGGGGTAGCCGCTCTTGAGCAGGGCTTCCAGGGCCTTCTTGCGCAGCATCAGCTCAGGGGCGATCTGCAGGCGCTCGCCTTCGGCCTGGCCGATGGCGCGCAGGCGCTTGAGAATGCCGGCGGCTTCGATCGGCAGCGGCTCGGGCAGCACCGCGGGCCATTGCTCGGCAGGCTGGCTGGCGGCGTTCTTGATCAGCTTGAGCAGCGTTTCGCCGTCCTGGCGGATGGTGCGCGGGTGCATCTCCTCGATCTTGGCCAGCGCCGACAGGCTGTCGGGCTGACCCTTGGCCATGGGCCACAGCGAGTGCTCCTTGAGGATCCGGCTGCGCGGTACATCGCGGCTGCGCGCTTCACGCTCGCGCCAGGCGCAGAGCTCGCGCAGCACCGCCAACTGCTGCGGGCCGAGTTTCCAGGCCAGCTTGACGTCGCGGTAAAGGGTTTCGGGCTCGACTTCACGGCGCATTTGCGCCACCAGCTCGGCGCCGTCCTCCAGCACCCAGGCGTACTTGTCATCCGACAGGCGCGGACGCAGGGCAGTGAACAGCTCGGCCAGGTGCACGGCATCTTCGGCGGCGTAGCTGACCTGGGTTTCGGACAGCGGACGCTGCAACCAGTCGGAGCGCGTCTCGCCCTTGGGCAACTCGATGCCCAGCACGTCCTGGACCAGACGCGAATAGCCCATCGAGAAACCGATATTCAGGTAGCCCGCGGCCAACTGCGTGTCGAACAGCGGCTGCGGCAGCTTGCCGGTCAGGCGCAGCAGGACTTCGAGGTCTTCGCTGCAGGCGTGCAGTACCTTGACCACGCCGCTGTCTTCGAGCAATTCGCCCAGTGGCTGCCAGTCGCGGATCAGCAGGGGGTCGATCAGGTAGGCGCTTTGGCCATCGCCGACCTGCACCAGACCAGCCTTGGGATAGAAGGTATCGACCCGCATGAATTCGGTGTCGACGGCCACGAACGGCAGCGTACGCCACTTCCGGCAGAGTTCGGCCAGGGTCTGGTCGTCACGGATCCAGTGTATTTCGATGGCCACAAGGCTCTCCCACAAACATTGGCGCGCAGTATATACGGCGCGGGCACTGCTCGTGAAACCCGGGCCATCCATGGTGGCGATCAGCGGTAGCGCTGGCGCGCGATCAGCTCCTGGCCGTCAGCCAGGGGCGACACCCCGCAAACATGTCCAGCGACTGCTGGTACACCTCGGTACGCACCTGCAGCAGGCCGAGCATCGAGTGGAACAGGTTGTCCTGGCTCAGCGGCGTGTCACGCATCTTCGACAGGCAGTCGGTATCGACGGCGAAGTCCTGGCGGTAGCTGTCGGAGAACCAGGCCAGCAGCGGGATGTGTTTCTGCTGGTCCGGGGCGAGCATGTACGGGGTGCCATGCAGGAACAGGTTGTATTCGCCCAGCGACTCGCCATGGTCGGAGAGGTAGATCATGGCGGTGTCGACCTTGTCCTGGTGCTTGCGCAGGGTGTCGATCAGCGACGCCAGCACCTCGTCGGTGTAGACCAGCGTGTTGTCGTAGCTGTTGACGATGTCCTGCTGGCTGCACTGGTTCAGGGCGTTGCTGCGGCACACCGGAGTGAAGTGCTCGAAGCCTGCCGGGTAACGCTTGTAGTAGTCAGGGCCATGGCTGCCCATCTGGTGCAGCACCAGCACGGTATCCTTGTCGAGGCTGTCGAGCAGCGCATCGAGGTTCTGCAGCAGGATCTGGTCGTGGCACTCGCCATCGGCGCACAGGACCGGGTCCTTGGCGCTGGTGAGGTTGACGTAGTTGAATCGATCGCAGGTGCCTTTGCAGCCTGACTGGTTATCGCGCCACTGCACCTCGATGCCGGCACGCCCGAGGATATCGAGCAGGCCCTCGCGGCGGCTGGCCAGGCTCGGGTCGTAGTCCTTGCGTGCCATGCCGGAGAACATGCAAGGCACCGACACGGCCGTCTCGGTCCCGCACGAATGCACATCGGTAAAGCCCAGCAGGCCAGCCTCCTTCGACAGGCGTGGCGTGGTATCGCGGCCATAACCCAGCACACCGAAGTTCTCGGCGCGGGCACTTTCACCCACCACCAGCACGGTCAGCGACTTGCGCTCGTGCTTCTGCCAGGCGGCATCGCGATGGGCATCTTCGCCGTATTTCTGGAAGGGTTTGGCAGCGCTGCCGAGCTTTTCGCTGGCATAGCTGAACGACGCCCCGACGATATTGCTCGGGGTGAGCATCAAGTGCAGTTCGTGGTGATTGCGAAACAGCGACGACAGGCCCTGGTAATTGACCAGCCCGATCGAGCCCAGGGCTGCGACGCAGGCGCCGCTGACGATGAGCTTGCCCAGCAGTTCGCGGTGCCAGGGGCGGTAGGCAATGCGTGCCTTCCAGAGCAACAACGACGGCACGACGCCCAACCCCAGCATATAGAGTGCGAACTTCAAAGACAGCAAGTCACGCACTTCTTCGATGTTGGTTTCGGCGACATTGCGGAACATGCCGGCATCAATAAGTACGCCATATTGATTCATGAAGTAGGCGACACCGGCGCCACTCATGAACAGCACAATCAATACCGGTTTCAATACATACTTGAAGGCCAACAACGTCAATATCAGATTGAAGGCGAACAACATCAGTACGGCAAACGCCAGGCCTAGCCACAGCCCAACCATGCCGGGGGGCAGGATGGTCTCCAGATGCTCCCAGAGGAACAGATTGAGGCCGATCAACAGGTAAAGGCTGGCCAGCAGCGTGACCCACTCGGTCCGCAGTGATTTGATTTTCAACATGGCGTTCGCAATCAGAGTTTAGAAGCGACCAGGCGTACCCGGGCGGGCACCTTGGGAAGTTGGCCGAACTGTAGAAAGCGTAGCATCAATTTTTTGTGAAAAAGACGCCAACAATCGGTTGTGATGCGTCTTTCATGATTAATTAAAGTTCATTCAGCTGCCATTCAGCAGCGTGGCGACGCTGCCGCCTCATCCGGCGAACCGCTCCCGCTGTCGGCAAAGGCAGCTATCCTGAAGGATCAGGATTCTTATCAACCCCTGAAACAGAGGTGAAGAGATGCCAGTCCCGCACGATCTGCTAGCCGACCTGCACATTACCGAAGACAAGTTCCAGGCCCTGATCGACAAGGATCAGGACCTGCACAAGCTGCACAAGGAATACAACGCCAAGGACAAGGAAGTGCTGGCCGCCGAAGGCAACGGCACCAACGACGAGGCGGTCAACCGCCTGCGCAAGGAACGTCTGCTGATCAAGGACAAGATCGAACGGATCATTCATCCGCCCAAGGGTTGAGGTCGTTCGTTGCAACGCCGTCGCGGGACAAGTCCGCGATGGCGTCAGCCGCCGTTACGCAGAGGCCGCCGCCTGCAACCCCGCCTCGAGGTCGTCGATCAGGTCGCGGTAATCCTCGATCCCCATCGACAAGCGCACCAGATTCTCGCTGATGCCCATCACGCCCTTCTGCTGCGGGCTGAGCGAGTTGTGCGACATGGTCCAGGAATGGTTGATCATGCTCTCCACACCGCCCAGCGAGTCGGCCAGGACGAAGATCGACAGCGCCTCGACCAGGCGGTTGACCGCCGCCCGGTCACCCTTCACACGCAGCGCCACCACCGCCCCGCCAGTGCGCATCTGGCGCTGGCACAGCGCATGCTGCGGATGGCTCGCAAGCCCGGGGTAGAACACCTGCTCGACCTGCGGGTGCTGCTCCAGGTACTGCGCCACGCGCAGGGCGTTGGCGCTCTGGCGCTCCATGCGCACATCGAGGGTCTTCAGGCCGCGCAGGGCCAGGTAGCAGTCGAACGGCCCCTGGATCGCACCCACCGCCATGCTGATCTTGCGCAGGCGCGCCAGCAGTTCATGATTGCCCGCCACCACCACCCCGCCGGTCAGGTCGGAATGGCCGCCGATGTATTTGCTCGCCGAGTGCATCACCAGGTCCACCCCCAGGGTGATCGGCTGCTGGTTCCATGGCGAGCAGAAGGTGTTGTCGATGCAGGTGAGGATGCCGCGCTCGCGGGCCAGGTCGCACAGCGGCTTGATGTCCACCAGGTGCAGCAGCGGGTTGGTCGGCGATTCCAGCCAGATCATCTTCGTATTCGGACGAATCGCTGCGGCGACGGCGTCCAGGTCGTTGAGGTCGACATAGGTGGTGGTCAGCCCGGAGGTGTGTGCCCGGTAGTCCTCCATCAGGCGGAAGGTGCCGCCATAGACGCCATTCATCACTACCACGTGGGCATCCTTGGGCAGCAGTTCGAGCACCGTGGCGGTGGCACTCACGCCCGACGCGCAGGCAACCGCACCGACACCCTCTTCCAGGGCTGCGACACAGGTTTCATAGGCGTGGCGGGTGGGGTTGGAAACACGGCTGTAGGCGTATTCGGGATTGTCGTCCAGGCCGCGCTTGATGAACGAGCTGGAGGTGACGATGGCCGGGAAGATAGCGTTGTCGGCGACGCTGGACTGCTCGCCGGCGTGAATGGTGCGGGTGGCGAAATTGCGCGGTTTTTCGGCCATGGTCGGATCCGTTGACTGAAGGGGGTCAGGTAGAAAACCGCCACTATCGCATATCCCGGTCCGACCCGCTGCAACGGCGCCGGGCGTAGCAAGAGATTCCCCGATTGAGCTACTCTCGAGAAACTTTTTCTGCAAAGCAGGCCCCTATCGCCATGGACAGTTTCGACCAGCACATCCTCACCCTGCTCCAGCGCGACGCCTCGATCTCCCTCAAGGACCTGGCCGAGGCGGTCAACCTGACCACCACGCCCTGCTGGAAACGAGTCAAGCGCCTGGAAGACGAAGGCTATATCCGCGGCCGCGTCGCCTTGCTCGACCCCGAGCGCATCAACCTGGGCCTGAGCGTGTTCGTCCAGCTCAAGACCCAGCGCCACGACAGCGCCTGGCTCGAGCATTTCGCCAGGACCGTGACCAGCTTCGAAGAAGTGATGGAGTTCTATCGCATGTCCGGCGACTGGGACTACATGCTGCGGGTGGTGGTCAGCGACATCGCTGCCTACGACCGCTTCTACAAGAAGCTGATCACCAGCACCGACGGGCTATCGAACATCACCTCCAGCTTTGCCATGGAACAGATCAAGTACACCACGGCGTTTCCGGTGTATCGGTGAGAAGGTCGCAGTAGCGGTCTGATGCGCGCTCACTGATCGCTTGATAGACCAGACCTATCAAACGGTCGGGCAAAGCAATTTGACGCCCGTGCCTGCAGGTTATAGCGTGGACATTACCCCCACCCCACCCTTCCGAGCGCGAACGTGGAACACAGCAGCCAGGCCCTGATCGACGGTTTCAACCGGAAAATCGACTACCTGCGAATGTCGGTGACCGACCGCTGCGACTTCCGCTGCGTCTACTGCATGGCCGAAGACATGCAGTTCCTGCCCCGCCAGCAGATCCTCAGCCTCGAAGAGCTCTACCAGGTCGCCGAACGTTTCGTCGCACTGGGCACCCGCAAGATCCGCCTGACCGGCGGCGAGCCGCTGGTACGCCAGGGCATCGTCGACCTGTGCGGGCGCATCGCCGCCCTGCCCGGCTTGCGCGAGCTGTGCATGACCAGCAATGGCTCGCAGCTTGGCCGCCTGGCCCAGCCGCTGTTCGACGCCGGCGTCACACGCCTTAACATCAGCCTCGACAGCCTCGATGCCCAACGCTTCAAGGCCCTGACCCGCACCGGCGACCTGGCCCAGGTGATCGCCGGCATCGACGCTGCGCGCCAGGCAGGCTTCCGCCGCACCAAGCTCAACTGCGTGGTGCTCAAGGGTCGCAATGACGATGAAATCGTCGACCTGGTGCGCTTTGCCATCGACCGCGAACTGGACATCACCTTCATCGAGGAAATGCCCCTGGGCGTGATCAGCGAGCACGAGCGTGGCGAGTCGTTCTACTCCAGCGACGATGTGCGCGAGCGCCTGGAGCCGCACTTCACCCTGATCGAATCGGCCGAATCCTCCCAGGGCCCGGCCCGCTACTGGCGACTGGCCGAAGCGCCGCAGACGCGGGTCGGCTTCATCTCGCCGCACAGTCACAACTTCTGCGCCACCTGCAATCGTGTGCGCCTGACCGTCGAAGGCCGGTTGCTGCTGTGCCTGGGCAACGAGCACTCGATGGACCTCAAGCAGGTCCTGCGCAGCCATCCCGATGACAGCGAGCGCCTGGAACAAGCGATTCGCGAGGCCGTGCACCTCAAGCCCTACCGCCATCACTTCGAGGTGGGTGGCGAGGTGCAGATCCTGCGTTTCATGAACATGACCGGCGGCTGATCGGCCGTCTCTGGAACCGCCTTGATCGTCCATTCCAACACCGACATGCTGCGCATGCTGTTCACCCTGCGCGGCTCGATCGTCAAGCGCATCGCCCTGCGCTGCCTGATGGTGACCTTGCTGGCCGCCCTGATCGTGCTGGTCGAGCGACGTTACCCAGCGCTGTTCTACCCGGTCAGCGCCACGCCCTTCACCCTGCTCGGGTTGTCGCTGTCGATCTTCATGAGCTTTCGCAACAACGCCTGCTACGACCGCTGGTGGGAGGGGCGCAAGGCGTGGGGACGAATGGTCATCGAGACCCGCTCGTTCATCCGCGAAAGCGTGATGATCGCAGATCCGGCCCTGCGACGTGAGCTGCTGCGCAGCCTGTGCGGCTTTGCCCATGCGCTGAACGCGCGCCTGCGCAACGAGGACGAACTGCACGCCGCAAGGCCCTGGCTAGCCGAGGGCGCAGTCGTCACCGAGCACAATGTCTGCGACGGCATCCTGCGCGTAATCGGCGCGCACTGTGCGCGACTGGCCGAACAGCAGCACATCAGCGAATTCCGCTACACCCTGCTCGAGCAACGTCTGCTGGGGCTTTCCGAGGTGCAGGCGACCTGCGAGCGGATCAAGGGCACGCCGCTACCGTTCCCCTATACCCTGCTGCTGCACCGCACCATCTACATCTTCTGCCTGCTGCTGCCGTTCGCCCTGGCCCAACCGCTGGGCTGGCTGGCGCCGCTGTTCACCACCATCGTCAGCTACACCTTCCTTGGCCTGGATGCGATCGGCAACGAGCTGGAGGATCCGTTCGGCCGCGACGAGAACGACCTGCCCACCGACGCCATGGTGCGCACGCTGGAGCGCGATGTGCTGTCGGCGCTGGGCGAGCCGCTGCCACCGGTGCTGGAGCCGGTGAAGCATGTGTTGAGCTGAAGCAAGCCCTCTCCTGTAGGAGCGGGCTTGCCCGCGAAGAGGCCCGCCAGACCAACACACCGCTAACGATCAACCCCGACTCTCACACGCCCCCACCGCCTTCAGGTGCGGCACGAAGTTGCACGGCCGATGCCGCGCATCCAGTTGCTCCACCAGAATGCCCTCCCACGCGGTGCGGCAGGCGCCGGTCGAGCCCGGCAAAAGTACGGGTATCGCTGACCGTCAGCACGGCGATATTGAGCGGTACGAATACCGCATCCGGTTTGACACTCAGGGGTTTGTCTCCAAGGGGGATTTTGCGTCACGCTAGAGCCCTCGGGCGCATGCGTCCAATCGATACGACGTACCGTCCGATCAACACCCTCTATCGCCAGGCCGAACCATGGACATCAAGCAGCTCAAGTTCCTCATCGCCCTCGACCAGACCCGCCACTTCGGCCAGGCCGCCGCGCTGTGCCACATCACCCAGCCGACCCTGTCGATGCGCCTGCGCAACCTGGAGGACGAGCTCGACCTGGTGCTGGTCAAGCGCGGTCAACGTTTCGAGGGTTTCACCGAAGCCGGCGAGCGCATCCTGGCCTGGGCCAAGACCCTGCTCGCCGCCCACGACGGCCTGCAGGCCGAGGCTGCCAGTTGCCGCGGCCAGGTGGTCGGCAGCCTGCGCCTGGGCACCGTGCCGCTGGCCAGCTTCAACCCGATGGAACTGCTGCTGCCGCTGCGCGAGAAATACCCCGAACTGCACTTCCAGCTGAGCTCGCTGAGTTCGGAGCAGATCATCGACGGCCTGAGCCGCAACCAGCTCGACCTGGGCATCTGCTACCTCGACCAGGTCAATGTCAATTTCTTCGAGGTGGTCGAGCTGGGTATCACCACCATGGGCCTGCTGCACGACACCCGGCACTTCCAGTTCGACACCGAGCAACTGCGTTGGGAAGAACTCGACGGCCTGCCGCTGGGCCTGCTGAGCAAAGGCATGCACTACCGCCAGTCGCTGGACCTGAGCTTTCGCAGCCGCGGCCTGGAGCCCCAGGCCGTGCTGGAAAGCGACTCGACCTTCCAACTGATCCAGGCACTGAACGCCGGCATCTGCTGCGCGGTGATGCCGCTGGACTGCGGCCTGGAAGATCTGAGCGAACACCTGCGCATCATCCCGGTGGCCGACGCCAGCATTCACAGCCCGGTGGGCCTGCTGCTGCGCCGCAGCGAACCGCGCTCGGCCATCGCCGAACAGTGCTTCAACGAAGCGCGGGCACTGTTCAGCGCAGGCTGAGCCTGCTCAGCGCTTGGCCAGGAAATCCAGCATCACCTTGTTGAACACCTCAGGCTTCTGCAGGAACGCAAAGTGGCTGGTGCCCTCGATGAACTGCAGCTTGGCACCGGGAATGCTCTTGGCGATATAGCGGGTGTGATCAGGCTTGATCGCCTCGTCGTGATCGCCGTCGACGATCAGGGTCGGCGCCTTGATGGTCGCCAGTTGCGCCGGCGTCCAGTTCGGTTGCTGCTGGTACATCTGGGCCAGCGCGGCATTGAGCTTTTCGAAACCGTCCGGCGTTGGCGACAACTGCTTGTACTCCTCGGCGGCACGGGTGATGAAGGTGCCGAAAGCAGGCTTCTTGTCGGCATCCGGGAAGGCACCGGTCGGGTCGGTGTTGGCGCCGAAGGCGATGATCCGGCCGACCTTGTCCGGGTAACGCATGGCCAGGTCCAGCGCGGTGATGCCACCGTCGCTCCAGCCCACCACATCGACCTTGTTCAGGCCCAGCTGTTTCATCAGCCCGACCACGTCATCGGCCATGGCGTCGTAGCTCAGCGGCAGGCCATTGGCATTGCTGCGACCATGGCCACGGGTGTCCACCGAAATGACCTGGTAATGCGTCGACAGCGCCTTGGCCTGGCCGGCCAGGTAGTCGGCATTGGCCGGGCCGCCATGCAGCAGGAACACCGGCGTGCCCTTGCCTTCGATGTGGTAGGCGAGCTGCACGCCATTGACCTCGGCGGTCTTGAACGGCCCTGCAAGGTGTGGCGTGGGCGGCAGGACCTCCCAGGTTTCGGCAGCCTGGGCGGTAGCACCGAGCATGGTCAGGCCAAGGGTGCCGAGAAGCAGAGTGCCGCGGGCAAGGGTACGCAGGTGGGGCATGGTGACGACTCCGGTCGTTGGGGGTTTCAGCTCGTAAACGCGCGCCACGCCGGTTTATTCCGTCACATCTCGTCACCCGGTCAGCGACCTTGCCCCAACTGCGCCGCCAACCACTGCGAAAACACCCGCACCCGCGCCGACAGTTGTCGGCTCTGTGGGTACACCACCGACACCGGCATCGGCGGTGGCGGGCAGTCCGGCAACAATTCGCGCAGGCTGCCGGCCGCCAGTTCATGGACAATCCGGTAGCGTGGTACCTGAACGATCCCCACCCCCGAAAGCGCCGCGCCGGTGTACAGGTCAACGCCGGTCACCGAAACCCTCGCGGGCAACAAACGCTCCACCACCTCACGACCGACCCTGAACTCCAGGGGCACCGCCCGCCCGGTGGCGCTGGACAGGTAATCCACCGCGAAATGCTGCTGCAAGTCGTCCAGCGTGGCGGGCGTGCCGTGCTGCGCGAGGTACTCGGGGCTTGCCACGGTCACCTGTTCCAGGCTGGCAACCTGTCGGCCGATCAACGACGAATCCTGCAGCAGGCCCGCCCGCAGCACGCAATCCACCCCTTCGCGCACCAGATCGACCAGTCGGTCGTCCTCACCGATGTGCAGGGTGATGTCCGGGTACTGCGCCAGGAACCCACCCAGCGCCGGCATGACGAAATGCTTGGCCAGGGTGCCCTGCAGGTTGACCCGCAGCAGGCCCTTGGGAGGGGCGTTGCGAAAGGCGCTTTCGGTCTCCTCGAGGTCCAGCAACAGGCGCACGCATCGGTGGTAGTAGGCCTCGCCATCGTGGGTCATGCGCACGTGCCGGGTGGTGCGCTCGAGCAGGCGCACGCCGAGGCGCTGCTCCAGGCGCTTGATCAGGTTGGTGACGGTGGCCCGCGGGATCTGCAGGTCCTCGGCAGCCTGGGAAAAACTGCCGCGCTCGGCGATACGCACGAACACCTGCATTTCCTGGAAGCGATCCATGGACGGGTTCTCCTGGAGGGTGGCGGCTACCCTTGCTTCGCAAGGGAAAGACGCCAAGTCGATAATTAAAGCAAATGGAACACTGATCGCACTTGCCGCGCAATTATCTTTTTTCGCCAACAGTCCACACTCCTTCCCACACCCACTCAGAAGGATGCCCAGCATGACCTCTTCCGTAGCCCTGATCACCGGTGCCTCGCGCGGCATCGGTGCCGCCATCGCCCGCCGCCTCAGCCGTGACGGCTTCGCCGTGGCGATCAACTACGCCAGCAACGATGCCGAAGCCGATGCACTGGTGGCCGAGATCCGCCAGGCCGGCGGCAAGGCCATCGCCCTCAAGGCCGATGTGTCCAGTGCAGGCCAGGTACAGACCCTGTTCGACACCATCGAGCGGCAACTGGGTCGCATCGATGTGCTGGTCAACAACGCCGGCATCCTCAAGGTCGCGCCCCTGGCGCAGACCAGCGACGAGCTGTACGCCCGCAACTTCGCGATCAACACCCAAGGCGTGTTCAACACCCTGCGCGCTGCCGCGACACGGCTGAACGACGGCGGGCGCATCATCAACCTGACCAGCACCACGCTGGCCCTGAAAATGCCAGGCTACGCCATCTACAACGGCACCAAGGCCGCGGTAGAGGCCTTCACCCAGGTGTTCGCCAAGGAACTGCGCGGTCGCAACATCACCGTCAATGCCGTGGCCCCGGGCCCGGTGGAAACCGAACTGTTCCTGGCCGACAAGACGCCCGAGCAGATCCAGGCCGCCACCCAGGCACCACCCCTGGGCCGCTTGGGCCAGCCAGAGGATATCGCCGGTGTCGTCGCCTTCCTCGCCGGCCCTGACAGCGGCTGGGTCAACGGCCAGATCCTGCGCGCCAACGGTGGCGTGGCCTGAACAGCCGATAACGCCGCCCCACGCCCCTGATCTTCCCGCCTTTTCTGCACCCCGGCCCCCGGGGTGCTGTCATGCGTGGCGGTTTATCGCCACGGCCTGTTGTGGTGCAAAAAAATGATGGCCCGCGCAATGTTTTCGAGCAATTACTCGAAACTTCCGAACTTTCCCAATAAAAACAGTCGATAACAAATTTCGTGCGCGTGACAGTATACGAAAGGCGACCGCAAACCCTACCGCAAACCCGCCATTTGTTTCATGACAAAGATGACAACTGCGAATGTGTTCACAAACTTCGCGATGGCGGATTACCGCCAACTAATAAACGACACAAAAGGATGTTCTAAATAGTCTCCACAGGAGGGTCAGTTTATCCCCACCCAACAATGAATCGCGCCGCGGCCGTGCATAGAGCACACACTTAATGTCCCTTGCCAGGTATGGCGGGGAACCGCCAGGCGCTGTTCGTTTTTTCTCAGCACACACCGTCATGAACCGTACAGCCCGCGATTTACAAAGCCTCCATGCGCCGTCTTCGTCCTGCAAAGCACGTCCACGGCCTCGCTCATTCGGCAACCCGAACGTCATACGAATGAAACATTCGGAATCCCGAATAAAACAACGACCGACCCCGGCAATGCGCATCGTTTCGCGAAAGTTCAAGGACGCCCGTTACCAGATGATCATTGGATCCATGGCACGGTACTTGCCAGAATTTGATCCGCTGCGGAGTCCTTCCGCGACGTGCCTTGCGAAAGATGAGCGAACAATGACAAGCGAATGGCCATTGGCTGTCGAAGTTCGCCCGTGCCACCGAGACAGACCTTACGTCGGATCGTGCTGTTTATCCTGAACATGTGAAACAACAAAGGCGCCCTTCAAGACCGCCAATAACTAACTCATTCATAAAGGTTTAATCATGCCCCTGACCAAGACCAAGCCCGGAAAGATTGTCGCCCTGGACGCTCTGGATACCCCTGATCCGGAAAACGCCCTGTGCTTTGGGTCCTTCGTGCTCTACCCCCAGCAGCATCTGCTGTTCAAGGACGGGGAACTGGTGCAGTTGGGCAGCCGTGCGCTGCAACTGCTGGTCACGCTGGCGAGCCGAACCGGCGAGCTGTTGGAGAAGAACGAGCTGCTGGCGCTGGTCTGGCCCAAGGTCATCGTCGAGGAATGCAACCTGCGCGCGCAAATGACCACCCTGCGCCGAGTGCTTGGCGAAGAAGGAGACTTCACCTACATCGTCACCGTACCGGGCCGCGGGTACCGCTTCGTGGCTCCGGTGACCATCCGTGAAATGGCGCCGCAACCCCTGCTTGCGACCAAACCCGGCAACGACCTGCCGAGCCTTGGCAGCAGCGTCATCGGCCGCGACGACATTTGCCAGACCTTGGCCGAAACCCTGCGCAGCCGCCGCCTGCTCACCCTCACCGGCACCGGCGGCATCGGCAAGACCACCCTGGCGCTGACACTCGCCCACGCCATGGCCGAAGACTTCAGCGAGGGGCGCACCTTCGTCGACCTCACGGAGGCTGACCAGCCTGCCTGCGTCGCCGACCTGGTGGCGGCGGCGCTGGGCATCGACAGCACCGCACAAGACGCCGTGGCGCTGATCGCCGCCCTGCTCGACGAAGCCCGCCACCTGCTGATCCTGGACAACTGCGACCACGTGCTCGAAGCCACCGCGACCCTGGTCGAAGCCCTGCTGCAACAGGCGCCGGGCTGCCACATCCTGGTCACCAGCCGCGAAGCCCTGCACGCCGAAGGCGAATGCGTGCACGAGGTCGCGCCGCTGCCCTGCCCCGCAAACGATCACGTACTGTGCGCCGCCCAGGCCCTGCTCAGCCCGGCCGTCCAGTTGTTCGCCGAGCGCGCCGCTGCGCACGACACGGACTTTGCCTTCAGCGATACCGACGTGCCGGCGGCGCTCGCACTGTGCCGTACCCTCGACGGCAATCCCCTGGCCATCGAGATCGCCGCCAGCCACGTACGCGCCTTTGGCCTGGCCTATCTGGTCGAGCTGCTCGATGGCGACTTCCGCCTGCAGATGGCCGGCCGGCGTACCGCCCTGCCCCGCCACCGCACCCTGCAAGCCTCGCTGGAGTGGAGCCACGCGCTGCTGTGCACGCAGGAGCAGGCGATGTTCCGTCAGCTGTCGGTGTTCACCGGCAGCTTCACCCTCGCCGCCGCCAAGGCGGTGGTCGAGGTCCAGCCAGGCCCTTTCCAGGACGCTGCCTGGCTGGTGGAAAGCCTGATGGACAAGTCGCTGCTGGTGGCCGCCGGGGCGCAACCGATCAAGCGCTACCGCCTGCACCACACGGCCCGCGTGTATGCGGCGCAGCAGCTGGCCCTGCATGACGAGACCGCCGCTATCGCCCAGCGCCACGCGCAGTACACCCTCCAGGAACAACGCCGCGCGGTGCAAGACCTTGAGCGCCTGGACAGCGACAGCTGGCTGGCCCTGCACAGCCCCGGCAGCGACAGCGTACGCAGCGCCTTGAGCTGGTGTTTCAGCGAACAGGGCGACGCCTGTCTCGGCGTCGAACTCACGCTGATGAGCGTGCCGCTGTGGCTGCGCCTGTCGCGGGTCGACGAATGCCACGCCTGGGTCGACCGCGGCCTGCGCTTCGAGGCCATCACACCCCGCCAGCGCATGCTCTTGCTGACACTCTCGGCCAGCGTCATGGCCCTGACCCGCGGTGCCGGGCAGTCGATCCGTGACGCCTGGCAGCAGGTGATCGAAGACGCCCGCACCCTCGGCGACACCGAGCATGAACTGCGCGGCCTGTGGGGCCTCTGGCACGACCACTGCTGCAGCAACCAGCACGCCGAGGCGCTGGACCTGGCCAACCAGTACATCCAGCTCAGCGAACGCACCGGCATCCTCGAACGGCGCATGCTCGGCCGGCGCATGCGGGCAACGCCGCTGTTCCAGATGGCCGACTTCGATGGCGCCCGCCAGGCGATCAGCGAAGCCCTGAGTTTCCCGATGATGCCCCGCGCCCACGTCATCGACAGCCACTTCGACCAAGGTATCGCCGCGCGCTCGCTCAAGGCCCAGGTGCAGTTGCTGCAAGGCCAGGTCGGTCAGGCCCTGCTGACCATCGAGGCCAACGTCGAAGCGGCGTTGACCCAGCACCACCCGGCCAGCCTCTGGTACACCCTGAGCCTGAGCGCCATCCCCATCACCCTGCTGGTCGGCCACGAAAAGCGCAGCCGCGAGTTTCTTGCCCGTCTCAAAGAGAGCCTGGGGGGCCACGAGATGCCGGTATGGCGCCTGTTCGTCCGGTGCTTCGAGCACATCCTGCTGATCCGCCAGGGCAATGCCGAAGACGGCGTGCGCGGCCTCGGCGAAGCGCTCGACCAGCTCCATGCGATCGGCGACAGCCCGCTGTACAACCTGGTGCGCAGCGAGTACGCCCAAGGTCTTGCGCAACTGGGCCTGGAGCAATTGGCCATCGAGATCCTCGACCAGACCCTGGCCGTGACCGCCGCTCGCCAGGAACGCTGGTTCCGCCCCGAGCTGTTGCGCATCAAGGCCCAACTGCTGGCCAGGCCCGATTCGCCCGAACGCCAGGCGCAAGCCCAGGAGCTGCTCAACCAGGCCATGCAGGAGGCCCAGGAACAGGGCGCGCGCTTCTGGGCCGGACGCATCACCGCCACCCTTTCGCAGTTGACCAGCCAACCGGAGGAAGCCCCCAGGCGCACCAGCCAGGCCTGGGATCAGCGTCGTCAGGAGCGCCAGTTCAACACCCAGTTTTCACACACGTGAAACCTTGCTGTAACTTGCCAAGGTTGTGCGTTTCAAAGGTCGAGGTCGCCTAGGATCAGACTTCCATGAACCTTTGATGTCGGTCGCGCAACCTGGTCGCCCAGCAACGGAATCGTCTCGGGCTGCGGGGCTGCGCTTGCCGCCGTCCTCGCCCCGGACCGTGCAATGATCAACAGACCCGAAGCCCCCTCCAGCAGCAGCCCTTCCTCCCCCTCCGACACCGCCGGCCTATTCGACAGCGTCCTCGACAAGGCCCGCCTGCTGCTCAGCGATCCGGGCGCGGACAAGACCTTCAAGCCCAAGGTCCTGGCGGCCAACGACGGCGGCGGCAGCGTGCCGCACGACAAGCCCGCCGATGCCGACAGCTACAAGGACATCACCGAGCTGCCGGAAACCCTCGATATCGGCAAGCTGAAGATCGTCGCCCAGGACAAGGACAACGGCGTCATCTACTTCGAGCACGGCGGCAACAAGTACCAGATCAGCGAGAAGGCCGCGCAGGACAGCCAGCCAGGCTACGAGACCTTCGAGAACCTGCGCTTCGGCCATGCCGTGCCGACCCGTGAAGACCGCGGCCCCGACCACGGCACCCAGCTCTACAACCTGCTCGACACCTTGGCCGACACCCAGGGCACACCAGCCCACGACCTGATCGTCGCCGGCCTCACCGACCCGGGCCAGTCGCTGCTGCGCAAGGACGACAGCGGCTTCCTGCTGGACAACATCCAGTCGGTGGAGCAGGCCACCGACGGCGTGCTCAAGGTCAAGCTCACCAACGGCCGCGAAGTCATCATCGCCGAGGGCATCACGCCCGAGGCCTATGCTGCCTACAGCGGCGCCGGCAAGACCCGTGTCGCACTGGACGACGCCAAGGCCGCCGGCTACGAGCAGGTCACCGGCCTGCCCGCCGGCCTGGACGTGGACAAGCTCAAGGTGGTTTCCGAAGACAAGGACGCCCACGTCATCCTGTTCGAGCACGACGGCCACAAGTACGCGATCAGCCGCGACGACGCCAAGGCCCACGACCGCGGCTACGACTCGCTCGACAGCGTCCCCTCCGCCGCCGCCAACCAGCCCGCCCCGGAGAACCGCGGCAGCCAGCTGTACGACTTCCTGCACGCGCTGGACACGACCAAGGGCACGCCCGCCTTCGACTACATCAAGAACGCCCACAAGCTGCCCGACCAGCACCTGCAGACCCGTGCCGAGGGCACGCTGGGGATGAACGACATCAGCAAGGTCGATGCGCCCACCGACGGCATCCTGGTGGTCACCAAGGCCGACGGCAAACTGGTGGTGGTATCGCGCGACGTCTCCCCCGAAGCCTTCCTCGACTACAGCACCAAGGGCCAGACCCTCGCCGGTCTGGAAAAGGCCAAGGGCGACGGCTACACCAAGGCTGGCCCGGACGACTACCTGGCCTCGACCGAGGACATCATGAGCGTCGGCGGCATCGGCGACTACGGCCCGGGCCTGATCGCCTTCACCCAGCGCAAGCCCGGCGGCGAAGAGCAGAAGATCATCGTCTCGCAGTTCGACAACCCGCAGATGTTCGAACAGATCGCCGACTACCGCAGCAGCATCGCCGAGCAGGTCACCGACGTCGACAAGCTGCGCGCCGACCATGGCCTGCCGCCGCTCAAGGAAGTCTCGGTGGATGAGCTCGCCACCACCGAAAAGGACGAGGACGGCCAGCCGTTGTCGGTACGCGACCTGGCCATCCGCGACCTGGTCGATGGCTACCGCGCCGGGATCAAGGACGGCAGCATTGCCAAGGACGACCCACGGGCCAAGCTGGTTCGGGCGCTGGAAGCCAAGAGCATGGCCGACCATGGCATGTCGATCATCCCTGAGCATGGCTTTGGCAACCATGGCAACGCCAGCGACCCGATCACCGTGACCTCGCGCGATGTGCGCGACGAGATCTTCGATGCCAAGGCCATCGATGCCCAGCTCGGCGAACTGCTCGGCGACCCGACCATCGTCGCCGACCTCAAGAGCAAGCACGACGCGGCCCTGGGCAAGGTCGAAGGCGGCTCGGCGAAAGTCGACGAAACCCGCCAGAAGCTGCTCGACAGCACCTCGTCGGAGAACTTCGTCAAGTACATCAACGACCTGCAGGCCAACGGCCAGACCGAGCTTGCCACCAGTGAAATCCGCAGCGCCTACGCAGGGCTCGCCGACATCGATCCGGCCAAGGCCGACCAGTTCCTGCAGAACCTGCAGATCGACGGCTACACTATGGAGCTGGACAAGCTGATCGCCGACCCCAGCAAGATCTCCGACGACAACACCGCGCTGGCCACCACCGACCAGACCCTGCTCATGCTCCAGGCCCTCAAGGCCGGCGGCGACAGCATCCCGCGCAGGTCGCTGGCGACCTACGAGAAGTTCGTCGAGATGCTGCTCAAGGACAAGGACATGGCCACCGATTTCGGCAAGGTCATGAGCAACCTGGGCGACACCTGGCAGGCCAACGGCAAGATCACCCTCGACGACATCAACAAGGCGGTCAGCACCGAGTTGATGCCGAACCTGAGCGCGGAAAATCGCGGCGCCTTCGTCAAGACCTTGTCCTTCCTCAGCGACAATGGCGTGCTCGGCTCGATGGGCGGTGCGATCTCTCTGGGGCGGGCCATCTATCAGCTGGCCGGCAAGGGCGGCACGCTGGCCGACACCCCACGCGAGCGGGCCGGCAT
The DNA here is from genome assembly GCF_016624805.1 of Pseudomonas sp. S44. NCBI lineage: Bacteria > Pseudomonadati > Pseudomonadota > Gammaproteobacteria > Pseudomonadales > Pseudomonadaceae > Pseudomonas > Pseudomonas sp. S44. The sequence continues at coordinate 122,958 of NZ_JACVTY010000016.1, forward strand.
CGCCAACGACTTCATCGGCTTCCTCAGCACCGGTTCGCACTTCGCCACCCTCGGCACCAAGGCCTTCGACAAGGCGTTCGGCACCAACGCCTACAAGCTGATGGGCCTGGACCGCTCGGTGCCGACCATCTGGAGCAAGCCAGGCACTGCGGGGCCCGAGATCCCGCGCAGCGTGCAGGATGTGCAGAACCAGTACTACAACATCATCGACGACGCCATGGCCGACGGTAAGGATGTCGGCAAGGCGCTCAACGGCCAGCCGTTCGACGAAGCCACGATGAACAAGCTGCACCAGGGCATCGAGAGTGGTATCGAAAAGCGTGGCGGCGTGGTCGGCGCAGGCAAGATCGCACGCTTCGCCGGCAGTGCGATCAAGGTCATCGGCGCCGGAGCCGACGTGGTCGGTGGGGTGATCGGCGTGGTCATGGGTGGCCTGACCATCCGCGACGGCGTGCGTGAGAAAGACCCGATCAAGATCGCTTCCGGTTCCTTGTCGGTCGCAGGTGGCGTCAGCAGCCTGTTCGGTGCAGCCGGCAGCGTCGCCGGGGTGTTCGGTGTCACCGGGCGCCTGGTGCCCCTGCTCGGGCCGGTGGGGTTCCTGTTCTCCGGAGTGTTCTCCTTCGTCGGTGCGATCCTCAACGACGTCAAGTCGCACAAGCTGCACAAGATCTCGCTGCAGAACTGGGACCAGATCCAGGACTTCAAGCAGGACGGCCTGCTCAAGCCCAACGGCGACGAGGCTTATGTGTGGCTGCAGACCTACCTTTCCGATTGGGGCCAGCGCGACGCGCCGGGCGATCGCAGCATCTTCGACTTCCGCAAGGAAGAGTGGGATGCACGCTCGAGCATCCGCGGCGACCATCGCGTCGATCATCCGGATTACATCGGCGACGGCAACAACCGCCGTTCGGAAGACTACAAGTACTCGCTCAAGCCCTCGGACTGGATCGACGACAACGGCAACATCATCTCGATGGTCGGTGATGGTTATGGCGGGCCGTACAAGCCGGTGGACAACGGCTGATCAACCCTTGCCTTGTGGGGCGGCCGGTAGCCCCGCCCCAACCGGCCCCACACCACAATAGGGCCCGG